>JAUMVX010000023.1:13677-35688 GCA_030529945.1 Bacteroidia bacterium | reverse complement strand
CCCTCATAGCAGGAATTTACATCATATCAGACACGGAAGTTTGCAGGTGAGCCGGAATTACCATATATTTGTGGAAACGGGAAAAAGGAAAGGCTATGGACGCGAAGACGAGAGAAAAGCTTATCGGATGGGCGGAGAAATATAATGATATGAGGTATTTTACGGAAGACCCCATAATCTTTCCCCGCAAATTCGCCCTCAAGATGGAGGAAGGCGACGCCACACTCCGGGATGTGGAGATTGCAGCGGTGTTCGCCGCGCATCTGGCCTGGGGCAGACGCGCCCTGATAGTCCGCGACTGCGAAAGGCTCTTCGAAGAGATGGATTGGAGGCCGGAGGCCTACGTGATGGCGGGAGACTGGAGAAATGACGGAGAGTCGCTGCACAGGACCGTGAAATGGTCTGAAGCCGCCCGCATCTGCCGGCGCCTGCGAGAGTGGTACAGCTGGCACGACAGCCTGGAGGGGCTGGACCGGAAAGAGTTCAGGACCACGATATTCGGCAGCAAGGAAGACCCCAGGGCCCCGGACAAAAAGATAAATCTCCTGCGCCGATGGATGGTCCGCGACGACGGGAAAGTGGATCTGGGAGTGTGGAAACACAGCGACAGAAAAACCCTCGTGATACCTCTGGACGTCCACGTCCACAGGTGGGCGTTGGAGCTGGGCCTTACCGCAAGACGTCAGAAAGACCTTAACACCGCTCTGGAGATAACGGAGCGGCTGCGCGAGGTGTTCCCGGAAGACCCGTGCCTGGGCGACTTCGCCCTTTTCGGCTACGGCGTGAGCGGATCGGACAGACAGAACTGCGATGCCTAGGCTGTTCATCATATCCGGATGCAACGGGGCGGGCAAGACGACCGCCTCCTACTCCATTCTGCCCGAAATGCTTAACTGCCACGAATTCGTGAATTCCGACGAGTTCGCGAAAAGCCTCTCACCCTTCGACCCGTCTGCGGCCTCGATTTCGGCTAGCAGATATATGCTGATGAAGATAAGGTTTATGTTCGGGCACCGTCTGGATTTCGGTATAGAGACGACGCTTGCGACGCGGTCACTGCTGAAGATGGTCTCCGAGGCCCAGGACAACGGCTACAGCGTCACAGTCATCTATCTCTGGCTGAACTCGCCGGAACTTGCCATACAGAGGGTCCGGGACAGAGTCTCCACCGGAGGGCACGACATTCCCGAGGAGACCATACGGAGGCGTTACAGCAAGGGGTTGGAGTACTTCTTCCACGACTACAGGCATCTGTGCGACCGCTGGATTCTCGCGGACAATTCCAAGCCCCCGTTCAAGGTGGTGGCGGAAGGGACGGACGGCAGCACGATGATAAAGGACACGGACAAATTCGCGCTGATCTGGAGTATGGCCTACCCTGAAGACGGCAGCTATTGACCGGGACAGAAAGGGCGGCCCGAGCACGGAAGCACGAAAGGCGCAAAAGCACGAAAGCTCGCAAGCACGAATGCGCGAAAGCGCGAAAGCGCAAAGAAATAAAGCCAAACCCCACAGCGCAAAAAACATAAAGATGATAAAAGACAGACAATATTACTTCGACATATTCTCGGTAACGACCCGGCAGCTGGAAGAGCTGGTGGGCGAAGGGATGCGTAGCGGCGGAGACTACTGCGACCTGTATTTCGAGAACACCTTCCAGAACTCGCTGGTACTCAGGGACGGAAGCGTCTCCTCCGGCGGGACTCTCGTGGACTTCGGGGTCGGCATAAGGGTGCTGAAAGGCGACAAGACCGGCTACGCCTACTCCGAGAGCACCGATATGCCCTCGATGCTGGAAGCGGCGAGGGCCGCGGCGAGCATCAGCCGGGGCATAGCGATAAAAGCAGGCCTGGCATCAGCGGCGAGCGGCACCCCCGGCCCGCTTTCCCAAGCCTGCGGCTCCCCCGACCCGGCATTCGCGCCCTGCGACACCCCCGGACCGCTTTCTCAAGCCTGCACCTCCCCACTCCCGGACAGGCCGGTCTCTCCCGCCTGCCGGTATTTCGGCACCCCGAACCCCGCAGCCGACCGCTACCCGGTAAAGCAGGATTGGCGCGAATGCGCCCAGTCGCAGATGCTGAGCGTCCTGGAGAGGATCGACCGGGGAATCCGCGCCCGCGAAAGTTCCACGGAAAAAGTGATGGTGGTTTTCTCCTCGCAGATGCGCGATCTGCTGATGTTCAATTCCTTCGAGGAGCTTAAATACGACACGCACCCTATGGGGAGCATCTCCGTTTCGGCGGTTTTCCGCAGAGGCGACAGGCGCGAGACGGGAACCTCGTCCAGAAGCTTCAGCAAGGGTGCAGAAATGATAGACGACGCTCTCATCGAAGCTCTCATCAGCGAGGCGGTCGCGGGTGTGGACGCGAGCTTCGAAGCCCGCCGCCCGAAAGGAGGCAGAATGAGCGTCGTGATGGGAGCCGGAGCCTCCGGCATACTGCTGCACGAAGCGATGGGACACTCCTTCGAGGCCGACTTCAACCGCAAGCACCAGTCCATCTTCTCGGACAAGCTCGGCAAACGCGTCTGTCCCAAGGGCATAACCATCGTGGACGACGCGACGCTCCGAGGGAACAGAGGAGCCCTGAACTTCGACGACGAGGGCGTGCCCGGACAGTACACGGTGATGGTCGGAGACGGCGTGCTGAACTCCTACCTGCACGACCGCATAAGCGCGGACTACTACGGAGTCAAGCCCACGGGCAACGGCCGCCGCGAGTCCTTCCGCTACAACCCTATCCCCCGGATGCGCACGACCTATATGGAAAACGGCGAGGCGAAAGCCGCCGACCTGATAGCCTCCGTGGACAAAGGCATCTTCGTGGACAAGTTCGCGAACGGCCAGGTGAAAATCGGCGAGGGCGACTTCACCTTCTACGTTAAGAGCGGCTTCCTGATCGAAAAGGGCCGCCTGACTATGCCGATTAAAGACGTGAACATCATCGGCAACGGGCCGCAAGCCCTGGAGGGCATACTCGGCGTGGCGGATGACCTGAAAATCGACGACGGCACCTGGACTTGCGGCAAAGAGCAGAGCGTGCCGGTAAGCTGCGGAATGCCGACGGTGCTCGTGCGCGAGCTCACCGTGGGCGGAGACATTTAGACGGCCGCCCCTAACGGGCGTCCAATCCCGCCGCGGCCGCCTCCGGCACAGAAACAAAGAGACAGAATGAAGAATAAAATAAACAGCAATGAAGAAGCCCTGCTCCGCAGGAGCCTGGAGATGGCTCTGGAGAAGGGGGCGCAGAAAGCCAGGGCGGTGCTCAGCAAAGGCTGCCTCGACTCTGTCGCCATCCTGAACGGGCAAGTGGACAAGGTCTCGCACTGCAATGACCGCTCGATCAGCCTGAACCTTTTCGTGGACGGACGCTACGGAGTCTTCTCCATAAACCGTCTGGAGCCGGAAGCGCTGGAGCAGTTCATCGTACAGGCCATAGACACCGTCCGGATGCTCGCCCCGGACCCGTGCCGCGACCTTCCTGACCCTTCCAGGCTCGAAAAGACGGCCCTCACGGGCCGGGAACTGGGGGTCTGCGACGAGGCCTACGACGGGATGGATGCCGAAGGGAGACTGAGAAGGGCGCTCGGAGCCTCCGTATTCGCAGAAAATGGAGGCTCCGCGGAATACTCCCACGAGTGCGCGGCAGAATCTGCGAAAAACTCCCGCGAGTGCGCGGAAAACTCACGCGAGTGCGCGGAAAGCTCTGCGGAAAGCACCCGCGAGTGCGATGAAAGTGCCGCGAAAGGCTGGAAACTCATCAGCGAGGAAGGCGAATACTCCGACAGCGTCTTCGACACGATATTGATGGACAGCAACGGAGCCTACTGCCGCCACACGCAGACAGTCTTCGAATTCGGCGTGGAAGTCACCGTGGAAGACAGTGCGGGAAACAAATACAGCAGCTACCACTGGGACTCCAGCCCCTTCGCGGACCGGCTGAGCACCGGACAGATAAGCCTCACCGCCCTGAAGCGCGCCGTCGCGGGCATCGGAGTCGTGAAGCATAGCGGCGGATGCTTCAATATGGTGCTGACTCACGACTGCGCCGACAAGCTCGTGAATCCTCTCTTCAACGCCCTGAACGGCTATTCCATACAGCAGAACAAATCCTTCCTCTGCGGCCTGCTGGGCAGCAGGGCCTTCTCCGAAGGCCTCACGATAAGGGAGACAGGCCGCAGCTGCGGCGAAAGCGGCAGCCGCCTCTTCGATTCCGAAGGAGTCTCGCTCGCGCAGGAGAGCATCATAGAGCGGGGCGTGATAAATAAGTACTTCATCACCACCTACATAGGAGCGAAAATGGGCTGCGCCCCCACTAACGACGATATTTACCGTCCCGTCCTGACCCCTTGGCCGAGACCGATGGGACAGGATGAAATCCTGAGAGAATGCGCTGACGGCATACTCGTGACCGGCTTCAACGGCGGGAACTGCAACGCCACCACCGGAGACTACTCCTACGGTATCGAAGGCTTCTTCTTCCGGGACGGAAAGATCGCCGAACCCGTCAGGGAGATGCTCATAACCGGGAATCTGCTGACGCTCTGGAACTCGCTCCTGGCGGTCGGAAACGACCCGAGGCCGTGTATGTCGAGACAAATTCCTACCTTAGCGTTTTCAAACGTGGAATTCAGAGGATAGAATGCGCACGGCAGTCGTCATATTGAACTGGAACACGAAGGATTACCTCCGGCGTTTCCTCCCGGGACTTCTGGAGAGCCTCGACGGGGAGGATGCCTGCGCCATCGTGGCGGACAGCGCCTCCGGGGACGGCTCGATGGAATTTATGGAAGAAAACTTTCCGCAGGTGCGCCGCATCCCGCTGGATAAGAACTACGGCTTCACTGGAGGATATAACCGCGCCCTCGCCGGCGTAGAGGCCGAGTATTTCGTACTGCTGAATTCCGACATCGAGGTCTCGCCGGACTGGCTCGGCCCGCTCACACAGTGGATGGACAGCCATCCGGAATGCGGAATCTGCGGACCCAAGCTGCTCTCCCTGCACGACCGGGGCAGCTTCGAATACGCCGGAGCGGCGGGAGGATACCTCGACGCTTTCGGCTACCCCTTCTGCAGAGGCAGAGTGCTGGGGAGATTGGACCGCGACAGCGGTCAATACGACTCCCCCGCACGCGTACTCTGGGTGAGCGGCGCCGCGCTGATGATACGAAGCAGCCTCTGGAATAGTTTGGGAGGGCTGGACGAGCGCTTTTTCGCGCATATGGAGGAAATCGACCTCTGCTGGCGGGCACAGCTTCTGGGACGGCAGGTCTGGAACGTGCCAGGCTCGAAGGTCTATCACCTCGGCGGCGGAACTCTTCCGGCGGCTTCCCCTTGGAAACTGGAACTGAATTACCGGAACAATCTGCTCCTGCTCGAGAACAATCTGGCCCCGACCTATGCCGCCCGGGGTTCAGCGCCCTCCCGGGCGCTGCGCGAGGCCTCCCGCCTCATCTTCCGCCGCAAGCTTCTCGACGGCCTCGCGGGCCTGGTGTATCTGCTGACGCTCAAGCCGAAGAACACCGCCGCCGTCCTCAGGGCCCACCGCGGATACCGGATACTGCGCAGGGAGCCGGATGCCGCGCTGGTGGAACGCTGCTACCGGGAGCGGCCGGAAGTGAGAGGACTGAGCGGAGTATGGATATTGGCCGCGTCAGCGTGCCGGGGGAAAAAGATATTCGCACATCTCGCGAAGATGGCTGAGAAAGAGGAACTTAGAAAATACAGATGATATGAAGATAGTTATCGAAGGCGCGGGAGAAATCGGTTCGCACCTCGCGAAGATGCTCAGCCGTGAAGCGAACGAAATCACGGTGATAGACCCGGAGGCGGCGAGGCTTGAGCGGCTCGTCGCGAGCGCGGATGTAGCTGTTATCCAAGGGAATCCCTCATCGATTCGCGTGCTGAAAAAGGCCGGGGTCGGCAGCGCGGACCTCTTCATAGCGGTGAACCCCTTCGTGTCTCAGGAAGTGAACATCGTGAGCGCGATTCTGGCGAAGAGGCTCGGGGCCGCGAAAGTGACGGCGAGAGTGGACGACGAGGAGTGCCTCACTCCTGACAACAAGCTCATATTCAAGGATATGGGTATCGAGCTTATGTTCTTCCCCGAAAAGATTGCGGCGGAGGAGATTCTCGCACAGCTGCGCCACACGGCCTCCACGGACAATATGGACTTCGCGCACGGCAGACTTCAGATTTCCGTCTTCAAGCTGGAGGAGGACTCCCCTCTCCTGGATATGAACATCGCAGATTTCGCCGCCCTCGCCACTTCTGACGACATCCAGTTCCGCGTCATTGCCATCTCGCGCGGGGACGGGACTATCATCCCGAAATTCGACACCCGCTTCAAATACCACGACCTCGTCTTCACCATCGCCAAGCGCGAAGGCGTGCAGATGCTGATGAAGTATCTGGGCAAGACCAATATTGAAGTCAGCCGTCTGATGATCTACGGCGGGACGGAGATGGGAGAACAGGTGGCCAAGGCCGCGACCGGCGTCATCGGGGAGATAAAGCTCATCGAAAAGGACCGCGAGAGATGCCACGCCCTGAGCGGGGCCCTCGACAGCCGGGTCACGATAGTGAACGGGGACGGGAAGAACCCCGACTTCCTGGCGGAAGAATCGATACGCGAGTACGACGCCTTCGCGGCCCTGACGGGCAGCGACGAGACGAACGTTCTCGCCTGCGTGATGGCCAGGCGCTTCGGAGTGGGACTGACCATCGCGGACATAGAGAATGTGGAATACATACGCCTGGCTGAGGATATGGGCGTGGACTGCGTGATAAACAAAAAGCTCCTGACCGCCGGAAAGATCTTCAAGTTCACCCTGAGCGACAAGGCGCGTTTCGTGAAATATATGAGCGGCACCAGCGCCGAGGTGCTCGAATACGTGGTGGCCCCGGGGAGCAGGATAACTTCCGCTCCGCTGAAGGACCTGGGCTTCCCGAGGAACGCCGTCATCGGCGGTCTGATCCGGGGTAGCGAGGCCCAGATCGCGATAGGAAGCACACGGATAGAGGCCTATGACAGAGTGGCGGTATTCGCGCTCCCGGAAGCCGTGAAGGAAGTGGATAAATTCTTCAAATAATGGCAAGCTACCTGCAGGTCGAGAACCTGTCCAAATCCTACGGTCCGAAAGTACTTTTCGAACACATAGCCTTCAATATCAACGAGGGCGACAAGATAGCCCTCATCGCGCCTAACGGCACCGGCAAGACTTCGCTCCTGCGGATTCTCGCCGGGCGGGACCGCTCCGACTCGGACGGGCGCGTCACCTTCCTCAAGCAAATCCGCATCGCCTTTCTGGAGCAGGAGTGCCCCTTCGACGCGGACAAGAGCATATTCGAACAGATATTGGCTGAGTCTCAGCCGCTTATAGCTTCGCTTGACGAGGACGGTCGCTTCGAGTACGAGATGCGCGTGACTCGTATTCTGACCGACTTCTCCCTGAGCGGGGAGCAGAAGATGGGTGAACTCTCGGGCGGCGAGGTGAAAAGGGTCGCGCTGACACGTATGCTCGCATCCGAGGCGGATTTCTACATTATGGACGAGCCGACGAACCATCTGGACACGGATGCCATCGAGTATCTCGAGGAGCGGCTTTCGCACTCGCGCTGCACCCTCTTTATGGTGACGCACGACCGCTATTTCCTGGACCGCGTGTGCAATACGGTGATGGAGATGGACAGGGGCTGCATCTATACCTATCGGGGCGATTACGAGAACTATCTGCAGAAGCGCCAGGAGAGGATAGACAATTACAACGCGGAGACCGACCGCGTCCGCAACATCCTGCGCCGCGAGCTGGAGTGGATACACGCTTCGCCCTGCGCGCGCACCGGGAAGGCCAAGTACCGCAAGGACGCTTTCCAGGAAATCAAGGCGCGGGCGGAACAGGTCTATACTACGAAGCAGATAAGCATAGATGCGGGCGTGGGGGTAGCCTCGCGGCTGGGCAGCAAGATCATAGACTGCAAGGATGTCAGCTTCTTCTATGACGGCAAATGCTATCTCTCGCACTTCAGCTACAATTTCCGCCGAGGCGAGCGCGTGGGCATCGTAGGACGCAACGGCGTGGGCAAGAGCACCTTCATAAACCTGCTTGCCGGAAGTTCCGTCGGCAGCGGCACGCTGGAGGGAGTCATCGAGCGCGGCGAGTCGCTGAAAATCGGCTGGTACCGCCAGGAAGGCATCAGCTTCGACGAGAATCAGACCGTCCTGGAGACGGTCAATGACACCCGCCTGCTGGGCCGATTCCTCTTCCCCCACGATATGCTCGAAAACAAGGTCGGAAGGCTCTCGGGAGGCGAAAAGCGCCGCCTGTACCTGCTGACCATACTGATGCGCCAGCCTAACCTGCTGATCCTCGACGAGCCGACGAACGACCTGGACATCGTGACCCTGAACATACTCGAGGAGTACCTGCTCACATTCGCGGGCACTCTCATCATAGTCTCGCACGACAGGCATTTTCTCGACCGCCTCGCGGAGCACCTTTTCGTCTTCTGCGGCGACGGCGTCGTGAAAGACTTCATCGGCGGCTACACGCAGTACCGCAGCTACCTGAAGGACTACGAGGCACAGCGCAGAGCTTCGGAGGCCGCAGCGAAAAGCAAGGCGGCCGCTGCCCGCGCAGCGTCCAATCCCGCTCTCCCCCCTCCTCCCCCACAGAAAAAGAAGCTGAGCTGGAAAGAGCAGCGTGAAGTGGAGAGCCTGGAAGCGGATATGGAGCGGCTGCAGGAGGAGAAGGCGGAGCTGGAGGGCCTGCTTTCTGCGGGAACTGAAGATTACGCGAAGATCAGGGAATGCTCCGAGCGCTACGAGGCCGTGAAAAACGCCCTCGATGAGGCGGAGATGAGGTGGCTCGAACTACAGATATGACAAGATGGCAGGACGGGTACGATGGCAAAGAGTTTGAAGGCACTATGACACATTTAAAAAATCGATAATTATGGCAAAAAATGACAAGAATATGTCCCGGGATAAAGAACAGGTAAAGAATGAAAGCGTAAAAGAGGAAGCGGTGAGCGGAGAGACTGCGAAGGAAGAAACTTCGCGGGACAGGAAACCGTCACGTTCGGAAGCGAAAGCCGAAAAGAAGGTGGCGGCCCTGGAGGAGCGCGTCGCCGAGCTTGAGAAAGAAAATGAAAATCAGAAGGCTCAGATAAAGGCCGGCAAAGACGATTATATCCGACTGATGGCTGAGTTCGAGACTTTCCGCCGCAGGAATGCCGAGGACAGGCTGAAGCTGGTCACGAACGCCTCGAAGGAGACCATAAAGGGTCTGCTTCCGGTACTTGACGACTGCGAGGCCGCGCTGAAGATACTCTCTACTTCCGGCGACGAGGCCGCGAAGGAGGGTACCAATCTCATCTACAGCAAGCTGCTCGCCTACCTGAAGACCAAGGGGCTGAGCATCATAGAAGCCAAGGGACAGAAGTTCGACGTGGATTTCCACGAGGCAGTGGCACAGATGCCGGCAGCCGATGAAAGTCAGAAGAACATCATCATCGATGTCGTGAAGACAGGCTACAAGCTCGGAGACGAGATTCTGCGTTATGCGCAGGTGGTTGTAGGAGTGTAGGTCATTTTCATCATTGTTATGGCAGAGAAAAGAGATTATTACGAGGTGCTGGGGCTGAACAAGAACGCCTCAGCCGATGATATAAAGAGCGCCTACAGGAAAGCGGCGCTCAAATGGCATCCTGACCGCTGGGTAAGCGGCACTGATGCCGAGAAGAAGACTGCGGAAGAGAAATTCAAGGAGGCTTCCGAGGCCTATGCCGTCCTGAGCGACGCCGACAAGAAGGCCCGCTATGACCAATACGGTTTCGCGGGTGTCGAGGGTCAGGCGGGTCCTGACTTCAGCCAGGGCTTCGGCGACCTGAACGATATTCTGAACAACCTCTTCGGAAACGCATTCGGAGGGAGTTTCTCGGGGTTCGACTTCGGGGGTTTCGGCGGCAGGAGTTCGTCCGGTTCGAGGACCAGGGTCTATCGCGGACGCGACATCCGCACGAGCGTCAACCTCACTTTAGAAGAGATAGCGAACGGCTGCACCAAGGAAGTGACCATAGAGCGGAGCCGTCCTTGTCCGGACTGTAACGGAGCGGGGACACGCAACTCTTCCGACATCAAGACCTGCCCTACCTGCAAGGGTTCCGGACAGGTTCAGCACGTTACGAACACCCTCTTCGGCCGCACGATGACGACCAGCGTCTGTCCTCAGTGCCAGGGAGAAGGCAAGATCGTAAACAATCCCTGCCGCAGCTGCGGCGGTACGGGTCTGGTCCGCAGAAAGGAGACGGTGCGCGTGAACATTCCGGCCGGCGTGGAGGAAGGTATGCAGCTCACGCTCAAGGGCGAGGGCCACAGCGCTCCGCACAACGGCCAGAACGGCGATCTGCTCATCGTGATCAAGGAGCAGCCGCACTCCACTCTGGAGCGCAACGGGAACAATCTGTTCTGCACCAAGATCATTTCGGTTATGGACGCGATGCTCGGCTGTGAGGTCGGCGTTCCCTGCATAGACGGGTCCACCTATCGTCTGAAGCTGGACGCGGGAACCCAGTCGGGGACCGTGGTGAAGCTGCGCGGCAAGGGTCTGCCTACGGTGAACGGCGGCTATCTGAGTTCGCGGGGCGATATGTACGTGAAGATTCTGGTATGGATTCCGCGCAAGCTCAGCCGCGACGAGCGCTCCAGAATGGAGGAGATGCGCTCCAGCAGTTCCTTCACTCCGGATCCGAGCCGTGACGACAGGCAGATCTTCGACAAGGAAAAGAAAATCTTCTGAAACGGTTAATGTTTTTTATGAAAAAGGTCATTTTGCTTTCAGTATTGCTCTGCACCGCGACGCTGCTGCAGGCTCAGGATTTCTTCGGGAATCATTTTCAGGACAAGACGCTGCGCGTGGACTATCTCTTCTCCGGCACCGACAAAAGCTGCGACATAGCCCTGGGGGAGCTTAAGAGATTGGACGGCTGGGCCGGCCGCAGAGTGAATATGACGGAACTTCCGCTGCGGGGCAACGGGCAGCTGCTTATGACGGACGCTCAGAGCGGCGACACGCTGTACAGGATGTCCTTCTGCACGCTGTTCCAGGAGTGGCAGGCGACCGAGGAGGCTACGCGCGTGCGCAGGAGCTTCGAGAACGTCTTTCTGCTGCCTATGCCGGCAAAGCCGGTCAATATTGAAGTGAAACTCTTTGATTTCCACGAGAATGTGGCGGGTTCGATGACTCATCCGGTGGACCCTGCGGACATACTCGTGCGCCCGGTGAGGGTGGAGAATCCGCATCGCGTGCTGCTGTGCAGCGGTGACCCGAAGGAGAAAATCGACATCGCGATTCTGGCCGAGGGCTACACTGCGGAGGAGATGGACGTTTTCTATAAGGACGCGCAGGCGACCGTGGACGCACTCCTCTCGCACGAGCCTTTCGCTTCGATGAAGGACTGCTTCAATATCGTGGCAGTGGCCGCGCCTTCCGCAGACAGCGGCGTGAGCGTGCCTCGCGAGGGACTGTGGTGCCGCACTACGGTGGATTCGCATTTCGACACTTTCTATTCCGACAGATATCTGACCACGCTTCATCTCTCCCAGATGCACGACGCCCTTTCCGGGGTTCCTTACGAGCATATCATAATCCTCGCGAACACTGACACTTACGGAGGAGGAGGCATCTATAATTCCTATACTCTGACTACTGCGCACCACAGCGCTTTCGCTCCGGTAGTGGTGCACGAGTTCGGGCACAGTTTCGGCGGGCTTACGGACGAGTACGCCTACGATGACCAGTATGTAGAGTACTATTATCCCGACATCGAGCCGTGGGAGCAGAACATCACGACTATGGCCGACTTCTCGAAGAAGTGGAAAGACCTGTATGAGAAGGGTGTGGTCGGGCTTGTGGAAGGCGGAGGCTATCAGACCAAGGGCGTCTGGCGTCCTCAGGAGGATTGCCGTATGCGGACGAACGCCGCCGAGGCCTTCTGTCCCGTATGCGAGCGCGCCCTGCGCCGCCTGATCGACTTCTACACCGTCGAGAATTAGGGGCGGACGGTGGCTCGAAGGTATTGCCGGTCGGGGCCGGCAATGACGTACAAAGAGGGACGGCCATGACAAAAAAGGCCGGCACTGACGGAATGGCCGGCAATGACGGAATGGCCGGCGGAAAAAGCGAAAGGCGCGGACTTGCGGTCCGCGCCTTTTCTTTTCCGTGGAGAAAGAAACTATTTCTTTCTGCTCTTGTATCTCTGGTAGAACATATCAACTCGTCCGGCGGTATCGACGATCTTGGTTTTGCCGGTGTAGAACGGGTGAGACGTATTCGAAATCTCGACCTTCACGAGAGGGTAGGTGACACCTTCGACCTCGAGGGTCTCCTTGGTGTTCACGCAGGAGCGCGTGATGAACACTACCTCGTTTGACATATCCTTGAAAGCTACAAGACGGTAGTTTTCGGGATGTAAACCTTTTTTCATTGCTTTAAAATTTTAAAGTGTGTCGTTTAAACGGCCGCAAAAATAATCAGAAAAAAACAAATTCCCAAGCTTTCGCCGGAGTTTCCTCACAGATTCTTCGAGGCGGCCTTCGCATCGGCCTTCTCCCGGAACTTCTTCTCGTCTATGATGAAGCGCTCGTGTTCGCCCTCGCCCACAAGTCCGCACTCGTCGAAGACCCGGACTCCGAAGACCAGCCGGCGGCGGTCCACCTCCGTCAGGGTGCTCTCGCACCACACTTTCATCCCCACAGGAGTGGCCGCCACGTGGCTTACGTTCACACGGGTGCCCACAGTCTCCTGCCCCTCTTCGAGGAAGGGCTTGACGCTCAGGCGCGAAGTCCGCTCCATAAGTGAAACCATCATAGGGGTGGCAAGCACCCTCACGGTACCGCTGCCGATATGCCCGGCAGTGAGTTCTTCCGTCACGACCATTTCCTGACGGCCTTTGATTCCGACTTCAAGCATCATATGGAAAGTATGCTCAATACGTTTATGAGTTCCTTGTCGATAGGCTTGTCCCACTTTACGGCCCTGGAAATCGGCACATAGACTATATCGTCATTGCTGATGCCCACCATAATGTTCCTCTGCCCCTCCTTGAGGGCCTCGATGGAGGCCACGCCGAGACGGCTCGCGAGAATCCTGTCCTTGGCGGTCGGAGTGCCGCCCCTCTGGAGATGTCCCAGAATGGAGACCCTCACGTCATACTCGGGATACTCCGTGCGCACGCGCTCCGCATAATGCATCGCGCCGCCGTCCTTTTCCGAAACTATCACGATACTGCTGTTCTTGCTTTTGCGGATGCCCCGGCCGATGAAAGTGGCGAGCTGGTCGATGTCCGTATTGTCCTCCGGGATGATGGCCGCCTCCGCTCCGGCGGCGATGGCGCTGTTCTGCGCGAGGAAGCCCGCGTCACGTCCCATAACCTCGACGAAGAAGATGCGGTCGTGGCTGGTGGCGGTGTCTCGGATCTTGTCCACGCACTCCATAATGGTATTGAGCGCCGTGTCGTAGCCGATGGTGGCGTCGGTCCCGTATAGGTCGTTGTCTATGGTGCCCGGAAGCCCGATGACGGGGATGTCGCACTCTTTCGCAAGTTCCTGCGCACCGGCCAGGGAACCGTTTCCGCCTATGACTATGAGTGCGTCCATCTCGTGCTTCTTCATAGTCGCGTAAGCCTTCTGACGGCCCTCGAATGTGCGGAATTCCTCGCTCCGGGCCGTCTTCAGAATGGTGCCGCCGCGCTGGATGGTGTTGCTGACCGACTCGGTGGTCATCTCCTTCACATCGTCATTTATAAGCCCTTCGTATCCGCGATAGACTCCGTAAACCTTCCACCCCTGATAGATGGCGGCCCTGGTCACGGAGCGGATGCAGGCGTTCATTCCCGGAGCATCACCTCCCGAGGTCAAGACTCCTATGGATTTTATCTCTTTCATATCCTATACAATACTAACTCTTAATTTTGCGGCGCACGCCGCAGGGGCTGCGCGCCGGCGCGAGCGCGAAGCTTTTTACCGCAAAAAACTCTCCTGACTACGCTTTCACGGCGGCGGTTTTCGCGTTAAAATTGGCCTTTTCGGCCACAAACTTGTCGAACTCGGCCTCTGAAATCATACGGCAGCTGCCGTCGAAGCCCGCTCCCAGGTCGACCTGGAGTCTGCGGGTGTGGAGATCCCCCTTCACTGCGGAGGACTCTTTCAGCGAGAGCGTGTCCTTCACGAAGAAGTCTCCTTCCATCTTGCCCCAGAGGTCGGCGTTGCCGCATACGACATCGCCCTTGATGACGGCCTTCTCGCCTATCACCACCCTGCCCTTGGAGTATATGCGTCCCTCGAAAGTGCCGTCTATGCGGATGTCGCCTTCGGATGATATGTCACCGTGGATGTGTGTGCCCGGGGAAATCCGGCTCACTTCGTTCACATTCACGGGGATTTCTGCTGTCTTAGCCATAACTCGTAGATATTTGAAGAGTCCCCCCTCCCGCGCTGACCGCGCCGGGGAGGACCCGGGAACCATTCATTAAACCAGCCCCTTGCCGTGGCAGTTCTTGTACTTCAGACCGCTTCCGCAAGGGCAAGGGTCATTGCGTCCCACACGCTTGTCCACGCGGACCGGAGAATTCGTTTTCTGCTCGCCGTTAGTCGAGAGCGGGCCGTGCTCGGTGCGCATCTGGCTCATATCCGTGCGGCGCGGAGCCGGAGCCTGACGGGCGGCCTGAGGTCTGTCTTCCAGAGGGATGAACGCCCTGAGGAGGAAGGAAAGGACATCCTGATTCAGAGCCTCCAGCATCGAAGCGAAGAGGTTGTAGGCCTCGAGCTTGTACACCACGAGCGGATCCTTCTGCTCGTAGGAGGCGTTCTGGACGCTCTGCTTGAGGTCGTCCATCTCGCGCAGGTGTTCCTTCCAGTGCTCGTCTATCTGATAGAGGACGATGATCTGGCTCAGACGCTTCGCCACTTCACGGGACTCGGTCTCATAGGCCTTCTTCAGGTTCACGGAGAGGTTCAGCATCTTGCGGCCGTCGGAAATAGGCAGGGCTATGTTCTGGTATATCTGGCCCTGGTTCTCGTAAACCTGCTTTATTATCGGATTCACCTTCGTCTGGAGAGCCTCCATACGGCGGTTGTAAACCTCCATCATATACCTGCAAATCTTGCCCACGAGCGCGTCCGGCTTCGCCTTGTCATAGAACTCCTTGTCGAAATCCAGGTCGATGGAGAACTTGGCCATCATCATCTCGGCGAAGTCCTCGTAAGGCATACCTTCGGACTGCTCGACTATGAGCGAAGCGGAGTCCGTCATCATATTCTGGATATCGATCTCGATGCGCTCGCCGGAAATGGCGTTGCGTCTGCGGGAATATATCGCCTCTCTCTGGTAATTCATCACGTCGTCGTACTCGAGAAGGCGCTTGCGGATGCCGAAATTGTTCTCCTCCACCTTTCTCTGGGCACGCTCGATGTTCTTCGAGAGGTACTTGTTCTCGAGAGCCTCGTTGTCCGCCATACCGAGCTTGTCCACCAGACCGGCGATCTTCTCGGAGCCGAAGAGACGCATAAGCTTGTCTTCGAGGGAAATGTAGAAAGTGGAGCTTCCCGGGTCGCCCTGTCGTCCGGCACGTCCGCGCAGCTGGCGGTCGACGCGGCGGGAGTCGTGGCGCTCGGTGCCCAGGATGGCAAGTCCGCCCGCGGCCTTCACTTCCGGAGAGAGCTTGATGTCCGTTCCGCGGCCCGCCATATTCGTGGCGATGGTCACGGCAGAGGTCTGACCGGCCTGGGCCACGATTTCAGCCTCGCGGGCGTGCTCCTTGGCATTCAGCACATTATGCTTTATGCCGCGCAGCCTGAGCATACGGCTCAGGAGCTCGGAGGTCTCCACGTCGGTGGTACCGACGAGCACCGGACGGCCGGCTGAGGTAAGCTCCGTGATGCGGTCGATGACGGCCGCATATTTGGCCTTCTTGGTCTTATAGACGAGGTCGTTCTGGTCGTCGCGGATGACCGGCCTGTTCGTCGGGATCACCACCACGTCCAGTTTATAGATGCTCCAGAACTCGCCCGCCTCAGTCTCGGCCGTACCGGTCATACCGGCGAGCTTGTGGTACATTCTGAAGTAGTTCTGCAGGGTGATGGTGGCGAAGGTCTGCGTCGCGGCCTCGACCTTCACGTTCTCCTTCGCCTCGACCGCCTGATGCAGACCGTCCGACCAGCGGCGGCCTTCCATAATACGGCCCGTACTCTCGTCCACTATCTTCACCTTGTTGTCCACGATGACATAGTCGATATCCTTGGTGAACATCGCGTAGGCCTTCAGGAGCTGGTTCACGGTATGGATGCGCTCGCTCTTCAGGGCGAAGTCCGCCATCAGGGCGTCCTTCTTCTCCTGCTTCTGCAGGGCGCTGATATCCTCCTTCTCGATTTCGGCCACCTGCGAACCCACATCCGGGAGCACGAAGAAATTATCGTCATTCACGCTCCGCGCGAGGATGTCGTGACCCTTGTCCGTCATCTCGATGGCGTTCTGCTTCTCGTTTATCACGAAATACAGCGGGTCGGTGACCTTGTACATCTCCTTCTCGTTGTCCTGCATATAGTAGTTCTCCGCCTTCTGCAGGATGACCTTTATGCCCGGCTCGCTCAGATACTTGATGAGCGGCAGGTAACGAGGAAGAGCCTTGAAGGCGCGGTAGAGAAGGGTCGCGCCGCCGTCTTCCTTATTGTCGATATAGTTGTCCGCCGAAGCGTCCCCGGCGGCAATCTTCTTCTTCGCCGCGTTCAGGATTTCGTTCACGAGGATGCGCTGGCTATTGTAGAGTTTCTCCACATAAGGCCTGAACTCCATAAACTTCTCGTCGTCGGAACTTTTCGCGGTAGGTCCGGATATGATGAGAGGGGTTCGCGCGTCATCGATGAGTACGGAATCGACCTCGTCCACGATGGCATAATGGTGCTTGCGCTGAACCAGATCGGTGGCGTGCATCGCCATATTGTCACGCAGATAATCGAAGCCGAATTCGTTGTTCGTACCGAAGGTGATGTCGCAGTCGTAGGCTCTCTTGCGCTTGTCGCTGTTCGGCTCGTGCTTGTCGATGCAGTCCACGGAGAGGCCGTGGAACATATACAGAGGCCCCATCCACTCGGAGTCACGCTTGGAGAGGTAGTCGTTCACGGTCACCACGTGCACACCCTTGCCCGCGAGGGCGTTCAGGAAGACAGGGAGCGTAGCCACGAGAGTCTTTCCCTCGCCCGTCGCCATCTCGGCTATCTTTCCCTGATGCAGGACGATACCGCCGATGAGCTGCACATCGTAGTGCACCATATCCCAGGTGATCTCGTTTCCGCCGGCCTTCCAATGGTTATGGTAAACCGCGTCCTCGCCGTCGATCTCCACGAAATCGTGCCCGATGCTCAAGTCGCGGTCGAACTGCGTAGCCTTCACCCTGACAGACTCGTTTTGAGCGAAGCGGCGCGCGGTGGACTTCATAATCGCGAAAGCTTTCGGCAGGACTTCGTCCAATGCCTTCTCGATAGCTTCGTCCTCATCTTTCACGAGACGGTCCGACTCCGTCGCGAGTTTCTCCTTCTCCGAAACCGGTATATCTCCTTCGAGTTCCTCCTTAATCTTCGCTATGCGCTCCTCGAAAGGGGCCTCGGTCTGGCGGAGATAGTCCCCCAGGGAAGAGGAAGCGGCACGGAGCTCGTCATTCGAGAGCTTGTCAATCACCTCATACTCAGCAAGTACCCTGACGAGGAGGGGTCTGACGGCCTTCATATCGCGCTCCGCCTTGGAGCCGAATATCTTTCCTATTACATCTGCTAATGCCATAATCTGTTCCTATTAAGTTCTGCGTAAAACCGCACAATCGGACAAAGATAATAAAAAAATTCTATATTTGTGGTATCTATGGACGCGGAACATCGCACTGACGGAAAACGCATAGCGCGGAACACCCTCTTGCTCTACGGCAGGATGCTTCTCACTATGCTGATCGGTCTGTACACCTCCAGGGTGGTTCTCGACGCGCTCGGCTTCGAAGACAGCGGAGTCTACAGCGCGGTGGGCGGCTTCGTGGCTATGTTCACGGTCATCTCCGGCTCACTGAGTTCCGCCATAAACCGCTTCCTGACCTTCGAGCTGGGCCGGGGCGAGAGCGGCCGTCCGGCCGAAGTCTTCTCCGCGGCCGTCACCATCCAGCTGCTGCTCGCGCTCTGCATCATCATCGGAGCCGAAGCGCTCGGCCTGTGGTACTGCTCGACTTATCTGAAGATTCCCGACGGCCGGCTGGACGCCGTCCGATGGGTCCTCCAGTTCTCCATTCTGACCTTCGCCATAAACCTGGTCAGCATCCCGTACAACGCCGCCATCATCGCTCACGAGAAGATGAAGGCATTTGCCGGGATCGGCATTGGCGAGGCCCTCGCGAAACTCGCGGTCGCGCTGCTGATAGCGCACTCCGCCGGCGACAGGCTGATCCTGTACGCCGCGCTTATGTGCCTGGTGGCCCTGCTCGTCAGGGTCGCATACGGACTCTACTGCCGGAGGCATTTCTCCGAGTGCCGCTTCCGCCCGCACTACGACGGAGCGCTGCTGCGGCGGATGGCGTCGTTTGCCGGGTGGAATTTCATAGGCTCGTCCTCCGCGGTACTTCGCGACTATGGCGGCACGCTGCTGATCAATTTCTTCCACGGACCTGCGGTCAATGCGGCCCGCGCCCAGGCCCAGCAGCTCTGCGGGGCGGTGCAGGGTTTCGTCAGCAATTTTATGACCGCCCTCAACCCTCAGATAATCAAGTCCTACGCCTCGGATGACAAGGCATATATGATGATGCTCGTAAGCCGTGGAGCCCGGCTCTCGTTCCTGCTGATGCTTCTGCTGGGGCTTCCGGTGATCTTCAACATAGATTTCCTTCTGGCTTTCTGGCTGAAGGATGTTCCGCCCCATACGGCCCTCTTCTCGCAGCTGGTGATCGTCTTCGCGGCGATGGAGTCACTCTCGCATCCGCTGGTGACGGCGGCCCTCGCAGGAGGCAGAATCCGCAACTATCAGCTGATCGTGGGGGGAATACAGCTGCTGAACCTGCCGCTGAGCTATCTGCTGCTCGTCCGGGGATGGCCCCCGGAAACCGTCACCGCAGTGGCCATAGTCCTCTCGCAGCTCTGTCTTTTCGCCCGCCTCGCGCTGCTGCGCGGTATGGTGGGACTCGATGCCCGGGAGTACCTCAAGGGAGTGTACTGCAGGGTCCTGGCGGTGAGCGCGGCGGCAGTGGTTCCGATGATTTTCGTGCAGAGACTGTTCCCCGGAGGCTGGGCGGGAATGCTGCTGAGCTGCTGCATCATACTGCTCTGGACGGGAGTGTGCATAGTCACTCTGGGGCTGCGCCCGGATGAGAGGAGTTTCATAATGGGGCGTTTGGCCCCGAGGAGGGCGGGAAGATGATAAGAGTAAGCGACAGAGGACTTTGCTGCGGCTGCGGGGCGTGCGTAGCCGTCTGCCCGAGAGGCGCGCTCCGGCTCGGAAGGGACGCGATGGGCTTCGAATACCCGGAGGTCTCGCCGGAGCTGTGCACGGATTGCGGCCGCTGCGAGAAGGTCTGCGGCTTCCCCGCGGCCGTCGAGGCTGCGGAGCGGACCCCGGATGCTGCGGCAGGAAAGGCTTTTGAGGGCGGAGCGGAGGTTTTCTCCGGGAGCGGCGGAGAGGTTTGCGCGGAGGTTTTCTCCGGGAGCGGCGGAGAGGTTTGCGCGGAGAGCGGCGCTGCCTCCCCGGGAGGGCTGCACAGGCCGCTACGGAGCTTGGCGGCGCGCCACAAAGACCTGTCAGAGATAATGCGCAGCCGCAGCGGAGCGGCGTTCCCGGCACTCACCGAGGCGCTGCTGCAAAGAGGCGGGACAGTCTTCGGAGCGGAGCTCTCCCCTTCGTGCAGGAGTGTGGAGCACCGCGCGGCCCACAGCCCTGCCGCCAGAGACCGCTTCCGGGGCAGCAAATACATACAGAGCTCGACCGCGCAGGCATTCGCGCAGCTCCGAAAGGAGCTCTCCGAAGGACGCGAAGCCATTTTCAGCGGCACTCCGTGCCAATGCCACGCTCTTCTGCTCTTCCTCCCGGCCGCTCTGCGGCAGAATCTGACACTGATAGACTTCGTCTGCCACGGCGTGGCCTCCCCGGCATTCTGGGACAGGTATCTGGGCTACATCGGGAAGGGGAAAACTGTCGTGAAAGCGGATTTCCGGGACAAGGGCCGCTTCGGCTGGAAGGCCCACAGGGAAAGTTTCATTCTCAGCGACGGGACACTGAAGACTTCCCGTTCGTTCACCGACATATACTATAAGCATCTGATGATGCGCCCGAGCTGCCTCAAATGTCCTTTCTGCAGCACTTCCCGCTGCAGCGACATCACTCTCGCGGACTTCTGGGGCCGGGAAAAGTCCGACGCTTCGCTCAATCCCGATGACCGTGGCTGCTCGCTTCTTCTGGTGAACAGTCCGAAGGGGATGAAGCTGCTGGATGCCGCCTCCCCTCTTCTGGACATAAAGGAAGTGAATCTCGACGACTGTCTCCAGAGGCCCCTTCGGGAAAGGCTCGTCCCCGGGGCGGAATGCGGGGCTTTCGAAAGGGATTTCTGCTCCGGGGTGGCGATGCGCAAGCTGCTGCGCCGCTACGGAGACAGGAATCTGCGTACAGCACTCCGAAGATTCTACCTATATTTGCGCAGACATCTCAGAAGAATGCTGAAACGGTGCTGAAATGGTGATGGAATGAGTGATGAGTGAGTGTGCTGCAAGATGCTGAAACGGTAATGGACAATGCCCCACATACTTCCCGCAGGGTCGGGATACTGACTTTCCACTTCGCAAGGAATTACGGAGCGCTGCTGCAGTGCTATGCGCTTCAGGAGACGCTGCGCGATATGGGATTCAGTCCGGGAGTGATAGATTACCGTCCCGAGAGCATAGCGGGTGGATATAAAGTGGTGGACATCAGGCGCTTCTGGGGACGCACACCGGGGAAGTTCCTTCGCAGGACGCGGCGCGAATTGCAGGTTCTGGGCAGCCGCAGAGAGCGCTTCGCGGCGATGGAGGCTTTCGTCAGGCGGCGGCTCAGTCTCACCGGACCGGAGCATTGCGATACCATAGTGGTGGGAAGCGACCAGGTATGGAACCCTGCCCTTACGGGAGGGGAAATGGACAGGCTCTACTGGGGCGAGGGCCTGGAAGGCAAGCGCCTTCTGGCTTACTCCGCGAGCATAGAGAACGGGATGGGGCTGCTGAGGGAAGAAGAGTTGCGGAAGGCATTGGCCCGGTTCCGGGCCGTCAGTCTGCGGGAGGAGACGGCTCTGTCTCAGATCAGGCTGCTGCGGCCGGACGCCCGGCTGTGCTGCGACCCGGTGCTGCTGACGCAGGAGAGTCTGTGGAGGGATCTGGCGGCGCAGTCCGGCATATGCGAGTCGCTCGGAGACTATCTGCTTTATTATCAGGTACGCAGGACTCCTGCAGGGCTTCAGGCGGCCTCCCTTCTGGGCGAACGTCTCGGGCTGCGCACGCTCATTCTTTCCGCCAAGGCGGAAGACGAGAACTCCGCTGAAGTGGCGGCGGCGTCCCCCGAGGACTTCCTCGCCCTGCTGCACGGAGCGAAGATGGTGATTACGACCTCCTTTCACGGCTGCGCGCTGAGTGCACTGCTGCACAAGAGCTTCCTCTCTCTGAGTCTCGGCGACGGAAGGGACTCCCGCAGCGGCGGGCTGCTCGCTCTGCTCGGGCTGCAGAAGCGGATTGTCTGCCTTGCCCCTGAGCGCTCAGGGGTCTCTTTTGCGCAGACGGCAGGGTCTTCGCTCTCCGGGGGCTCTGCGATGCAGGATGCAGACTTTTTAGTCAAGGTGGCGGGGGCTCCGATAGACTGGGAGGCGGTGGACCGCAGGATTGCCGCCCTTGCCGGACCGTCGAAGGAGTTCCTCCTGGAGAATATTGGCTCACCTGCAAAAGCGTGGGTATGACAAGCGGCAATGACGGG
>JAUMVX010000023.1:0-13577 GCA_030529945.1 Bacteroidia bacterium | reverse complement strand
GTCACGCCCGACGTGATCGGGCGTCTTGAGCTGCAGGCAGGATTGGCCGCAAGGCCGCTATAAACTTTTAAGTATGAGGATATTGTTCATATCGAATTCGTCAGCGATGAGCGGCGCACCTGCCGCCCTGCTGAATCTGGTACTGGCCCTGAGGGAGCGCGGGCACGAGTGCGCGGTGATGCTGCCAGGCTCCGGAGGAGCCTTGCCGAAAAAGCTGAAGGCTGCGGGGATAAGGATGTTTGCGGAGCAGAAATACTCTCTGAGCATATATCCGCGCTGTCTGAATCCGCTCAAGCGGCGCAGGCGCAGGAAAAAGCTTGAGCACAGGGAACTGCTGATGAGCTATATGGGATACGTTCTCGACTGTTTCGGACCGGACATCGTGCACACGAACGTGGGTCCTCTGGATTTCGCGGCGGAGGCTTGCCGCCTGAAAGGTATTCCGCACGTGTGGCATCTGCGCGAATATCAGGATCTGGATTTCGGGATGAAGTTCTATCCTTCGCAGGAGAAGTTTATGGAGATGATACACGGGGACTGGAACCGCTGCATCGCCATAACTGCCGACATTTTCAGCCACTTCAAGTTGGGAATCCGCGACAGGGTCATCTACGACGGGGTGTTCGACGAGAGGGAGTCAGATGAGAAGAATGCTGCGGCACAGGAGCGGAGGCTCCTCGGGGCTGAAGAAAAGGCTGATGGCGGAAACGGGGAAGTGTCGCAATGCGAGCCTCGGAACGCCGAGAGCGGCGGACGGAAGTATTTCCTGTATGCGGCGAGAATTGAGAAGGCCAAGGGCTTCGATATACTGGCGAGGGCTTTCAGAAAGTTCGCCCCGGAGCACGAAGGATGGCAGCTGATTGTCGCGGGACGGCCGTGCGGTTTCTATGCCTTCAGATGGAAACTGTTCTGTCGCAGGCATTTGCCGAAAGGCAGCGTAAAGTTCCTCGGGCAGTCAGACCGGGTGGCGGAACTTATGCGCGAGGCTGCGGCTACCGTGGTGCCGAGCCGCTACGAGGCTTTCGGCTTCACTACGGCCGAGGCTATGCTTCAGGGTTGCACGGTGATCGGACGCGACACGGCCGGAACCAGGGAGCAGTTCGACAACGGGCTGCGCTCCACGGGCCGGGAGATCGGGCTGCGCTTCGGAGGGGACAGCTCGGCGAAGGCTTCGAAGCTGGCCGAGCAGCTCTGCGCGAGGATGAGCGAAGTCGCCTCGGCACCGGGAGGAAAAGAATTGGCCGCGATGCACGCGGCCGCAAAAAGAACGGTCAAGGAGAATTACGGGGCCTGTCGCTGCGCACTCCAGGTCGAGGAATTCTATAATGAAATATTGTCCGAAAGATGAGTCAGTTGCTTGTCATAATAGTGACTTACAATGCGATGCGCTGGATAGAGCGGTGTTTCGCCTCGCTCGCGGCATCGACTGTGGCTTCTGACATTTTCGTGGTGGACAACGGCTCCACCGACGGGACTCTCGACTGGCTGGAGGAGCATCGCGCGGATAATCTGACCCTCCGCAGGAGCGCTTCGAACTGCGGTTTCGGAGCGGGGAACAATCTGGGCCTGAGCTACGCTCTGGCGCGCGGCTACGACTATGTGTATCTGCTGAATCAGGATGCCTGGGTGATGCCGGACTGCTTCGAAAAGCTTATCGTGGCGGCGCGGACGCATCCGGGGTTCGGGATTCTGAGTCCCCTGCAGCTGCAGGCGGACGGGGTTACTCCGGACAGGCTCTTCGAGAAGCATTGCGGCAAGAGTATTGAACGCAGCGGGGCTGCGGGGGTGTGGACTGAGGGGGTCTGGGAAGCGGAGGTCAAGGCTGCGGGGGTCAGGGATGCGGAAGTGCGGGATGCGGGGATGGTGCCGGTGAAGTTCGTTATGGCGGCGCATTGGCTGGTGACGCGGGAATGTCTGGAGGTCACGGGGGGCTTTTCTCCTACTTTTCCTCAGTATGGCGAGGATGACAATTATATAGACCGGGCGCGATATTGGGCTTTCCGGACGGGCGTGGTGCCTGCGGCGAAGGCCATTCACGACCGGGGGCAGCGGCCTGCAAAAAGGGAGGCGCAGATGCGCGGAAAGTATCTGGGCTGCGTGGCGAGGCTCAGCGACCCGGGGCGGCGGCACGTGTGGCTCCGTCTGGCGATGGAATGTCTTCGGATCGTAGGGATGGCGCTGCGGCGGCTCTCCCCCGCGATGCTCCTCTATCTTCCGCGTCTTGTCCGCGCTATGCCGCTCATCCTGCGGAACCGCAGCGCCTCATTTCACCGCCGGGCATTCCTGGACACCTCGACGTAGCCGGGCTTTCCTGGAGACCTCGCCGTAGCCAAGGTTCTGCGGGCGGCTCTCCTTGCGGCCGGCTTATTACGAATCACTAAATATTGGCGGAGTTTCGCGGGTGATTGTTATCTTTGCAGAATTGTGTCTGATGTCTGGAGAAAGATAATTGTGGCTGCGGTCGCGCTCGTGGGGAGCGGGACGGCGGCTCTGTGTGTGGTGCCGGGGCGCGTGGATTCTCCGGCTCCGGGCGTAATGCCCGAGTATGTGGGCTTTCCTACCCTGAGTGCGACACCGGAATTCGTGGATTCCCTGAGAGCCGAACTCGCGCAGAGGAAGATGCCGGAGAGAATTCTCTATCTGCCTTACGCCCTTGCAGACCAGACCTCGGATAGCGACAGGGCCGGCCTGTGGGCTGTCCCGGCCCTCGATGCTCTCCGTTGGGCGGGCCTCAACCGGGGGAAAATAGTGCCGTCGGACACTCTTGAGAGGGGTCATTGCCAGGTCGAGGTGGCGGCGGGAAGTCTTGAAGGGACTATTGCCGGTAATCAGGGTGTTAAAGCCGCTCCTATTCCAGCAGACAGCAGATCCGACAGCGACGCTCAAAAAGGGACAAAGAGCAGCACCGACACAGTCATCTTCCCCGACATCCGCACTGACATAAGGATTTCCACCGCCATCGCTCTGGACCGCCTGCAGGAACTTTACAGCATCTTCGGGGACTGGGACCGGGCCATTGTGGCGTACGCCCAGAGCCCGACAGCGGCCACTGCCATAAAAGACAGCACGGCCATCGCGGAAGCCGGGATAATCCGGAGCCTGCGCGAAGCGGAATGCAAGTTCGCGCACTCCCCCGCCCCCGCAGCCTTCGAGGGCCTTGAGACTCTCGCCGCCTCGCGCAAAGCGGAGCGGGAGGCGCAGCTGCTCGCAGATTCCGCCGCCCGCAAGGCGCGCATCGATAGGCTGCGCGCCCTTCAGGCGGCCAATATCGACAGGATCACCTACACCATCCGGAAAGGAGATACATTGGGCGGGATTGCCGCCCGGCATAAAGTGAAAGTGGCGGATCTGAAACGCTGGAACTCTCTCTCGGGCGATTTTATACGCGAGGGCCGCAAACTTGTGATTTATATACGATGAGCAGAAGCAAGACACTCCTTTTCATACTCTCGGTTCTCGTGCTTCTCGCCGCGCTCTGGTACGTCTTCCCGCAGAAGGGAGTGGAGCTGGGCGGGGTGAAGCTGCGCTTCCCCAATTACGAGTCATATCTGGCTGAGCTGCAGGACACTGCCGCGACGGTGAATGTCGATTCCGTGCTTCTCGCCGTGCAGAAAAGTTACGAGATGCCGGAGGGTTCGCGCGACACCCTGCGCTACTACTACGACTACATTAACGGCAACCCGAACCGCATTTCCCTGCCGGGAGGGGACTACACTTTCTTCGACCCGCTTTTCGAGGCGGCTGGTGGCGTGGCGGGCCACGAAGAAGACAGCGGAACGGATAGGGCGGCAGGCAGCGTGATAGACAGCTCGGCAGGCAGCGTGATAGACAGCTCCGCGGACAGCTCCACATTCAGCGCAACCGCCCCCGCCCGCACGGTCAGGATTCTGCATTACGGGGACTCACAACTGGAGATGGACCGCATTTCCGCAGTATTGCGCGAAAAGCTGCAGCAGCGCTTCGGCGGCTCGGGTCCGGGGATGGTGCCTATGGTGCAGCGCATTCCGACGGTCTCGCTCTCCCAGAGCGCCTCAGGAAACCTCACCCGCTACGCAATGGTCGGAGACTCATTGACCCGCAAGGCCGAACACAAACGCTATGGTCCTCTGACTCAGTTCACTCTGGTCTCCGGGAACGGCAGTTTCAGTTTCACGCGCACGAAAAACCGCTATTCGCAGGAAAGGGTCAAGTCCATCTCGCGGGTCTCCGTGCTGCTCGGGCAGAACTCGGAGGGTTTTGCCGCCACTCTGAAATGCGACACGCTTCCATCGATGAGTGCGCAGATTGACTCCGCCGGCGGCGGAGTGTCGCTTCTGAGCTGGGACCTGCCCTCTGAAGCGGAGCGCGGAAGCATCAGCTTCGAGGGCGATGCGGAAATATACGGCATAGCATTGGACGACCGCCGAGGCGGCATCACGGTGGACAATGTCGCGCTGCGCGGCTCCGCCGGCTACATATTCTCATCGATTGACCGCAAAGTGATGAGGGAGAGTTTCGCATTGACGGACACCCGCCTCATCATCCTGCAGTTCGGAGGCAACGCCGTGCCCGGGCTCAGTTCGCGCAAAGGCATTTCCGCCTATGTGCGCAAGATAGTGTCGCAGTTCGGGTATTTCCGGGAGGTCGCTCCGCAGGCACGGCTGATGTTCATAGGACCCGCAGATATGTGCACGAGCATTGACGGTGAAACCGTCACCTGGCCTCTGCTGCCGGAGCTGAACGACTCGCTGAGAGTGAATTGCCTGAAAAACGGGGTCGCGTATTGGGATACTTTCTCGGTGATGGGAGGGGCGGGCTCGATGAAGAAATGGGCGGCGCACAGTCCTGCGCTCGGAGGTCCGGACCTTATACATTTCACCCACAGGGGGGCCGTCGAGATAGGCAACGCCCTTTCCTCGGCGCTGCTGCTGTATCACGATTTCTATCTGCTCCGCCGGGAGCTTTCTGACGAGAGGGTGGCGGAATATATGGAGCAGCTGCGAAGAGAAGATGCTGGAGAAGATGGAGATGTTGAAGATGCGAGAGATGCTGAAAAAGAGGGAGATGCGGGAGTAGGAGAAAAAGAGGAGGGAGACTTATGAAGAGAGGAACCGAAACAAGAGGCAGGATAGGAGCCATAACAAGAGCCGAGACAAGAGTTCTGGCACTGCTTGTAATTCTGCTGCCGCTGACATCCGCTCTGCTGGGGGCGCAGACGCTGCAGAGGAGCGTGCCGCAGCCGGAGTACGTGCGGGCAGAATGTAACCGCATTCTCTTTCCCGGCGACTCCTCCGCCTTCGGAAAGCTTTACGCCAAGATGGACTCCGTCCTCTTCCTGGGCTCGGGCCATCTGAGCATCGTGCATATCGGAGGCTCGCACGTGCAGGCCGGCACCTTCACGGGGCGCCTCAGGGAGAATCTGCTCGGTCTGCGTCCCGGTCTGGACGGCGGCCGCGGCCTGCTCTTCCCCTTCTCCGCCGCGCACACGAACAGCCCGGGCAGTTTCACGACGAACTACAGCGGCTACTGGAAAGTCAGCAAAAACACCTCCAAGTCGCCGGACAAGCGGCTGGGACTCACCGGAATGGCGCTCACGACCGGCGAAGACAGGTCGTACATACAGGTGACCGCCGTCCCGCGAGACCCGAAGCCCGGTCAGGCGCATTTCAGCTTCGACAGCGTCCGCGTGCTCGGCTACAGCGGCGCGGAGCGCGAGCCGATGCTCATTCTCGCCCCCGGCGATACTCTCTGCGGACGCAAAGCGTCCAATGACTCCTGCTGGACCTTCCCTCTTCCGACCTTTACGGATTCGCTGAGGCTGACCACCCGCGGGAAGGGCGAATTCACCCTCACGGGCCTGATTCTGGAGAGTTCCCGTCCCGGGATCACCGTGTCCGAAATCGGAGTGAACGGCGCATCTCTGGCATCATACGCCAGATGTCCCGATCTGGAGCGCGACCTCGCGCTGCTGCGGCCCGACCTGGTGATACTCGGCATAGGAATAAACGACGCTTCGGGACCTAATTTCTCCGAAGACGGCTTCATCTCCGGATATAAGCTGCTGATAGACAGGATACATTCGGCGGCTCCGGACTGCGCCGTGCTGCTGCTCAGCAACAACGATTCCTGCCGCCGCATCCGCAAGCGGGGCTATGTCACGAATCCCAACGGAGCCGTGGCCGAAAGGGCCTTCCTGCGTATCGGGAAAGACTGCGGAGCGGGAGTGTGGGACCTTTTCGAGATTATGGGAGGACTCGGCTCCATAAAGAAATGGGAAGCTGATGCACTGGCGCAGCGGGACAAGATCCATTTCACCGAGGCCGGGTATGAACTGCTGGGAGACCTGCTCTTCAATGCCCTTATGGACAGATATGAGCAACATTTGATGAATGACGATTTGTGATGGGCATTAAAGACGTAGCGGCGGACTTTTTCGGAAACCTGTTCTCATTCGACCAGGCTCATCCGCTGCTTTTCACGCAGTTCCACTTCTGGGCCTTCTTCGCGGCGGTCCTGGCCTTTCTCTGCGTATTCCGCAATAAAGTCCTGCTGCGCAACGCCTTCCTCTTCTTCGTAAGCCTCTTTTTCTACTATAAGACCAGCGGTCTCTTCCTGATACTCTTCGCTTTCGTGATAGTGTTCAACTACGCCTCCGCCATAGTCCTCTCCTCCATCGAAGGAAAGAGCGGAAAAAAGGTGATAGTCTTGCTGAGCGTGGTCACTGACCTGTCGCTGCTCTGCTACTACAAGTACGCGTACTTCCTGACGGATGTGGTGAACAACCTCTTCGGGACGGAGTTTGTCGTCCGGGACCTGTTCGCGCAGGTAGGGAACGCATTGGCCGGCTCGCCGGCTTTCAGCGTGGACTCCATCTTCCTGCCGGTAGGCATCTCGTTCTTCATCTTCCAGGCAGTCAGCTACGTGGTGGACGTCTCGCGAGGCACGATTCCGCCGATACGCAACTTTCTGGATTTCGGCTTCTACCTGAGCTTTTTCCCTCAGCTGGTCGCAGGGCCTATCGTGCGGGCGAAAGAGTTTATGCCTCAGCTGCACAAGCCGTTCTTCCTCGGGCGCAGGCAGTTCGGCATCGCGGTGTTCTGGATTCTGAACGGTCTGGCGAAGAAGCTGATACTCAGCGACTATCTGGCTGTGAACTTCTGCGACCGCGTCTTCGAGAACCCGTTGCTTTACACCGGCTTCGAGAACCTCACGGCGCTGTTCTGCTACTCCCTCCAGGTCTATGCGGACTTCTCGGGCTACACTGACATCGCCACGGGAGTCGCTATGCTGATGGGCTTCTATCTGCCGAAGAATTTCAACTCGCCCTACAAGGCGCGCAACCCGGTCGAATTCTGGAAACGTTGGCACATTTCGCTTTCGAAATGGCTGCAGGACTACCTCTACATCCCTCTCGGAGGCAACCGCAACGGCACTTTCGGCTCTTATGCCATCATACTCGGCATCGCCTTCCTCGCCTCGGCTCTCGCGGGGAGCTGGTGGGTGTTCGGGGCGGTGGCGGTGATTGCGGCCGTGCTCGCGCTGCTGATCGCCTTCTGCGGGAAGTACCGCAAGGAGCTGATAGCGGACATAAACCGTATGGACACTATGCTGCTCGGGGGCCTGTGGCACGGGGCGAGCTGGAACTTTATGATATGGGGCGGGCTGAACGGTGTGGGGATGCTCATCTACCGCTTCTGGAAAAGCTGCAACATATATCTGAGGACGCTCGTCATCGGTGCGGTCTGTCTGGCCTTCTACATTCTGAAGCAGCGCTTCGGAGCCGCAGTGTTCAATATGTTCTTCGTCTGGACTCTGATAATCTTCGCCGGGGCTCTGGTGCGGATGCTGTATCACCTGCTGCGGTTCAAGCCTTCATTCGCCTGGCTTGAGACTGTCTGGGCGATAGTTATGACATTCATATTCATCACTTTCACCCGCCTGTTCTTCCGCAGCGGGTCTAATCTGGACCCCGCCGAGGCCAACGAGCAGGCGTGGAATACGGCTAAGAATATGGTGGAGCGCATCGGTGGGGAGTGGGACCTGTCGCTGATTCCGCAGATGGCTCTCCAGCACATCGGAGTGCTGCTCGTGTTCGCGGCCGGTATGCTGATACATTGGCTGCCGGAGCGTCTGAAGCGGCGCTACCGCATCATTTTCGCGAGCCTGCCGCTGCCGCTTATGGTTCTGGTCTGCGTTCTGGCGGTCTTCATCATCTGCCAGTTCGTCACTTCAGACCTTCAGACCTTCATTTATTTCCAGTTCTAGGCCGGGTGCCGCAGGGGTGTTCGCAGGGTATGCCGCAGGGCGCGTTTCTTTAGGAACTGGCGCTGCTTTCAGAAACAGTGTTCCGCAAGAGTTGCGGAGCCGGGGCGGCTTTAGAGAAGTTCACCAGCAGCACTCCCCCGAAGACCGCGATGGCCGCGAGGATTTTCGGGACGGTGAGAGTGTCCATACCTATTATGATGCTGATGGTGATGGCGAAGAGCGGCTGGAGGTAGGAGTACATACTGACGAGGGTCGGGCGGATGCACTTCTGTCCCACAGGGATGAGGAAGTAGGCTACGAATGTGGCGAACACGATGAGGTAGCCGAGTTCCAGGGCGAAGCTTGTGCTGACCGCCGTGAAATCGAAGGCGAGGATTTCACCGGCCGAGAACGGCAGCGACATCAGGAAAGCGAAAAGGAAAATCCATTTCATAAAGGTGACGACCGAGTAGCGCGAGATCAGAGGGCGGAAGATGCCCAGGTAGAGCGCGAAGCCCAGACCGTTCAGCAGCGCGAGCACATATCCCCAGATCGAGGAAGCCTCGGGGCCGGAAGACGAGGTCTTGCTGGTAAGAATCAGGAAGACTATCCCGATGAAACTGAGCATAACCCCGGATACTTTCTTGCCGGTTATAGGTTCCTTGAGGGCTATGGCCGCGATGAACATCGTGAAGATGGGAGTAACGGAGCATACCACGGACCAGCCCATCGGTGTGATGATGGGGCTTGCGGTCAGGAATGTCATCTGGGTGAGGAAGAAGCCCAGCAGGGAGGCCAGAAGGATTTTCGGATAATCGCGGGGAGCGACCTTTTCGGCGGGGCGCAGCAGCGAGATTATCCAGAAGATGGTTCCCGCGCCCAGGGCGCGCAGACAGAATATGGCCATCGGCGAGAGGAGATGTCCGGCTGTCAAGTCTTTGGTAGTGATGATGTTGATACCGAAGATCGAATACGCCGTGAACAGGGCGAGGTGTCCGAGTAATACTTGTCTATTCTTCATAATTCTCAGGTCTTTTTCGCACGGGCTCCTTCTCTGCGGGAGCTCTTCTGAAAAGGCCGGCAAATATAGTTATATGTTCGGATTATTCGCCGAAAAACGCGAACAAATCTTCCCTGCGATTTGCTGAGTGATTCTAAAAATCCTTCACAAAATCTTACCATTATTTTTTCTGCATCACTAACTTTGCAGCCCGAAAAATGGAGGCGTCCGCGCCCCGGACCGGCCGGAGAGCGGAGACAGATTAGATTTTACGCATTATGAACTGGTTGTGGACTGTTCTGCTGCTTATAGGTTCCAATATCTGTATGACGATAGCCTGGTATGGCCATCTGAAATTGCAGCAGATGCATATCTCCGATTCCTGGCCGCTGGTGGCCGTGATACTCTTTTCCTGGGGCATCGCATTCTTCGAGTATTGTCTGCAGGTTCCGGCTAACCGCATAGGTTCAGCCATAAACGGCGGTCCCTTCTCCCTTATGCAGCTCAAGGTCATTCAGGAAGTCATCTCGCTCACCGTCTTCACCGTCCTGGTGATGGTCTTCTTCAAGGGCGAGGCTCTCCACTGGAACCATCTCGCCGCCTTCATCTGCCTGATAATGGCGGTCTTCTTCGCATTCCTGAAGTAGGATTGGACGCGGGAGCGGACGGAAGGATTGGACGCGACAGCGGACGAGGAAAGCAGTCCGGAGAGGCTCGCAGAGGATGCCTAATGGATGAGCCTCTGGCGGGAAATCAGGGCGTTGTAGCGGTCGAGCACTTCGCCGCAGATGTCCTCCCAGCTGCGCACGATGCTGCGTGAGGCTTGCACGCCGATGCGGTGGACTCTTTCGGGCGAGGCGATGAGCGTGCGGAGCAGCTGTGCGAATCTGTCCTCGTCATTGTCCGTCAGGAAACCGTTTTCGCCGTCGCGGATGATGGTCGAGGCAGTCGCGCCGCGCATCATCACGGAAGGGGTGTTCAGCGCCGCCGCCTCGCGGACCACCAGAGGGGCGTTGTCGTAGAGCGACGGGAAGAGGAAGAGGTCGGCCGCGGCGTAGTATTTCACTATCTTCTCGCGCTCGGTGATGCTTCCGGCGAAGCTCACCTGCGCATCGAGTCCCTTTTCACTCACCAGTCTCTGCATTTCTTCCGCCGCATAGCCGGTGCCGACGAAGAACATCCGGAAACGCACGTCCTTTATCTTTTCGAGGCCGTCGATTATGAAGCGGGTGTTCTTCTCCCAGATGTGCTGGCCCACGAAAAGCAGCACGAATTCATCCCGGGCGATCCCCAGCTCTCTCCGAGCGTCCGCGAAAAACTCCTCAGGGCGGTCGGCCACGAGGTCGCTTCCATTCTCAACCACCTGAATGTCACCCTTGTAGCCGTACTCGCGGAGCACTTCCTTCACCGACTCCTGAGGCACCCAGACCTCGTCCGCACGCTCGTAGAAGCCCACTATCTTCTTCACTATCTCGTCCACTGCGAATTTAGAAGGGATGACCCTCGCGAAGTCATCGCGGTACTTCGAGTGGAAGGTAGCGACCAGCGGAATATGCTGGATATGAGCGATATGCTCGGCGCACCAGCCCGAAGCGAAGGGGCAATGCGCGTGCACGATCTTGAATTTCCGGTTAAGAATATTCGTCAGGAAAACCGGGTCGATTTCCGCGATACCGGTCACGTATGGCCGGCGGAAAGGAACCGGAACCGAAAGATACTGAAGCACTTCGTAGTCTTCGTGATACTCAGTCCCGTAGTTTCTCGGCGTTATGACGCAGACGCCACCCACCTTCTTCTGAAGCCAATAGGCGTAGTTCTGCATACAAACCGACACTCCGTCCATCACCGGAGGGAAACAGTCGCAAAAGAGTCCGATGTTAGTCTGTATAGTCATAGCTTTCAAGCATCTAGGATTTTCCTTTAATCTGGATTCTGAACCCCTCGTCCAGCAGCGGACGCACCAGCGAACGCATCTGCTCCTCGGTGAAACTCTCCAGCCCCTCCTCGGGTGCCGGACGGTCCAGAGTATAGACCATAATCTCGCGCGGTCTCAGCTCGCGCACAATATCCATCCAGCCGTTCAGACATTCGGGCGCGGAAGAGTCGAAGTAGCTGCATTTCAAGAACATAGTCTGCAGCACGAAGTCCCCCTCGAAGCGTCTCAGAGCCTCGATGACCCTCGCGAGAGAATAGCCCGGAGCCGGCCGGTCGATAAGCTCCACGAGAGCGTCCGTCGGCGCGTCAATCTTCAGAATGGGATTGTCCACCTTGCGCAGAGCTTCGAAAACCTCGTCGATGTGAACGCGCGTGGCGTTCGAGAGCACGGAGACCTTCGCCTGCGGAAAAAAACGGTCGCGCAGCGCGAGCGTATCGTCGATGATCCGCGGAAACTCGGGGTTCAGCGTCGGTTCCCCGTCCCCGGAAAAAGTGATGCTGTCTATGCGGCCGCCTTCGGCGTCCAATCCAGCCAATCTCTCCTCCAGTGCCTCCCGCACCTGCGCCGCGCTCGGCAAGTGCCTGTCGCCCAGGCCGTCACGGTTCCACCCGCACTCGCAGTAGATGCAGTCGAAAGTGCAGATCTTGCCGTTCTCGGGCAGGAGATTGATGCCCAGAGAAGAGCCGAGCCTGCGGCTGTGGACGGGTCCGAATACTACTTGTTCACGTAACATAAAGTAAGGAAGCTGCTTCTGAACCAGCCGGGCTTCCGGGGCAAAAATAGTAAAACTGCACATAATATGAAAGAAGCCGAATCCAAAGACACTGTGGTGACTGTCTCGGGACGCTGCGGATGCCGCACTGCCGGAAACTGCTCTTTCACGAAGAAAAAAAGCAGATATCTTCGCCCCTGCGTTTGGAAATTCAGAAAATCCGCTTTATCTTTGCAGTCCATTCGGGGTATTAGCTCAGTTGGTAGAGCGTTTGAATGGCATTCAAAAGGTCAGGAGTTCGATTCTCCTATGCTCCACGAAAAGAGGATGAGCCGGATTATGTTGCCGAGCGATTCCATCTTGATATTTCTGCTTTTACGTAGTTCTCAAGACATCTCCGTCTGTAATCAAACCATAGTTGGCGATAAGGACAGCTGTCGATGACATCCTTGAAACGGGCAAATGGATGTCTGTGGGAAAGGACCGATGCGAGCCTGTTTTTTAAAAACGACTCCCTCTCGGGAAGTTCGTCGATGAAGCCTTCCATATATCTGAAAAACTCAAAAGACTCCGGAGGAGTCAGGGTGATACGTCTTTCCCAAGAATCCACCTTTTCCAAAGCCTCCATATCTTCGTCGGTTTTCTCGTAACACTCCCAAGATAGGGGATTGAGGACAAAGACCGTTTCGTTTGTGTCCGGATTCAAATGGCAGATGTGGCCACAGCCAAGCATTTCCGCCATATCGCGTACCGTCTCCGCAGGAATGTCGGGGCGGTCTGCTTCCAGATAGCGGACATCCTTGCCAAGGGCCTTAGCATATTCGATTTCCGAACGGGTGCTGGAGCCGATGTAGCCCCCGACGCTGATGACATAGATGGCGTCAGCCATCTCAATTTTGCGTTTGTGCATATCATCAAGCATCTCTTTGACGCCCTCGGCCCAGACCTCTTCGTCGCCGGAGTGGCCGAAGAGCCCGACGCTGATGACGATGTTGCCTTCAAGTGTCAGCCGCTTTTGCGCTTCGAGGAACTGTTCCTTGAAACGCGTGCTGCCGCAGAGTGTTATGACGGGATATTTGCTGGGCATAATTATGACCGGGATTTGCTATAAACGCGAATGTAATGAGTTATGATGACTTCTCAAAATAAATCATATTTATGTCACCGGCACAGCCGTGAATCCGGATGCCGGGAAGAGCAGCATCGAGAAGTTTTTTATCTATGTCAATGTCCCCGGAGTGCCTTGTGATGAAATCCCTCGACACGATGACCTGTTTTGCCTCGGGATGCTCCTCCGCGTATTTCTTAAGGCCTTTCTTGTGCTCTGTTCCCACGTGGTCGGTTGACTTTATTTCGATGGCAACCCGGGCATCTCCGATTACCGCATCGACTTCATCATTGGCATAAGTATGCCAATAGGTCAGTTCTTCCCCGCTGTCGGTATATCCGAGGTATGCACGGATTTCCTGCATCACGACACTTTCGGGAAGCGCTCTCTCAAAAGTGTCGATTTGCCGACCTGTCGACCGCCAAACAGGAACAGTCCTTCATCAAGGCGGTTCTCTATGTCAAATATTCTATGATACGTAATATTTGTAAAAATTTGCAACTCTATTGACGAAATTCACGAAAAATCATCAACGGCACTGCATATTTAGTGATGATGAAAAAATAAGTTGGTAAGTTTTTGTGAAGGATTTTTGTGG
>JAUMVX010000072.1 GCA_030529945.1 Bacteroidia bacterium | reverse complement strand
ATTTAGACCAAAAAGACGAGCAAAAGCACCAAGTTATTTTTTAGGAATCACTTAACTATAATCAATATGAGAAGCAACTTTCTGAGCGAACCGGACAGTAAAAACTCCGCTCTGAAAAGAGAAATTTTACGTTTGTGCATAATCAAGGGCGGCTACAGCATCGCCGATCTCGCCAGAGATACCAATACCAGCGTGCCTACGGTGACCAAGTTCGTCGGAGAACTTATGGACGAGGGCTTCGTGCAGGACCTGGGCAAGCAGGGCACCGCAGGAGGCCGCAGGCCGAGCATCTACGGCCTGAATCCCGAGGCGGGCTATTTCATCGGAGTGGACATCTCCCGCCAGCACTTCCACATCGCGATAGCAGATTTCAGCGGCGAGCTGAAAAAGTTCATCCAGGACATAGAGTTCGTCCTGGCAGCCTCGGCGGATTCGTTCAGGACCCTCTGCGTCCTGGTGAGGAATTCGGTGGTCGCTGCGGGCGTGGACTGGGAGAAAGTGCTGGGAGTGGGGGTGAGCCTGTCCGGGCGCGTGAATCCCGAAAAGGGCTACAGCCTCACTTATTTCGTGAGCGAAGACCTTCCTCTGAGGTCTTTCCTCGAGCAGGAGCTCGCAGTCCCCGTGACCATAGAGAACGATTCCAGGGCGATGACTTTCGGCGAGTATCTTGTCTCCAGCCGTAACCGGGAGGAAAATATGCTCTTCATAAACCTGAGCTGGGGTCTGGGGATGGGTATGATACTGGGAGGCAAGCTCTTCTACGGAAAGTCCGGCTTTTCCGGGGAGATAGGCCATTTCCCGCTTCTGGACAATGACAAGATCTGCCGCTGCGGCAAGGTGGGCTGTCTGGAGACCGGGGCTTCCGGCTCTGCCCTGCACGACGGGATAGTGGAAAAGCTAAAGGAAGGCAAGATTTCCTCCCTGTCGAGAATCTACACGAAGAACAGGGACGTGACTCTGGACGAAATCCTCCAGGCGGTGGAAGAGGAGGACGTGCTGGCCATCGAAGGTATAGAAGAGATAGGAAAGACATTGGGCCGCGGCATCGCGGGCCTCATAAATATCTTCAATCCGGGTCTGGTGGTCATCGGCGGGCGTCTTATCGTGGGACGCGACTATCTGCTCTTCCCGATCAGGACGGCTGTGAACAAATACTCCCTGAACAGGGTAAGTTCCGACACCACCATCCGCTTTTCGGAACTCGACCGCAAGGCCGCCTCCATCGGAGACTGTCTGCTCAGCCGGAGCAAACTGCTCGGCCTGATGTAGTTCCTTCGGCGGTTGTCTGCTCAGCCGGAGCAAGTTGCTCGGCTTGATGTAGTTCCCCCTCGGGCTGCGGGGAGGGTCACTCAGCGGGATGGCCGCGAGGTGGAGATGAGCTCGCAGGCGGCGGCGAATGCGGAGGCTGTGAGAGCCTTGGCATTGGACTGAGCCGCAGGGTCAGGCCGCAGAGTATCAAGCTTTTCCATTATGCGCGTTATGGCGACGCGCGAGTCCAGATTCAGCAGTTTCGCCCTGTCCGCGCCGATCGCCTGCTGCGAGAATTTCTCCGCGCTGCGCAGCTCGAACGCTCCGGAAAGGTCTACGATGCGGTCCGTCTTGCCCAGACGGGCGAGGGTCTTGCTCGCACGCTCCTCGTGGCAGAGCGCCACGAACGGCACATTGTTGTTTATCGCGAACACTATGCTGTGCAGGCTTCCGCCAATCACGAACCTGGCTTCCCTGTAGATGGCCTGGTGTATATCGGAGCTGCACTCGTCCGGGATGACGCAGACCCGCTCGTCCTTCACCGCGTCCGCGACGTCCTGGAAGAATTTCATATCGCGGCCGATATAGCTCGTGCCGTTGAAGAGCTGCGGAAGCAGGACTATGCGCAGCCGGGGGAACTTCTCCAGAGTGTCGCGCAGAAGCTCTTCGTAGAATCCCCGGATGGCGGTAGGGGAGAGTCTGCTGCGCAGTTCCGGGTACTGGACCAGATAGTTCGGGACTATGACGGCGTAGTCGTGGCCTATTTTTTCGCGTATGTTCCGGGGGATCTGGGCGAGGGGAGTGCCGAGGAATGAAAGGTCGTAGGACGGGCTGAATTTCAGACCCAGACCCGCGGCTGTTTCTTCCGAGGCCACATCGCGCAGCGAGATGAAGTCCATCTTGCGCAGAACCTTGATGGAGAGATGGTTGAATCTGCGGATGATGGGGCCTCCGTCCGGGAAGGGGCCGATGGAGCGGCCGAGGTAGGCGATGCGCGAGCCCGCCATCTGCGCCAGTTTCAGCAGGAAGAGATGGTCCCAGTCATAGCGGGCCCCCAGACTGGCGTCGCCCGGCGAGGAGATCACCCAGTCGGCGCTGCGGTATTTAGCGAATATTTTCCGGGGCGTGCTCATTATGAACCAGCGCCAGAGAAGTCCGGTCTTAAGGATGCGGACATAGGTCTTGCGGAAAAAGTCCGAGACGGGAAGGTTCGTGTATTTCACCCTCCGGTCGGCTATGATGAAGTCCTCCAGGGCCTCTGGGTCCCTGCCGACGAAAAGAACTTCGATGCTGCAGTCGGGGAACTTCAGCAGCAGGTTATATACCAATGCCTTGTGGGCTGATTCGTCGCCCCTGTTGAAGAGGGCCTGATTTATGAGCAGGAATTTCATAAGCCTTCACCGTTTCGCTTTGCTTTTTCGCTTTGCGATATTGCTTTCTTATATCGCTTTTCTATTATACTTTCCTATATTGCTTTCCTGTTTCGCTTTCCTATGGATGCGGCTACCGCTCCGGCAGCCCGGAAAAACGTCTCAAGTTAGTGAATCTTCAAAAAACTTCCGCAGTTATTTCTCAGAAATCGCAAAACTTCACCGACATATTTTTCATCATTCCAAAAAATGTCTATATTTGCGATGCGTTACGCGGGATTAGCACATCGGTAGTGCATTGGCTTCCCAAGCCAAGGAGGCGGGTCCGACTCCCGTATCCCGCTCGGATTCAGATGAAAACCTCTTCAGGGGACTGCCCCGGAAGAGGTTTTTTGTATCCCCGTGGCGGGGTTCTCCGCACTCCACCGTAGCGGCTTCGTGCCTCAAGGCGGCAGCTTCGGAGCTTTTTGTGCCCCCGTGGCGGCATCGCCGCCGCCCGGAGGTTGACATTTCGCAAGATAAGGCTTATATTTGCGATATGTCATCGAGTCTTTCGACCATACTCTCCATCCTTTTCCTGCTCATATTGGCGGGAACGGTCATAGTCATACTCACCGACGAAAAGAGTTCCTCCCAGAAGCTCGTCTGGATTCTGCTCATCGCCGCGCTCCCCGTAGTGGGCCTTCTGCTCTACATCCTTCTCGGAATCGACTTCCGCCGTCCGGGCTATGTCCAGCGGAACCATAAGAAATTCTTCGAAGTCCTGCGCGAGAGCGAGCAGCCCTACCTTACGGAATTCGCCGGCCGGGGCGATGACGGCTCTCCGGAGATAGACCCGCATTACCGGCCTCTCGCCTCTCTGCTGCGCAAGGGCTTCGCTTCACCCGTCTCCGAAGCCGCTGACCTTAAGATCTTTACCTGCGGTCAGGAAAAGTTCGACAGTCTGATGGCGGACATCCGCGCCGCTCGCCGATACGTCCACATCGAATATTTCTACTTCCGCAAGGGCCGTATGGGCAGCGCGTTGCGGGAGCTTCTGATGCGGAAGGCCCGGGAGGGGGTCAAGGTGCGTTTCATCCGCGAGAACATTGCGAACTTCGACATAAACCCGTCCTATTACAATGATATGAAGAAGGCGGGTGTCGAGGTGGTGAAATTCACTCCGACCTTCAGCAACCTGCTCGGCCTCGCGTCGAAGCTCAACTATCGCGACCACCGCAAGATAGTGGTCATAGACGGCGAGATAGCGTACACGGGCGGAATGAACATCAGCGACGACTATTGCAACGGCTGGCGCGACACCCATCTCCGCTTCACCGGCGAGGCGGTCGCTTCGCTCCAGATGTATTTCCTCGACGCGTTCATCACCTCCGGCGGAAAAGTGGAGGACGACTTCGACCATCTATTCCCGAGCGTCGCTGCGTCCCGTGCGGCCTCCGGCCAATCCTGCTCCGACAGTTCCTCCGTCACTCCCGTGCCTTCCGGCCCTCTCGCCGGTCCTACTTTCGACCCCTCCACTGCGGCTCCTACCGCTGCCACCGACTTTATTATCCCTTCCAGCCCTGACGCCTCCTTTGCCGACATCAGTGCGGCTGCCGGCCCCGATACCCATCCCGAGACAGAAAGCGCGCCCGAGATCCTTCACGGAATTCCGGTCCAGCTCGTTCCCGGCGACCCGGACACACCCTGGCCCTTCCTCACTCTCGGTCTCGTATGGATTCTGAACCACGCCGAAAAGTATGTCTGGCTTCAGTCACCGTACTTTATGCCGCCCGAGTCCCTGCTCGACGCCATCAAGTCCGCGGCCCTTCGCGGGGTGGACGTGCGCGTAATGATACCGGCCAAAGCCGACATCAGCCTCCTCACTCCCATAAACCGGTCCTATTATCCCGAACTTCTCCGCGCCGGCGTGCGGGTCTTCCGCAATGACGGGCCTTTCATCCACTCCAAGACCTTCGTCGCTGACGATTATGTCTCAATGGTCGGCTCCTGTAACCTCGACTACCGCAGCCTCGAGCTCAGCTATGAGATGAACACCTATATGTACGGAGCCGAAGCTGCCTCGGCCAGCTGCCGGTTTTTCGAGAACGATATGGAACTCTGCACCGAAATCTTCCTTGAAGACGTACAGGGCAAACACCCTCTCCGCCACCTCTGGGACTCCGTCATCCGCCTCCTCGCCCCACTGCTGTAGTAGCCGCTATGTGATTCCCGCATTGTTGGACTTCCTCATCCGCCTCCTCGCCCCACTGCCGTAGAAGCAGATGAATAGCTGTTAGGGGAAAGGCATCCCTTCATCTTCAGTCACACCCATCGCCGTGCTTCATCCCTGAACTTCATTCCTGTCTTTCATCCTTGTATTTCATCCCTGTCTGTCATCCTCGGCTTCCATCCCCTGGTTATATTACTGCGGCCCTCTCTGCCGCTCCACCTTCGCTCACTATCCCCGGCTCACTTGAGGTCCTCTATACTCTGCCGCCTTCGCTCACTATCCCTGACTCTCTGCAGAGGGTTACTGATGCCAGGTGCAGTGACGGCCACATTTTCGCCCCAAAACGTGGCCGTCACTGTACTTTTATACACCGAAGGGGCAATATTTAACGTTTTAGTGTGGCCGTCGATGTACATAACAACAGATAATTGTTGAGGTCACTTCGCAAGTTCCGGACGGGGCCCGCCACTCCCGCCTCACTTAAGGACCTCTATGCCGACTCTCCAGATTGCATAGTCACCGCCCGCTCTCTCAGCCGTTCCACCTTCGCCCACGACTTTCGCCTCTCTGCAGAGGGCATAAAAAACCTTCACAGAAGCATACCGATTATTTACATCATCACTAAACAAATATCAATTAATTTAATAAATGTATCTTTTTACAGCCGGGAAGAGGATATTTTCATTCCGGAAGTGTATCCGGGCGGGAGAAAAACACTATATTGCAAAGCATTCCTTATATGTGGATATGTCCGGTCTTCCCGAAAAATGGACGGACATCCCCGGACTGAGGCTGCAATGACCTTAGTGATGATAAAAACTTAAACAGCACCGGATGTGAAAAACTTCAAGCTATGAGAAAATTACAAAGCAAGTATGAAGAATACCGGACTTGGCCGCGATGGTATTACCATATGACATTCGACTCCATTGAAAAGGGGCAGCTCTTTAACGGCAACGGCGAATATGCAGAGGGGATGAACAGCATAGCCCTCGGGCAATATGTGCACAATCTGTCCATAATAGCCTTCAACCTTATGGTCAACCATTGTCATATTCTGGCTTACGGTTCCGGTGAGGATATGGTCAGATTCTTCACGTTTATGAAAAGACGGATCGGTGAGCGTCTGAAAGAAGACGGGTTCGCCCCGCTTCCGTTGGAGTATGGATTCAAATTAGTCAAGGTGGAGGACAAAAGACAACTGGCAGATACTATAATATATATAGCGAGGAATCCCTTTAGGGCTTGTCCCGGAATCGCGGCAGGCAGCTACTTGTGGGGTTCTACAAATCTGATTTTCAACGGGATGAAAGACATTGTCGCGAAGCGGCAGTTTGGTGAACTGTCTTTGCGCAAAAAGCGCCTGATGTTGAAAAGCAAAAGAATGTTGCCGGACAATTATCTGTTCAATGAGAGTTTAGGTTTTATTCTCCCCGAATCTTACGTGCTTACCGAAAAGGTCGAGCGGCTGTTCGGGAGTTCCTGGAATTACAACTATAATGTCGTCAGAAAAATAGATGCTTATGTGCGGATTGCAGAAGGAGTCGGAGAAACCGTCATACTCTCGGAAGAAGAGTTGGGCGAAGTCATATCAATAAGTGTCAAAAAGATGTTCAACGTAAGTTCAGTCAGAGAATTAGGAATAGATGACAGGTGCCGTTTAGCAGTGCATCTGAAAACAAAGTACAGGGTGAACATCAAAAGGATTGCGCGCAGACTGCAACTCGATGTCAGCACTCTGAAGAGGCTGTTTGAATGACAGGCATAGTCTGCTCCCCAAACCTTCTCCAGAGGGTCACTCCGAAGTACCGGATAGGCCCCGCTGCCCCGACCTTCTCAAAGGGCTTTCTCCCGAGGGTTACTGATGCAGTGCATTGACGGCCACGTTTTCGCCCCAAAACGTGGCCTTCGATGTACTTTTATACATCGAAGGGTTAATATTTAACGTTTTAGTGTGGCCGTCGATACACTGTGAGATAAAGACATTAGAGTGGAGAAGGAGAAGGAGGATGATAGTGAGAGTGGGAGTGGGAGTGGGAGTGG
>JAUMVX010000071.1 GCA_030529945.1 Bacteroidia bacterium | reverse complement strand
TCTGCGGTCGCGAAGGGATTGCCGGCCGGAGCCGGCAATGACAGGGAAAAGAAGGCCGGCAATGAAAAGGTGGGGGCGTGCATCGAGATGTACGTTATAATTACCCTTTTTTACTGCCTGAAGACTGCAGAATTTGGTTAAAATACGTAACTTTGGCTTTCGAGCGTATAAAAAGGTAAAACTAGACAATGAGAAGCAGATCAGCGAGGAATCGTTCCTTGGAGGCAAGAAGAAGGTTTAACAATCAATAACCAACTCTATGACATTCGAGAAAGATAAGGTTTATCAGATGAAGGTGAAGCGCACTGACATCTTCAATGGAAGGCGTGCCTATATCGCCGAGTATGAGGGTGCGGAGTATCGCATAAATATGTATGCCCACCAGAGTCCTGACAAAACCGAACTTTCTTGCGTGTATATTGGCGAAAACTCATTGGGAAAACCGCAATTCCAGCAAGAGTACGCCTCTGTGTTATCATATACAGCATCTATACCTGGAGAAAGCCCCCGACCACTACACCACCGCCACGAAAAAGGCCGCAACCTCCTCAAGGAAATCATCGCCGAAGGCTACTTCCACCCCGCCATCTTCGATGACCGCCTCAAGGCCTTGTATGATAGAATATTCGGAAATAAGAATCTAAAGCCATGAGTGAGAGAATGTTTGCCATAATGGACCAAGTCCAGGATCCGTTGAGAAAGATAAGGGATAACCTCATGGTCGACGTAAAGAGCACCGACAGGATCGGATTGGACATCGGTATGTATGATGTAAGCCTGGACCTTGGAAACCCGCATATCATCACCAGCAATGCCAACGGCTTTCCGCTATGGTGGTACTTCCAGTTTTCCGGGCGGCGGTCATCCGAACTCCGGAACCGATACTTCGATATAGTCCGGGCACTGGACCTGAAGGAAATGTGGTTTATGTGGGAAGATCTGACGGATTATTTCGACCCTTATGAAGACGACCTCCAAACTATCCTCAAGACAATGACGGCTCCGCGTCGTCCAGACGAATTTTCGAATAGGGATTATAATGAATTCGACTTGGAAGAACTTCTGCGTCAGGAGCCCTATGGCGATGAAGTGTATCCGTATGGGATGTTCTATCACGACACCTTCAAAGACCTTTTCCGCCAAGTGGAAGAAATCGAAAATCGAGAGAATATAATCGTTCTTGGCTTGACCGAGTTTGAGTCTGGCATGATAAGGGTTCTTAGACCCGACGGCACCGTAGACCAGTTGATAATCAGATAACGAAAGAAAACTCAAATATCAATATGGACGATATAACCAGACAAAAGATTGAAGCAATGGTCGGTATCGCGGCAACAAACGAATCCGGGCTTCAATATGGAATATCCGAGGCGTTTCCTTCCTGGAATGTGCATTATGAGTATTACCAAGGGCATATAGAACTTCATCTGGAGCCATCATCTCCTTCGGCCCTGGTGCGGTCTTTTGCAGATTACCTGAACGGCAAACTGACTTCCGTCCCCGAGGTGGAGACAGTTGGCCGAAATTTTTGTTACTTCGCAGCCCGTCTAAAATCGGAACGAATCAAAGAAGATGACTATGAACGCATCGGGAGGGAAATCATAAAGTTCCGAGACATCCTTACTCCCTTTATAGAGGGCTGCCTGTCATCTCTTTCAGCGGCAAGTGAGGTCGCGGAGGCTCTTGGCAAGTACTACGAGCAGTTGAAACAGTGGGAACCATACCATATAAATGTCATTGATGAGCTCCATGCCAACGAAAACGCACATAGCAGGATTCTGCTACGGCTCCTTAAGTACCCGCAGGCAGGGCAGCTTGTCATACTCAAGTCATTCCTCGAAACCAAAGTCCACGGCTGGTCTGACCTAAATCCCGAAGTCGGACATCCTACGATTATCTACAATTCCGAATACATTGACGGACTTGTCGAAGCCAAAGGAGAATATGCTGTCATCATCGAGAACAAGATTCACAATGCCGAAGACCAGGATCGGCAAATAGAACGCTATGTGGACACCGTCATTTCCCATGGTACTCCCGCCGATCGCATCTGGGTGGTGTACCTTACCCGTGACGGAGGGAAGGTAATATCCGATTACAGTTATACCGACCGCGTCAAGATAATCCTAGGAGACCGCTTCATCCCATTGAATTACCGCGACGACATCCTGCCATGGCTCAAGGAAAGCGTGCTCCCTTCGTGCATGATACGCGAGGAGTGGCTTGTTAGCGCCCTCAAACAGTATATCGACCACTTGGAGGGAATGTTCGGGCTGAGGGAGACCCAGCGCAAGATCCAGAATAAGATGGAAGAGCGTATCCTGCGGCTTGCAAACCTCACGGAGGATACCGACCTCCCCACCATTTATGATTCCCTCAGGGAGCAGGAGAAGCAGTTCTCGGCCATTCTTGACATCATCGCCAACAAGAAAAACAAAATAGACAGAGCGGTATTGCGTTCCTTCACAAAGATTTCCAAAGCATACTTTGAAGACTCCTGTCCTGAAAGGCATTTTGATCTGGAGGACCATTCGCGTGATGGTTTCTATCAAATATTCCCCGAAGGCTGGCCAAGAAATGTTCATCTGGAATGGATTCCTTTCAGGGGGAAGCATCTCATCACTGGTCATAACCTTACCCTTGTGCTGCACATTGAACCGCCCAAGAACGCAAAGGTAAATCAACTCATAGCCGGACTCGCAAAAGATGAGACTTTCAAAGCGCTCAACCGCGAAAACAATTTCCGCCAGAGCGGTAGCACATTTTACTCCTTCACTAAGAGCCTTGCCAGGTCGTTCAATGAAATGTCCATTGCAGATAAAACTGCCCTATTGAAAGACATTTACGATAAAGTCTGTGCAGTTATCCCTATCGTGGACAAATACCTCTCTGAGGGTAAGCCCCAACCCAGTGTGGAAGAAGATGAAGAGTAAAAATGTGGCGAAATGAGTGCTCAGACCTGCCACCCCTTAATAGAAGGAGAAATGAAATAAAGTCTACGCCGTCATCAAGTCCCGACCAGACGGCCCCCATCACCATCCTCACCAGTCGTTGAAGCCGGCAAGGATGGGAAAGGTCAGAGCCTGCGTCATGCCCGGCGTGCTCGGGCATCTCGTGTCGCGAAGGGATTGCCGGCCGGAGCCGGCAATGACGAGGCCGGTGCATCGGAGGCCACGAAATAGGGCAAAAACGCGGCCTTCGATGTATAACAGTACATCGAAGGGATAAGATAAAACGTTTATTTGTGGCCGTCATTGCACCCCTGCTTTTCACATCGGAACACCCAAAACGACATTTGTTCATAAAATCAATGTTGATTATCAGCTGTTTACAAAATCAGCCCCCAAAGCGTGGAAAACAGGTGACTTTAAGCGCTTTCATCTTGAAAACCATTATTGCTTATTAGGATTATTTTTTAGAACTTTGCGATGTATGGATATGGATAAGGTCAAATATTGGACGGAAGTATCCGACTATGATTTGGAAACGGCCGAGGCTATGCTTCGCACCGGACGTTGGCTGTACGTCGGGTATATGTGTCATCAGACCATCGAAAAAATATTCAAGGCTTTCCGGTGTAGTAGGAAAGAAGACCCGGTACCATATTCGCACAACCTCATCAATATTGCACAGAGTTGTGGACTTGGCCAGTTATTGGATGGACAGAAACGTGTTTTCCTGAGCCGGATGATGCCTCTCAATATTGAAGCCCGGTATCCTTCTTACAAAAAAGCCATCGGAGAATCTCTTTCGGAAGACCGTTGCAGAGAGATTCTCGAAAAAACGAAAGAATTGCAGTTATGGGTCAAAGCGATGTTATAGCCTCCGTCCGCAAGTATAAGGAAAGGGTGTTGTCCAGATTCGATACGGCATCCGTCTATCTGTTCGGCTCATATGGCAGGAATACCGCCCGGCCGGACAGCGACATAGACGTTGCTGTCATTGTCCCGGAGGTCAGGGAGGATTTTATGGATGCTTCTGCGGCTTTATGGTCTATGACTTGGGATGTAAACACCCTTATCGAGCCTGTCCTGATAGACAGCCGCTACCCTTCGCCCCTTTACGAAGAAATCCTTCGGAACGGAATATTAGTGTAAGAAACCTTCCAAGAAGAATCCGTACAGCTTCTCACTGAAGCTCCACTTTCATACGGAAGTACTTCTTCATCACCCAGTACTTGAAGAGCGGGTCCATTATCCAAGGCTCGTCCTGCTCGTCGAAAGTCAGTATCTCCTTCTTGCAGAGAGCGTCCTTGAGACGGCGCACATTGGCTGAAGAATTCAGCCCGTAGCGGGCGATGACCTCGGAGCTGCTGAATTTGGTATGCCCTTCCACCACGGCCCGCAGAAGGTTCACCTGGAAGGTGGTCAGGCTGTCCATAGCCGCGATGAAGCGGGGTTCGTGGATGGACATCAGCATATCCAGAGCGTCGATCAGCACCGGCTCCATTATGTAGCCCTTCGAAAGCGAGTCGCAGATGGACGTGAAGTGGTTTATGTACCAGAGATTGTTGTCGAAAAGCCGGCACACGCCGTAGAGAAGATTGCGGTCGATGACCTTGCCGCTCGAAAGGAAACCCTTGATGATGTGGTCGATAATCTCCTTCTCCTCCACCTTCTGCAGCGGCAGATGCTCCACCTGGCGGTAAAAGAACTTGCGGTGCTCGAAAATCTCCTTCATCGCGTTCACGCGCGAGCCGCAGAGTATCATCTGACAGGACTTGTTCTGCGCGGAGTCCGAAACCGAGCTGAAAACGGACTCCAATATCTTGAAAATCCTTTCCCCCTCGGGGCAGAACTCTATGTTCTGGAACTCGCTCACCAGAACGACAAGCCGCGACTCCCCTCCCCGCGCCAGAGCGTAAGGAAGCGCCAGAACGGCCCTTATGTCATTCTCGTCCGGCTCTCCGGCCACGGAAAGCACCTCGTCCCGGAGCTGATATGCCTCCTCGTCGAAAAGCAGATGTTCGCCCGCAAGATGAGTCTGCGCCAGAGCGGCATACTCCGCAGGCGTGGCGGCGTAGCAGCGCATAACGGCTCCGGCCCATCGTCTGAGCAGAGCCCCGCAGCTTCTGACATCCAGAAGGTCCACCTCCGCGACCAGAAAATGCTCTCCCCGGACGCGCATATTGAAGAGAGTCTGCTCCACCAGCGACATCTTTCCGCTCTTCGGAGGCTCGTAGATGCAGACATTCTCGCCGGCGGACAGCAGATTCGCAAGAGTCATACTCTCGCCGCGCCGCCCGATGAAGTTCTTGCCGGTGACGTACCTGTCGTACACGAAAGGAGTTTCCATAAGGGTAAATTTAAAGACTGCCGGGGCGTGCGCGCGCCCCGGCGTCCAATCCTAAAGTCCCAACTGCTTGAAGAAGTCGTTGCCCTTGTCATCCACGAGTATGAACGCCGGGAAGTCCACGACTTCGATTTTCCATATCGCCTCCATTCCGAGCTCGGGATACTCCACGCACTCGATGCTGCGGATGTTGTTCTGAGCGAGGATGGCGGCCGGGCCGCCGATGGAGCCGAGGTAGAATCCGCCGTGCTTGCGGCACGCATCGGTGACCTGCTGAGTGCGGTTGCCCTTGGCAAGCATAATCAGCGAGCCGCCGTGCGACTGGAATTCGTCCACATAAGGGTCCATACGGTTCGCCGTGGTAGGTCCCATAGAGCCGCAAGGCATACCGGCCGGGGTCTTGGCCGGGCCTGCATAGTAGATAGGATGGTCCTTCATATACTGCGGAAGGTCTTCGCCCGCATCGAGTCTGGCCTTGAGCTTGGCGTGCGCGATGTCGCGGCCCACGATGATGGTGCCGTTAAGGCTCAGACGCGTGCTGACAGGATACTTGCTCAGCTGTGCGCATACTTCGCGCATCGGCCTGTTCAGATCGACTTTCACGGCCTCGCCCTCGCCCGCCCGGCGGAGCTCCTCCGGGATGAGTTCGTAAGGCTTGTCGTCCATCTTCTCGATCCACACGCCGTCCCTGTCTATCTTACACTTGATGTTCCTGTCCGCCGAGCAGCTCACGCCCAGACCTATAGGGCAGCTCGCACCGTGGCGCGGAAGCCGCACCACCCTGACATCGTGCGCCATATACTTGCCGCCGAACTGTGCGCCGAGGCCGATCTTGCGGCTCTCCCGCAGCAGCTGCTCCTCAAGCTCCACATCGCGGAAAGCGCGGCCGGTCTCGTCCCCGGTCGTCGGGAGCGCGTCATAGTAGTGCGTGCTCGCGAGCTTCACGGTGAGCAGATTCTTCTCGGCGGAGGTTCCCCCGATCACGAATGCGATATGGTAAGGAGGGCAGGCCGCAGTGCCGAGGCTGCGCATTTTCTCCACGAGGAACGGAACGAGGGTTCCCGGATTCTGGATGCGGGCCTTGGTCTCCTGATAGAGGTAGGTCTTGTTCGCGCTTCCGCCGCCCTTGGTGACGCAGAGGAAGCGGTATTCCATCCCTTCGCAGGCCTCTATGTCTATCTGGGCCGGAAGGTTGCACTTGGTGTTCACTTCCCTGTACATATCCAGAGGGGCGTTCTGGCTGTAGCGGAGATTCTCCTCGGTGTAGGTCTTGTACACTCCCAGGGAGAGAGCCTCCTCGTCGCAGCCTCCGGTCCAGACCTGCTGGCCTTTCTCGCCGTGGATGATGGCGGTGCCTGTGTCCTGACAGAGAGGGAGCTTGCCTTTGGAGGCCACTTCAGCGTTGCGCAGGAAGGTGAGGGCGACGTACTTGTCGTTCTCCGAAGCCTCCGGGTCACGCAGTATCTTCGCCACCTGCTCGTTATGGGAGCGGCGAAGAAGGAAGGACACGTCGCGGAAAGCCGTGCGGGCCATAAGGCTGAGGGCCTCCTCCTTTATCTTAAGAATCGGGTGGCCTTCGAAATCGGAGACGCTGACCAGTTTTTCCGAATCCGGAATCTTGTAATACTCGGTCTCGTCCGGACCGAGCTGGAACATCGGTGCATATTTGAATTCTGCCATAATAAGTTATGTTTTATTATCGTCTGTTTGCTTTC
>JAUMVX010000070.1 GCA_030529945.1 Bacteroidia bacterium | reverse complement strand
AAGTCGGGCATGACGGAAAGCAGGTCGGGCATGACGCCGGCGGCGCACGAAGTTGCACGGCTCTCCCGGAGGGTTTCGGCACCGCCGCCGGCTGGGCGTCCCTCGGACTTTCCGGCTACGACCCTTCCCGCCCCGTCACCCGCCTCGAAGCCGCCGTCCTGCTGGACTCCATCCTTGACCCCTTCTCCCGCCCCATCGACTTCTCCGGCCGGCTTCTGTAAACCGCCGGCCTCCCGGACCCGCCGGTTGCGTTAGCGGCAAGGTGACGGGGTGAAAAACGAAAAGCGACAAATCAACTGATTTGTCGCTTTTGGCTCCCCCTCGGGGACTTGAACCCAGGACCCCCTGATTAACAGTCAGGTGCTCTAACCAACTGAGCTAAGGAGGAGTGTTTTCCTTACGGGAGTGCAAAGGTACTCCAAATTCTCGGTTATGCAAATTTTTTTTGAGTTTTTTTGCCTGGACGCCGAGCAGCCGTTAAAAAAAAGTTCCAAGATATTTCCCGGGAGTTACGTAATTAATTTGAGAGTTTCTATCTTTGTGACTCGAAGGGCGCTTCCGGCAGCAGAGCCGCTTTCCCGCCGGAACTGCCCCGGAGAAACACGAAGTAATGATATGGATATAGACCTTTTATCGAAGATGGTGGGAGAACTGATTCTCGACCACGATGAGCTGTCGCTCCCGGGATTGGGAACTTTCGTCGCTGAAGAAGTGCCCGCCACTTTTTCCGACAGGGGCTATACCGTGAATCCTCCGTACCGCAAGCTTTCATTCTATCAGCGTCCCGAGAACGACCATCTGCTCGTAGATTTCTACGCCCGTTCGAACGGCCTTTCTTTCGATGACGCGTCCCTCATCATAGCCCGTTTCCTGGACGAGATGAAATCCGTACTCAAAGAAAAGAAAGTGATAGTGATGCCCGGTCTGGGCCGTCTCCGCGCCACCAGAGAGAACAATTTCTTTTTCGTTCCCGACCCCGATCTGGACATCTATCCGGACGGATTCGGCCTGCGGGCCGTCTCGATGAAAAACCACACCGAGTCGCGTGCGCAGCTCAGCGAGGCGGTGGGAAGACTCAGCGGAATGTTCTTTGATTCCGCGGCCGAAGAGACTTCTTCGGCCAATACTGAAACAGTGCCGCCGGCAGAAGAGACTGCTTCGGACAGGGCAGAGGCAGAACATCCGGCCGAAGAATCCTCTTCGGCCAATGTTGACCAAGCCCCGGCCGCCGCCGAGGCGGCCCCGGCCAATGCTGAACCGTCCCTCTCCGCCCCGGAGACAGGAGAAGTGGAGGAAGCGGAGAAAACGGAAGTTGTGGACAACCCGGGGGAGGTGGAGAAAACTGGAGTTGTGGAAACCCCGGAGACAGGAGAAGTGGAGAAAGCGGAGGAGAAGCGGAAGGGGAGGGCAGGATTGGCCGGAGGCCTCAAAATCTTGCTGGCGCTCGCTCTGACGCTCGCTCTGGCGCTGGGAGTCTTCCTGCTGCTCGCGCACTTCGCGCCGGAGTTCATCGACTCGCTGCTCTATACTCCGGAGGAACTCGAGATTCTGAATTATCCGCTCTCTTAGAACGCTGCCGCGATGGTCGAACTTTTCTATCCTTCCGGTTCAGTGCCGTTCGTTCCCGCAAGAGACGCTCTCATACGCCACGCCTCCGAAGAAATTCTTCCGCTCTGCGATGCTTCCGGGCAGGTTACGGCCTGCGCACTCAGAAGCTATTGCCACAGCTCCGCGCGCCCTCTGCACCCCGTCGTGCACCTCCACCTTCTGCGCCGTGACGGCAGCCTCTATCTTCAGAAACGCTCTATGGAAAAGGATTTCCTTCCGGGACTCTGGGACACTGCGGTCGGTGGCCATATAACTTATGGTGAGACGGTTATGGAAGCTCTCTATCGCGAATCGGCGGAGGAGCTGGGGCTTGTGGACTTCGCTCCGGTGAGTCTGGACAGCTATGTGTGGGAGTCCCCCCGCGAACGCGAATTCGTGAATGTATTCGCGGCCGTCGGTTCCTATATGCCGCAGCCGGACTGCAAAGAAGTCTCCGAAGGACGCTACTGGAGCTTCGCGGAAATAGAAAAATGTTTGTCGGATTCGCTTTTTACTCCTAACTTTGAGAGCGAGTTTCTCAGGGTGCGAGCTGCTCTGGAGGCTCTTTTGTGACAGGTTCTCCCTCGGAAGGAGGAGTCTTTCCGATGGAACCGTACACTATTACTGATATGACCGGAGAAGAAATCGCATTGCAGAAATTCATAAACGACCAGCTGTCCATATGGCCGGCCGTATCCTCGGCTTTCCGAGACCTCAAGTCCGTACAGGTCAGGAATCTGGATGTCTGCGGCCTCAGGGTGACGCTGCAGCATAATCCGGCGCGGATAGTCTCCACGAAGGCATCCATAGATCCCGCCTCCATAAAGGCGCGTCCCTGTTTCCTCTGTCCCGAGAACGAACCGCCGCTTCAGATGCGGCTCGGCTTCGACGGGCGCAAGGGCCGGAGCTACAATATCCAGGTAAATCCCTATCCCATCTTCCCGCAGCATCTCGTGATAGCGTCGAAACGGCACGAGCCGCAGTCCATCTGGCATCACTATGTGGATATGCTGGATCTGGCGGCCGCCTATCCGGGCTATACCTTCTTCTATAACGGTCCCCGCTGCGGAGCCTCCGCACCCGACCATCTCCATTTCCAGGCTTGTCCTCGCGGGCTTATGCCGCTGGAGAATGCCGTAAACGAAAGCCTCTCCAGGCTCGAGGACAGGGTGGGGTCCTCATTGGACTATGTCACTTCCGTGCGGGACGCGGAGCTTTATCACTTCACGGGGTACATCCGGGGAGTCTTCGTGCTGCGCGGCGAGACGTCGAAATCAGTCGCCAAGCTCTTCTACCGTCTTCTGGACACCGCTCCGGTCGAGCCGGGGGAGAGCGAGCCGAGGTTCAATCTGTTCAGCTATTACGCCGAAGGCGAGTACCGCAGCTTCGTAGTCCTGCGCGACAAGCTCTGGTCGCATCACTATCTCGCTGAAGGCGAGGAGCGGGTCACGATGAGTTTCGGCTGCGCGGACATCGCGGGCTTCTTCATCGCGCCGCTCTCCCCGGATTTCCGGAAGATGAGTCCGCAGCTGCTGACGGAAATGCTGGAAGAAGTGGAATTGAAACCAAATGTAGAAAAAATGATAAAGTCCAGACTTACACGTACCCAGCCTGTGATCCAGGTGGGGATAATGTCCGCCCCGACCATCCGTTTCGAAATCATTTCTGACGGAGCGGGCCCGCAGAGCGTCAGCTTCAGGGACGGAAAGATAGACTATAACGGAGTACTCTACGACGAGCTGTGTTTCGACGCGGTCACGATGTCGACCCTTTTCGCCGAGCCGTCGTTCATTCTGTACGATGTGGTCATAGGAGTGGATTTCCATTGGCAGCGGAAGGTGAATCAGACCTTCGCGGGGTCGCTGCGCTTCATCGTGGAAGGTGACAAGGTGACAGCCATAAATTCCATAGGCGTGGAGGATTACCTTCTGAGCGTAATCTCCTCCGAAATGAAGTCCTCGGCCACTCTGGAATTCCTCAAGGCCCACGCGGTCATCTCGCGTTCCTGGGTGATGAGCCAGCTGGAACACCGCACGCATCCCGCTTCAGCGCCGGTAATCAACGAGGATACATATATCACCTGGTTCGACCACGATGACCACAAGAACTTCGACGTGTGCGCGGACGACCACTGCCAGCGCTATCAGGGCCTTTCTATGGCCGTGGGTGAAACAGTGCGCAAGGCTATAGACGAGACCTGGGGACAGGTTCTGACCTACGGCGGGGAGATCTGCGACGCGCGTTTCTCCAAATGCTGCGGCGGCGTTATGGAAACCTTCGGCACCTGCTGGGAAGACAGGGACTACCCATATCTTCAGGCCATCCCGGACACTCCGGGCGAGCAGCCGGGAGGTGATGTGTTCTGCCATACGGACGATGACGCCATACTTTCGCAGGTTCTGAACGATTATGATCTGGAAACCAAGGATTTCTACGAGTGGGAAGTCCGTTATTCCAGAGAGGAGCTGTCGAAGCTGGTGAAGCGCCGCAGCGGTTTCGACTTCGGACTCATAAAGGATCTCGTGCCTCTCGAAAGGGGAGGGTCGGGGCGTCTGCGCACTCTCAGAATCGAGGGCGAGAAGCGGACTATGACCATAGGCAAGGAGCTCATAATCAGACGCTGGCTTTCTGAAAGCCATCTGAAGAGTTCGGCTTTCGACGTGCGTTGGGAAGGTGATACCGTAGTGCTGAAGGGTCGCGGATGGGGGCACGGCGTGGGTCTGTGCCAGATCGGTGCGGCGGTGATGTCCTACCGGGGATACACCTACGATGAGATTCTCGTGCATTATTATCCGGGAAGCATACTTAGTGATTCCTAAAAAATAACTTGGTGCTTTTGCTCGTCTTTTTGGTCTAAATTCATTTGTTCATCAGTCGTGTACCCCGGTACACTCCTTCTTCACAAACAAATTTATCCACAAAAATCCTTCACAAAAACTTACCAACTTATTATTTCATCATCACTTGAAGTCAGACATTCTTAATAAAATACATAATGGCCACATACACAAAACGTAACCCCTGGCTCTGGATTCCTACGCTCTACTTTGTGGAGGGAGTCCCTTATTTTCTGGTGAACAATGTCTCGGTGCTGATGTTCGCACGCCTCGGCGTGCCCAACAGCCAGATGGCGCTTTTTACATCCCTGCTCTATCTCCCCTGGACTCTCAAATTCTTCTGGAGCCCCTTCGTGGACATCCTGAAGACCAAGCGCTGGTGGATACTCTCGATGCAGCTCATAATGTCCATAGCCTTCCTGGCCCTCGCGCTCACGATGCCTCGGCCTTCGGCCGAGCTGATAGCCACCGGACAGACTCCTATGGGCCTGTTCACCTTCACCCTGATACTGTTCGTATTCGCGGCCTTCGCCTCGGCCACTCACGACATAGCGGCGGACGGCTTCTATATGCTGGCGCAGAGCCAGAGCAGCCAGGCGGCCTTCGTGGGTGTGCGAAGCACTTTCTACAGGCTTGCCAACGTGTTCGGGAACGGTGTAATAGTGGCTGTGGCGGGTCTTCTGGAAGTCAAGACCGGGAACATTCCTCTCGCCTGGCAGCTTACCGTCGGCGGCTCAGCAGTGCTTCTGACCCTTCTGACCCTGTATCACACTTACGCCATTCCGATTCCGGAAGCGGATACCGCCCGTGGCGAAAAAGCCGATATCAAGTCCATATTTTCGGAGTTCGCGCGTACCATCGTAACCTTCTGCAGGAAGCCGGGCGTGATACTCGCCATCGTCTTTATGCTCTGCTACCGTCTTCCGGAGGCTTTCCTCATCAAGATGTGCACTCCGTTCCTGGTGGCTTCCCGCGATGCGGGCGGACTGGGGATGCAGACTGCTCAGGTCGGCATCGCCTATGGAACTCTCGGAGTGATCTTCCTGCTGCTCGGCGGCATACTCGGAGGCCTGCTGGCATCCAGGATTGGACTCAAAAAGTCCATCTGGATAATGGCTGCCTTTATGACTCTGCCTTGTCTGAGCTTCGTGTATCTGGCCATCGCGCAGCCTGCCAGTTTCGCGGTCATAAGCATCTGCATCGCCATCGAGCAGTTCGGCTACGGCTTCGGCTTCACTGCCTATATGCTCTATATGATGTACTTCTCCGAGGGCGAGTTCAAGACTTCGCACTACGCGTTCTGCACCTGCTTTATGGCTCTGAGTATGATGATTCCGGGTATGTTCGCGGGTTATCTGCAGGAGTACCTCGGCTATAAGAACTTCTTCTGGATGGTGATCGTGTGCTGCATAGCCACGGTATGTGTCACCTTCCTCGCTGACAGAAAAATAGATCCTGAATACGGTAGAAAATGATGAAAAGATTTATACTTACCCTCGCCGCGGCTTCTCTTTCGCTCGCGGCCCTCGCCGGCCCGGCGGTGAAACCGGGCATAGAAGTGCTCCGCCAGCGTAATTTCCAGGGACTCGAAGGCAAGCGGGTCGGCCTGCTTACCAACCCGAGCGGAGTGGACAGCCAGCTGCGCTCCACCATCGACATTCTGTTCAATGCCCCTGGCGTGAATCTCGTGCGGCTTTTCGCTCCGGAGCACGGTGTGCGCGGAGACATCTATGCAGGCGGCCACGCCGATGATACCATAGACGAGACCACGGGCCTTCAGGTTTACTCCATTTACGGCAAGCACCGCTCTCCGACTCCACAGATGCTGGAGGGTCTGGACGTAGTGGTCTATGACATACAGGATGTGGGAGCGCGTTCCTATACATTCATAAGCGCTCTCGGCCTGATGATGCGCGCCTGCGCGGAGAACGGTGTGGAGGTTATGGTGCTCGACCGCCCGAATCCGCTGAACGGTCTCAAGGTGGAGGGCTGCTATGTGGAGCCGGGATTCCATTCCTATATCGGCGAGTTCAAGATTCCTTATGTTTACGGGCTTACCGTGGGAGAGCTTGCGCTGCTTCTGAACGAGGAGGGCCTGAACTGCGGCGAGAAGGGAGATCTGGAGCCTCTTAAATGTTCTCTCACGGTAGTCCCGATGGAGGGCTGGAAGCGGTCTATGACCTATGCCGAGACCGGACTGCCTTGGGTGCTCCCGTCCCCTCAGGTGCCTCACGGCCAGAACGCCATAGGCTATCCCTGTGCCGGAATCGTGGGTGATTTCTCATCCTTCTATCTGAACATAGGCGTGGGCTACACCCTTCCTTTCGAGGTCTTCGGAGCGGAATGGGTGGACGCACAGAAGCTGAAGGAGACTCTCGACGGCTACGCCATCCCGGGAGTGGCCTTCAGGACTATCCATTACAAGCCGTTCTTCGGTGCGGACCAGGGCAAGCTCCTGCACGGAGTCCAGTACTACTTCACCGACTATGACGCGGCTCCTCTCACCCTCATCAATTTCTATGTGATGCAGGCTGTCCACGAACTCTATCCCGAGCATAATCCTTATGACGGGAAGGCGAACAGGACTCACGACATAGTCTGTGGTACGGATTATGTCAGAAATACCTTCGGGCAGAATTTCAAGGTCTCGGATATCATCGACTACTGGAACAAAGATGTGCAGGCCTTCAAGTCTCTGTCCAGGAAGTATTATC
>JAUMVX010000022.1 GCA_030529945.1 Bacteroidia bacterium | reverse complement strand
AAGTCCCTTGCGGTGCGTCCGGTTTCGGTTTTGACCAGTTCACCGAAATATTTTGTCGAATAGCAGCATTTGTCCGCAAAGTAAGCGACCGTAGGCAGACCTTCGCTTTCGGCGCTCTCTGCCAAGTACGAATCAAGCAGAGACGAAAACTTCCGGACCACGGTGTGGTTTATTTCCTCGCGGGTGATGAACTGCCTGTCGTAGAAGCGGAGACAGTAGTTCAGAAGCAGTTCGATGTTGCTGACGATAAGTTCACGCGAATGTTTGTCAATGCTCCGGTGCAGTTCCTGCTCGATCAAGCCAAGAACTCCCCGGAAAATCTCTATCTCGCTGACAGACAGATGCAGAGCCTCATCGGATGTGTATTCGAAAAACTCATAACGGTCAATGTTCCTGCCAAGTGCGGTGCGGGAGAGCAGGTCCGGATGGAACAGCAGAGCCGTCCATTTCGGATACTTCACATCCGGGTTGGCCTCCACCTTGACGCTCTGTCCGGGTGCGAAACTGGTCACCGTCATCTCGTCGAAGTCATATTCGGTGAGACCGTAGGAGAGCTTGCAGCCTTTGTTTTCCTTCAGGAACAGGGCGTAGAGACCATAGTGGTAGATTCCTTCCGTCACTTCCCTCTCGCGATCGAAGCGCACCACGCTCACCTGCGGATGCAGCGTTTCGAAGCCATAATAGTCGTTGAACTCTTGTATGGTATTGAAATACAAATCTTTCATATGTGTAGTGGCTTTTATGTTTCCAGCAATCTACCCCTGTGAAAAATATCTTCCTTGCGATTGCACGATGCTAAGTTAATTATTTCTTGCCTATAAGATTGATAACATCTTCGGCAATCTGCTGCGGAGTCAGTCTGTCCTCTTTCAGAAGTTCCTCCACAATATAATGATCCTCAAACTGTTTTCGCTGTCCTCTGACCAGAACCATCATCCCGCTGTTTCCATAGAACCTTGCAATCTTTTCGCCCCATCCGCCGTCAATCTGCCCGTCCTCAAGGGTTACGACAAGTTCGTGGCCGGATTTCAGGGCCTCAAGCGTCCCGGTGTCAAGCGAAGTGATGATTCGCGGATTAACAAGTGTCGCTTCGACTCCCTGCGCCTCAAGCAGCTCACAGGTCTCCTCTCCTTTCTGATAATAACTACCGAGGCCAAGAATAGCCACCCGGCTTCCTCTGCGGGTGATTTCATACGCCGGGACTGACCAGTCGACATTTTCCGTCCGGACATCGGCACGGGAAATGACTCCGCCTACGGGTACGCGGATTGCCACCGGATGCTCCCGGTAACCTATTGCCCAGTCCAGCATAGCGAAATATTCCTCACGACAGGAAGGAGCCAAATATATGAGATTCGGAATGTTCGCGAGCAGGGAAATGTCGTAGAAGCAGGTGTGAGTCACATCGTTCATACTTTCAATTCCGCCCCAGAACACAAGCATCAGCGCTGGATTGTCATTGATGCACAGATCCTGCGAGAGCTGGTCATAAGTTCTCTGAATGAACGTGCTGTAAACTCCCCAGACGGGTTTCCCGCCGCGCTTCGCAATCCCGGAGGCCATTGCGACTGCCGTCTCCTCGGCGATTCCGACATCCACAAACTGTTTTCCGGCCTGTTCTCTGCGCGGTCGAGTGAATCCTAACACGGCAGGCGTGCCGGAAGTGATTGCTACAAGCTGTGGGTGTGAATGCATCTTCTCAAGAAGATACCGGGCCGTAAGATCTCCGTAATCTTCGTCCTCGGACCTGAATTTCGGTTCACCGTTCTGCACATCGAACGGCGCTCCGTAATGCCATTTCTCCTTATTCTCTTCGGCATATGTCAAACCCTTGCCTTTCAGCGTGTTGATATGCACAACTACCGGATAATCCGTATCCTTCACTTTCTCAAAAGCATCAATCAGAGAGGCAATGTCGTTGCCTTCCGCCACATAGACATATTCAAGTCCCAGCGCCTTGAATATGTTGTTTTCTGCCAGCCCGCCGGTTTCTCTGAGCAACTGAAGATTCTTGTACAGGCCGCCGTGGTTCTCCGCGATGGACATCTGATTGTCATTGACAACGATGATGAGGTTGCTGCGGAGTTCCGCCCCGGCGACATTCAGCCCCTCAAGGGCTTCTCCTCCGCTGAGCGAGCCGTCTCCTATGACCGCTATGACATTTTCCCCGCCTCCAGCGAGGTCTCGTCCCTTGGCCAGTCCGCAGGCGAGGCTGACTGATGTCGAGGTATGGCCGATGACGAAATGGTCGTGTGCGCTTTCCGATGGTTCGCTGTAGCCGGTCACGTCATCATAGTGCTCCGGATTCATAAACGCCTGTTTCCTGCCGGTCAGAATCTTGTGCGTATAACTCTGATGGGAGACATCGAATACAATCTTGTCCTCGGGGGAATTGAATACATAGTGCAGGGCCACGGTCGCCTCCACCATTCCCAGATTCGGTCCCACGTGACCGCCGTGATTGCTCAGTTTTTCAATCAGAAAGTGCCTCACCTCATCTGCAAGGACATTCAGTTGTCCGATGTCCAGTTTCTTGACATCTTCCGGACCGTTAATATTCTCAAGATACATATAGCGTTGTGTTTATTTGCCTCCGGACTCTTAATGGATCCGGATGCAAAGTTACTCATACTCACACAACGGTTTCGTACCGGCAATCCGGAAGATGTTACCGGAAATCCGTTTTTACAACTTTTTGAATTCATCTTGCCGAGGTGACTGAAGTCCGCAAGCGGCAGTCAGACTCCTCAGAGACTGCTGATATTTCTGGTTCTGAACGATTCGCGGGCCTTGCGGACATAGAGCTGCACCACATCTTCCGGCAAGGGTTTGCCTTTTCCGCCGAAGTCGCCCACAAAGCAGCGCGTCTTCTCCGGATCGGTCGCCAATGCCGTCGCCAGCAGCCAGGCGACCCCCATCTTGACGTAGTAGGGCTTGACTTTCGTCTCCGTATAGGCACTGGCTATACTTTCGTAGCGGATGTCTGCAATCTCCCGGAACGTCCTGTCCATATGCCCCGCGTCGAGAAACCTGGTCATCGCCATTATCAGGGCAAACCTCACCTCGAACTCTCTGCCGCTGTCGAAATAGGGGGATATGAACCCCCATAGAGTCCCGCTGTCCATTTTCCATTTGGCGTTGCAGCAGAACGTGTCGCATTCCGCCCAATTGGAGATGTATGGAATGAAGACCGACACCTGTCTGAATATTTCTTCGGGAGAACCTTTGAGAGAGCAGAGCAGAAGTCCCCAAAGGAGTTTCTCCTCGTAGCAGAGTCTGTCCGCCGCATCCGGCCTGAGGGATGTCGATGCCTGCCGTGCAAAAGAATCAAGCGTCGCCTTCGCTTTGCCGTCTTTGCGCAGAACTCTGGCCAATGTTTTAAGTTCCGGGATATGTACGCCGAGAATCCTTGTGCCGGGCAAGGCATTGATTATCCTTATGTGTCCGCTGCGGTATCTGTCTTCGCTCAGAAATCGGGGACAGACAAGCTCCTGAAGCTTGTTTTTCAACGAGTTGGACTTTTGATACGCGATGCGCGGGGAGCCGTCCTCCAGATGGATGACCCCACATCGCCCGAACCCCTCCTTCTCAAGCAGCCTCTGCATAGGAATGTTGTCGCGATGGGTGTCGGCACGGAGGTTCTCTATCAGACTGTAACAGAATTCTACGCAGCAGTGGCCGACTCCTCCGATGCTGCCGTCTGAAGCGAGCCGGTGTATGGTGCCATACGGCGCATCGTTCCGCCAGCACCCGTCCTCAATCCGGCCGTAAGTGGGTTCGTCTCCGAAAATCAGACAGAATGTTCCCACGACAGCACTACCGGCGCAGACGACGAAACAATGTCCGCATTCTATCTCGCTGCGCATCAGTTCCCGTCCGGGATAGGGACCGTTCCATTGCTCCGGGTTGCCGTGCGAACGCATAAAGCGCTTCGCGATTCCGAATATCTGTATTATCCGCTCCATATCCTCCCCCGCTGCTCTACGGACACTGAGATTCTCCATATAAGTCTTAATTTGCCGCAAATGTAGTAAACATTTCGGCATTCGCGATACTTCATATGCATCGGTGTGTCTCTTATAATTCGTATAGCCTTTCTTGGCGTTACACTGAAAAAAACGTATATTTGCGCTCCGTCGGGCAAGCTTCGTCCGGGTTTTACAGGAATGGTGAAAAGAAAGCCTTCAGGCACGCGGGCGCATATCGCGCGGCGGCCGGCTCTCCGGAGTTACGTGCATACTATTGGTATTTAAAATGACTTTATGAATTTCGGATTATTGGAAATTCTTACCCTTCTCGGATCGGTGGGTATGTTCCTCTATGGAATGAAACTGATGAGCGAGGGTCTTCAGAAAGCTGCGGGAAGCAGGTTGAGGAACATCCTCAACTTAATGACAAACAACAAATTCATCGGTGCCCTCACGGGTATCTTCATCACGGCTCTGGTACAGTCCTCCTCGGCGACCACCACGATGATAGTCTCCTTCGTGAACGCGGGGCTGATTTCCCTGCAGCAGTCGATGGCCGTCATTTTCGGAGCGAACGTCGGCACCACCTTCACGGCCTGGATCATCTCCATCTTCGGCTTCAGAGTAAACATTTCGGCATTCGCGATACCGCTCATAGGCATCGGAGTTCCGCTTCTCTTTATGAGCAAGAGTTCCTATAAGAACTGGGGAGAATTTCTCATAGGATTCGCGCTGCTCTTCCTCGGGCTTGACTACCTGAACACCTCGGTCCCGGACCTGAACTCGAATCCTGTCATCCTCGAAACCCTGCACGGCTGCGCGGATATGGGCTACGGCTCGGTTCTGATTTTCTTCGCGGTGGGTCTCGTACTCACTATGATAGTCCAGGCTTCCAGTGCCACTTTCGCCATAGCTCTGGTGATGTGCAGCAAGGGCTGGATACATTTCGACCTGGCGGCCGCCCTGATTCTGGGCGGAAACATCGGCACCTGCATCACCCCGCTTCTCGCCTCCATCTCCGGAAACGCGAACGCGAAGAGGGCGGCCTGCGGCCATCTGATATTCAACGTCTTCGGTTCAGTGTGGTGCCTGGCGCTCTACTACCCGTATTTGAAACTCGTCTCTTGGATTACTACCCTGTGCACCGGAGACCCGAACGCCCTGTATGAATACGCCGTGACCACTGACCAGTCTCTGGTCACGGCGCTGACGGACCGCAAGCTGGACCTTTCCGACCCGCAGAACGCCGCCCTCGCCTCGGGGTTCGCGAATATGCAGTACTACGTTTCCTTCGGCCTGTCGATGTTCCACACGGTGTTCAACCTCATAAACATCTGCATAATGATTTGGTTCACAAAGGCCTACGTGAAGATCGTGACCGCGATGATACCAGACCGCAGAAAGACTCTCGGCGGAGCCGACGGAGCGGAGAAGACCCACCTGGAATTCATCACCGGCGGTCTGATGTCCACATCGGAGCTCTCCATCCTACAGGCGCATAAGGAGATAGTGGTTATGGGAGAGCGGACTCACCGTATGCACGGTATGGCCCTGGAGATGTACGGCGAGAAGGACGAGATAAAGGCTGCGGAACTTTTCGCGCGCATAGAGAAATACGAGGACATCAGCGACAATATGGAAGCCGAGATTGCCGCGTACCTCAGCAAGGTGGCTGACGGAAAGCTGAGCGACGAGTCCAAGCATCAGATTCAGGCCAAACTGAGGGAAATATCGGAGATAGAGAGCATTGCGGACAGCTACTACAACATAGCCCGAATCCTCAAGCGCCGCGGCGAAAACCGCATCGAGTTCAACGATACCCTGAACCGAAATATCCTGAAAATGATGTCCACCGTGGACAGGGCCTTCTGCCAGATGCTCAGAGTGCTGAAAATCAACGAAGCGTCACGTTCCGACCTGGAGGAGACGCTGAATATCGAGATGCTGATAAACAGCCTGCGCGACGACCTGAAGAGCTCGAACATCATCGACCTGAACGAAGGCAAGTACCCGTATTCCGTCGGCACCGTCTATATGGACGTCATCGGCGAGTGCGAGAAGATAGGCGACTACATAGTGAACGTAGTCGAGGCCATCGTTAACGTGAAGGTCAGCAAGTCCATCGTGGACATAGATCTCGATTAAAAAAGATATGCATAATTAAAAAAGCGACGGAAAACCGCCGCTTTTTTTAAATCCCTACAGCACCGGCACCGTCTTTTCCATCTGAATGCCGCGCGAGCCTTTCACGAGCACCACGGCATCGGAAAGCGGATGGGCGGAGAGATGCTCCGCCAGTTCGGACGAGGTCGCGAAGATGCCTTTCACATTGGCCGGAAGGCCTTCTGCGGAAAGAGCTTTGCGGAACTCCCCGCCCACGAGGTACGCCTCGAAGGGTGAAGCTGCGATTCTGCGGACGAGCGCGGAATGCTCTTTCAGCGAGTCTTCGCCCAGCTCGCGCATATCCCCGAGCAGCGCCACGCGGCGGCCCGAGCGGAACTGCAAGAGATTCTCCAGCGCCGCCGCAATACTCGAAGGATTCGCGTTGTACGCGTCCAGAATCAGCAGATTCCCGCGGGGGCTGCGCTGCATCTGGGAGCGGTTGTTCGAAGGGGTGTAGCTCTCCACGGCCCCGACGGCGGCATCAAGCGGTACGCTGAAATGGCGGCCGACGCACAGCGCGGCCAATGCGTTTGCGAGATTGTACGCTCCGCTCAGCCTCGTGCGCACCGTGCGGTCTCCGATGCGGAAGCTCATAAGCGGCTCGGAGTCAGTAGCCTGCAGCAGCTTGACCCCGTCGTGGCGCACTCCGTAGAGTATCGCGGGAAGCCCCTTGCGGGCGGACACCATACTTCGCAGCACCTCATCGTCCGCGTTCAGGAAAATGCTGCCGCCGTGCGCGCTCAGGTAGTCGTAGAGCTGTCCCTTGGCACGCTGCACACCCTCGAAGGAGCCGAAACCGAGCAGGTGCGCCTTGCCCACATTGGTGATCAGACCGAAGTCCGGGCGGCACACTCTCACGAGCTTCGAGATGTCATCGGGATGGTTCGCGCCCATCTCGATCACGGCTATGCGCGTACCCTTGCGGATCTTCAGCAGCGAGAGCGGAACTCCGATGTCGTTATTTAGGTTCCCTTCGGTCGCGACCGTCTCCACCGTAGTGGAAAGCACGCGGGCGATGAGTTCCTTGGTCGTAGTCTTGCCGTTCGTGCCCGTCAGACCGAGAACCGTAACCCGACCTCCGTCAGAGCTTTCGCAATGCTCGCGATGCCAACTCGCCAGCTCCTGCAGAGCCGCGAAGCTGTCCTCGACCGCGATTATCCTCCCGTCACCCGAGCGTGCGGCGGCGCTGTCCTCATCCACGACCGCGCAGGCCGCTCCCGCGTCCAATGCCGCCCCGGCATAGGCGTTTCCATCGAAATTCTCACCCTTCAGGGCTATGAACATCTCCCCGCCCTTCAGTGTGCGGGTATCTGTGCTGACGCGGCCGCCACATTCCAGATAGCGGTCGTATAATTCTCTGATTTCCATATTTATTTAACTCCTGTGCTTCCGAAGCCGCCCTCGCCCCTTCCGGAGCCGGAGAGCTGCTCGGCCTCGATCCATTCCACCCGCTCGTGAGCGGCGAATACCATCTGGGCGATGCGTTCGCCCGGTTCTACTGCGAAAGGCTCCTGCGACAGATTCACGAGAATCACGCCCACCTCGCCTCTGTAGTCGGAATCGATGGTGCCCGGGGCGTTCAGGACCGTGATACCCTTTTTCGCCGCCAGACCGCTGCGGGGACGCACCTGGGCTTCATAACCTTCCGGAATCTCGAGATACAGGCCCGTCGGGATCACGGCCCTCTCCAGAGGCTTCAGGATGATGCCCTCCGGAATCGCGGCCTGCAAGTCCACGCCTGCTGAAAAGGCAGTGGCATAGTGGGGGAGCGGGAAGCCCGACTTGTTCAGAATCTTGACTTTCATACACTTTTCTACTTTGGAGCCATCCTGTACAGGAAGGCGGTAATGATTACGAAAATAACGTTAGGCAGCCACAGCGCAATCCCCGGCGGAAGCAGGTCAGTATAGACGAACATCTGGCTGAAGCGCAGGAACAGGATGTATGAGAACGCGAGGGCTATGCCTATGGCGATGTTCCATCCGGTCCCTCCCCGCTTCTTGCGGGAAGAGAGAGAGACTCCCATCACGGTGAGGATGAAGGCGGAGAAAGGCAGAGCCATACGGGTATGCTTCTCTATCAGGGAATATTTCACGGAAACGTCTCCGCGCATTTTCTGCGTGCGTACCAGCTCGTTCAGTTCCCCTATGGTGAGGGTTTCCACCGTGGACTTGTTCCGGTAGAAATCATCTATGGTCAGGGCTATGACCGTATCCTTCTCGGCTCCGCTGACCACCTTGTCCCCGAGACCGTCAGCATAATTTCTGGTGAAATATTTCTTCAGCTTCCACGAGCCCGAGGTGCTGTCCCAGACCGCGCTCTCGGCGGAGGTTTTGCTCACAACGCGGTTCCCCTCCACCTGCTCCAGAGTGAAGCGGTAGGCGGTGTTGCTCCACGAGCTGAAGCTCTCCACGAAGACGAAGGAGCCCGGGGCTATCTGGTAGTGGACATTGCGCACGTTCGTGGAGCGCTGTTTTATGTACTGTCCCTCGAAGGCGAGCCGGTGCACGTTCGCCCGGGGGATGACGTAGAGCCCCAGCCCCATTGACATAGCGGCGATTATGGCCGCAGCGACCATATACGGAACCATCATCCTGTGATAGCTGACGCCGCTGGAGAGTATGGCTATGATCTCCGAATTCGCGGCGAGGCGCGAAGTGAAGAAAATCACCGAGATGAACACGAACAGCGGACTGAACATATTCACGAACTGCGGGATGAAGTTCAGGTAATACTCGAAGATGATTTCCTTCAGTGGGGCCTGATGCGAGATGAAATTGTCGATCTTCTCGCTGATGTCGAAGATTATGACGATTCCGATGATCAGAATCAGGGCGATGACGAAGGTCAGGATGAACTTCTTGAATATGTACCAGTCCAGTTTCTTTATGCGAAATTCCATACGCGCTACAGTCTGTCGGTGAGTTTCTTTACCGCAGCCTCCTTCCAGGAGAGGAAGTCGCCGTCCTGTATGTGCCGGCGGGCCGTCCGCACGAGGTCGAGATAGAAGGCGAGGTTGTGCTCGCTCGCTATCATAGCCGCGAACATTTCGCCCGCGATGAAAAGATGCCTCAGGTAGGCCTTCGTATAATAGCTGTCCACGAACGAGGTCCCCGAAGGGTCCAGCGGCGAGAAGTCGTCCGCCCACTTGGCGTTGCGCATATTCATTATGCCGTTCCAGGTGAAGAGCATACCGTTGCGCGCATTGCGCGTAGGCATCACGCAGTCGAACATATCCACGCCCCGCGCGATGCCCTCCAGAATATTCGCCGGAGTGCCGACTCCCATCAGGTAGCGCGGGCGGTCGGATGGCATCAGCGGGCAGACGAGCTCGAGCATCTCGTACATCTTCTCCGTCGGCTCGCCCACGGCGAGACCTCCAATGGCGTAACCGTCGGCATCGAAGCCCACGGCGTGCTCTGCCGCCATCTTGCGCAGCTCGGGATAGACGCAGCCCTGGATGATCGGAAAGAAGCTCTGGCTGTAGCCGTAGAGCGGCTCCGTCTCGGCGAAGCGCTTCGCGTAGCGCTCGAGCCAGCCTTGCGTGAGCTTCAGGGACTTCTTCGCGTAGGCGAAGTCCGCGTCCCCCGGACAGCATTCGTCCAGAGCCATCATAATGTCAGCGCCTATGATGCGCTGGGTATCGACGTTGTTCTCAGGGGTGAAGGTATGGCGTGAGCCGTCTATGTGGGATGCGAAGGTGCACCCGTCCGGAGTCAGCTTGCGGATGGGGGTCAGGGAGAACACCTGGAAGCCGCCGCTGTCGGTCAGGATGGGACGGTCCCAATGCTCGAAGCGGTGCAGTCCGCCCGCCTTGCGGAGCGTGTCCGGACCGGGGCGGAGATAGAGGTGATAGGTGTTTCCAAGAATGATTTCCGCGCCGATGTCCTCTTTCAATTCCTTGTGGTACACGCCTTTGACGGAGCCTACTGTACCCACTGGCATAAAAATCGGGGTATGGATATCCCCGTGGTCAGTGTGTATGACTCCGCATCTTGCGGAAGAGGCGCTGTCGACGGCGCTTATGGTGAATTTCATCTTTACAGTCTCATAAAAACTCCCAAAGATAGCAAAAATTCAAGCAATTCATTATTTTTGTCTCCTCAAAGAATCTCAAAATGAAAGACAAGCACATCAGCCTCAGGCTCATCGTTATGAACTTCCTGGAGTATGCCATCTGGGGAGCGTATCTCACTTCTATGGGAAGTTTTCTCGCCAAGTCCGGTTTCGGGGCCCAGATCTGGCTCTTCTTCGCCACCCAGGGCTTCGTATCCATTTTTATGCCGGCCATTATGGGCATAGTCGCGGACAAATGGATTCCCGCGCAGAAAGTGCTCTCCCTCTGCCAGGGAATCGCCGGTGTGTCGATGATAGCGGCCGGACTCTATGCGATGTCCGCCGGAGCGGCGATGCAGTTCGGGGTCTTCTATGCCCTGTACACCATAAACGTGGCTTTCTTTATGCCGACCATCGCCATATCCAACTCCGTGGCCTATAATGCTCTGGAAGTCTGCGGCAAGGACCCCGTGAAGGATTTCCCTCCGATCCGCGTGTTCGGAACCGTCGGTTTCATCTGCTGTATGCTCTTCGTGAACTTTATGAGAAACGGAGAAGGAATCCAGTATCAGCACACATATAATCAGTTCCTCACCTCGGGAGTGCTGAGCCTTGTGCTCTGCGCCTTCGCCCTCACCCTGCCGAACTGCCCTTGCAAGCCTAAGGATGCGGCGAAGCAGTCTTTCGCCGAGGCTACGGGCCTTTCCGCCTTCAAGCTCTTCCGTCAGGGACAGTTCGCCATATTCTTCATCTTCTCGATGCTTCTGGGAGCCTCCCTGCAGATAACGAACGGCTACGCGAACACTTTCATCACCTCCTTCACCGAGCAGCCGGAGTTCGCTGACGCCTGGGGAGCCCGCAACGCCAACGCGCTGATCTCCCTCTCGCAGATGTCCGAGACCCTCTGCATTCTGCTCATTCCTTTCTTTATGAAGAAGTTCGGCATCAAGAAAGTAATGCTCATCGCGATGTTCGCCTGGGTGTTCCGCTTCGGTTTCTTCGGTCTGGGCAATCCTGGTTCCGGCGTATGGCTCTTCGTTCTCTCCTGCATAGTGTATGGCGTGGCGTTCGACTTCTTCAACATTTCCGGCTCGCTCTACGTGAACGAGAACACCTCGAAGGAGATGCGCTCCAGCGCCCAGGGACTCTTTATGCTTATGACGAACGGTCTCGGCGCTTCCATCGGAACCTACGCGGCCGGCAAGGTGGTCAACGCCCTGGTCTATAACCCTCAGGCAGCCGGTGAGGCGGCCGACTGGGCGGCGGCCTGGTACGTGTTCGCGGCTTATGCTCTGGTCGTGGCCATACTCTTTATGATACTTTTCAAGGACCCTTCGAAGGTGAAGAACTCCCGGGCATAGTGCCGACCTCCCTTTTCAGGAATCGCCGGCCTCCGGTCTTCGCCGGATGACCCTCTCCAGAGAGTAGACTCTCCTGTCTGACTTATAATATTTGATGTCGTAGCAGCGGTACTCGATATGGGGGCCTTCTTTTCTGCAGGCCGTCATATACGAAGGGTCGAAGCCGAGTCCGGCCAGCTCTTCCAGGCCGATGGACACCACGCTCATCTCCAGGAGCCGCTCCAGCACCTCGTGGTTCTTCTCCAGAGCTCTGGAAACTCTCAGGTGCGTGTTCCGATAGTTTCTGTTCAGTTTGTAGTGGTAGCGGTTCCTGCACTCCTCGCAGCAGAACTTCTTCGTGACCCGTCCGTACTCGATAGCGTCTCCGCATTCCAGGCAGAGGCGCGTTCCTGTCTGTGTCTTGGTGTATGCCATAGTTTAGTGTTTGAAATGGTTTCAGATGCCGTCCCGAAGCAGCTTCTCCGGGGATGGCAAAGATGGGTCCCCGTTCCGGAATAACCTCACGGATTCAAGATTATCTCCCGGGGTTTTTATTTTCCCGCCCGGGGGAGTTCCCCTTTTTTAATTCCTGTCCCTTTTTCTGAATCCGCGGCCGCCCTATGTCCCCGAGCGGTCCGTTCAAGAAAAAAAGGCGTTTTTTTCTGAATATTAAGGAAAGGTAAAAAAAGGAGAGAACTTTCTTGAATCCGCTTGGAATTCACCTCCGGGGTCACGTCCTTTGTCCCCGGCCTCCCTCGGAAGCGCGCACCGCTGCGGAGGATAAATTTAAAGACTTGGATTATGGAACAACTGAACAGAATCGAACTGAAGGGAACTGTGGGAAGCATCAGGGTGCAGACCTTTTCCGACAAGAAGGTGGCGAGGATTTCTCTCGTGACGAATTACGTGTACAAGAGCAAGGACGGGGATCCGGTGATAGAGACGACCTGGCACAGCATCTCGGCCTGGGAGAACAAGGCTTTTCCGGACCTGGCCTCCATACAGAAGGGCGACCGCCTCTACGTGGTGGGACGGCTGCGGAACCAGCGGTTCCTCGGGGGAGACGGCGTGGAGAGGACTGTCTGCGACGTCAGCGCATACAAGCTGCAGAAGATAGACACGGAAGAATTCAACTACGAATTCTGAACCCGGATGAAAACAGAAGCTTTCATATTGTCAGCCCTCTGTATGCTTACGGTAGTTTCCTGTGCCACACGGAGAAAGGCGGAAAAGCTGCGGAACTCCCGCTCCGCTCCCGTGCTCGCGCTCACTCGCGAGCAGAGTACGCCGGAGGTCGGGATTCCCGGCAGGTCCTCCGATTCGCTCCTGGTGATCTCTCCGGACGGCAGGGAAACTATCATAATGAAGGCCATACGGGACGATGACGGGGATATGGTGGCGAACGATGTGCTGGATGCGGCTATGGTCACAGCCCGGTTCAGGAATGTGGCGGAACGGCACGGGAAGATAGACCTCGAGTTTCAGATCCGTGTGCCCGCCGCCCTGCAGGACAGCCGCTGGCAGCTCCGTTTCCGGCCCAAGATGTTCTACCTTTCCGACAGCGTGTCTCTGGACCCGGTCCTGGTCACCGGCAAAAGCTACCGGAAGGCGCAGCTGCGAGGCTACGAGCAGTATCGGAGGTTTCTCTCGACCATAGTCACGGATACCGTGAAATTCATAGACCTGCATCAGCTGGAGGTCTTTCTGGAAAGGAATCTGCCGGAGATTTACGCGATGAAGAGCGATACGAGCTATGTGTCGGACGAGGCGTTCGCCTCAGTTTACGGCGTGACTCAGAGGCAGGCGGTGGAGCACTACACGAACTGGATGAGGGTCAGACGGAACCGCAGGCGGTATGCCGCTTCCGACAGGAAGTACCGCAAGTATGTGAAGGCCCCCATTGTCTCCGAAGGCCTGAGGCTCGACACGGTCATCGCCGATATCAACGGGGATTTCATCTACAATTACGTCCAGACTGTCCTGACCCGTCCGAAACTCCGCAAGATAGACGTGATTCTGGACGGAGACATCTTCGAGCAGGACAAGCGCATATACAGGATGCCGAGGGGAGCGCCGCTTACCTTCTATATAAGTTCCCTCAGCAGTCTGGTGGACTCCCGGGAGCGCTATGTCACCAAGGTGATCGAAAGAAAGGTTTCGCAGTTCGACTCGTACAGGATAGACTTCGAGCAGGGCAGGGCGGAAATACTGCCAGGACTCTCGGACAACTATCAGGAGATACGGAAGATACGCCATCGGCTGGCCCAGCTTCTGGACAGCGAAGTATTCTTTCTCGACTCCATCATTGTCGGAGCCTCGTCATCTCCCGAAGGAAGCCTGGAGACGAACGCCCGTCTGACCCGCCGTAGAAGCGAAGCCGTCTCGGAGTATTTCCAGAGCTACATAAGCCGCTACAGGGACTCTCTGATACGCAGCGACGGTTACTTCTATAATCTGGACCGCAGCTATTCGCAGGCGAGGACAAGCACGGAGCGCATCCCCTTCATTTCGAGGGGAAGGTCCGAGAACTGGGAGGCTCTGGATTCGCTGGTCAGGCGCGATCCGCTGATGAGCAATGCAGATTACGACTCCTATTGCGCCCTTTCCTCTCTCGGGAATCCGGACATAAGGGAGGCGGAGATGAGAAAGATGCCGTATTATGCGCATCTTCTGAAAGACATCTATCCGCAGCTGCGCACCGTGCGCTTCGACTTCCATCTGAGCCGCAGGAATATGCAGAAGGATACCGTACACACCGAGGTTCTGGACACGGCCTATATGAGGGGAGTCTCCGCACTGATGGAACACGACTATCAGACGGCTCTGGAAATCCTCAGGCCCTACAGGGACTATAATGCGGCTCTGGCGCTGACCCTTGCCGACTATAATTCGGCAGCGAAGCATATCCTGCTCGGCGAACCCCGGAGCGCCAGGGTGGACTACCTGCTTTCCGTACTCTATTCCCGCGAGGGGGACGAGTCCAATGCGGTCACCAGATATCTTGCGGCCTGCGCGGCAGACCCCTCACTGGTGCACAGGGGAAACCTGGACCCCGAAATATCCGGTCTGATAAAGAAATACGGTCTGAACGAAGACCTGTATAAAGAAGATGAATTATGAGAAAGGTATTTATAGTCATAGCTCTGGCGGTCTGCGCCTGCTCTCCGCACGGCGTTTCGGAGCCGGACTCTCCGCAGACTGTCGTAAGCGAGGCCGCCACGGTGACAGTCTCCGGACTCGTCACGCGGGCCTCGGGCGTGAACGCCGGGGATGAAGCGGCCGTGCACAGCCTTCAGGTGCTTGTCTTCAATTCCGACGGCTCCGCCGATGCGGCCGGCAGCGGCAGCGGTGGCGGCAGCCTCAGCGTGAGAGTCACGGCGGGAAAGGGGAAACGTCTGTGGGCGGTAGCCAACGCTCCCGACCTCTGCGATGTGCCGAGCGAGGAGGCCCTGCTCGCCCGGGTGAGTCTTCTTACGGACAACTCCCCGGACAGTTTCGTGATGTGCGGAAGCTCGGTTCTGGACATCCTTGCGGAAACCGCTGTGGACATCTCTCTGGTGAGGCTGGTGGCGAGGCTGGGAGTAAAGAAGATAACGAGGAGCTTCGATGTGGAGGGATTGGCCGCAAGGCCGCTGACAATCAAGGGGATGTATCTCATAAACGTGGCCGCTTCCCTGCGTTATGACGGCACTGCCGACTCTTCCCTCTGGCTGAACCGGAGCGGTTTTTCCTCCGGCGGAGCGGATGCCCTGCTGAGCGAGCGCTCTCTGGACATACGGCTCGACAATGGCGGAAGCTACAGCGTGGAGCATAGCTTCTACTGCTATCCGAACCTCTGCGAGGGTGACAGCGCCGGTGGGAGCTGGAGTCCTCGGAAGACCCGTCTCGTGCTCGAAGCGGAGCTGGGCGGGAAACTCTGCTACTACTCCGTGACTTTTCCGGAGATTCTCAGAAACAGAACCTATACCATCGAGACTCTGACGCTCAGCGGGAAGGGCAGCCCCACGCCGGACACGCCTTACGGACGAGACGCCCTCAGCGCGGACCTGACGGTGCGCGACTGGTCTGACGGGAGCAGCTGGACGGAAAGGCTTTAGCTGCTCCGGGGCGGACTCCGCCCGACAGGCACTGCACCGGCTCAAGAACCAATTTCAAAAACAATATAAAAACCGGAATCCTTTTTCCGGAACACCATTTAAAAACAATCAAAATACAACTATGAAAATCAGAATCCCTATCGCGGCCCTCCTGCTTGTTGTGGCCGCAGCCTGCAGCCGTTTCCAGACTACAGAAGAAGAGAATGCCGCTGAAAATGCAAAACACGTGGCGGTGACGGTGAGAATCGACGGAGCGGCGGCGACGCGCGTGCCGGCAGCCGATGTCGGAAACGATGCGGCAGTCTCCGACCTGCAGCTTTTCGTGTTCAATGAAAAAAGCGAAATCGAATCCTACGCCAAGGGGAGCGAATCGACCTTCACGGTCAATGTCACCACGGGCAGAAAGTACTTCATAGCCCTTGCGAACTGTCCGGATCTCGGAAAGGAAATCGATACCAGGGATGCCCTGCTCGCTACCGTAAGCCGTCTGCAGGACAACTCTCCGGCTGCTCTGCAGATGGTCGGAGAGACCACCGTCTCGGAAGTGAAGGCCAACCAAGCGGTCAGCATCACCGTAAAAAGGCTTGTGTCCAAGGTGGTGATACAAAATGTCAAGACCGATTTCTCCTCCCCGTATCTTGCGGGTCTGGAGTTCAAGATCACGGGCATATATCTCATAAATGTGGTGGCGAGCAACAATTACGCTATGTCTCAGAAAAGGGAGGAGTATGAGTGGGTGAACAAGCTCAGGCTCGACTCCGGGAATCCGGCGGCGGCCCTGACGCAGGACACCGGACTGAATATAACCGTCACCAAGGCGACCCCATACACCGCAGCGCACACTTTCTATTCCTATCCGAATCCGGTTATGGAGAATTACACCACGGGAGAATGGTCTCTGAGAAAGACGCGGCTGGTGGTCGAGACCACTCTGGGAGGGACTCCCGGGTACTACTCTCTGGAACTTCCCATACTGGAAAGGAACAAGATCTATACTGTCACGGACCTTACCGTCACCAAGCGTGGAACGGCTAATCCTTATGAACCGGTAGTGACGGCTGACGCAAAATTCACCATTACCGTCGCCGACTGGGAAACGGGAACCAGCTCCAGCGTAATAATTTAGCCTGCGATGACCGGAAAAGCTCTAACACTGCTGCTGCTCCCGGCAATGGTCTCCGCCGTATCCTGTTCCGTGAAAGAGTACAGGGACGACTGCCCCTGCTATCTGAGTCTGGACCTGAGACGCGCCTTCGATGATATAGTAAGCGCTCCGGAGGAACTGATGGTCTCGGTCTATAGTCCGGAAAACTGCTACAGGGAGACGTTCACGCCGGGCAGCTGTCCGGACAGCATCGAAATCCGGGTTCCCCGGGGAGAAGTCACGGTATCCGCTCTCACCGTCCGGAACAGCCGTTCGGTGAAGGACAGGTCGCTTCTGATTTCCTACGGGGATCAGGCTGACAGCATCTACGCCTTTTCGGCGGTAGTGGACACGGGCGGGGAGCAGGCCCGGGAATGTGTGGACCTGCACAAGCAGTATTCCACCGTCTATCTGAAATTTCTCTGGCCGGAGGAAGGGGACTCCCCCTCCGGCATCCCGAAGCTCAAGGTGAAGGGAAGCACGAACGGGCTGTCCATAGATGTTCTGGCCCCGAGCCGGGGGGCGTTCTGCTTGGAACTGCCCGAGCAGGACCTGACGAGTCCTCACCGCTTCCGCATTCCGAGGCAGAGCGACAAGAGTCTCGCTCTGGAAATCTACGACCGCGGCAGCGGCAAACTGATAGACAGCATAGCGCTCGGAGACCACATCGACGGCACCGGCTATGACTGGAACGCCGTAGATCTCAAGGATATATACATAGAGATCGACTACACCAAGACCGACGCCGTGATTACCGTGAAGGAATGGGACGGCGGAGACTCTTTCCGTAAGACCATATAAGTGATTCATAGAGAATAACTTGTTTTTTATTTGAATTATCGCTAAACCGCAGTCCCCGGAAAGCTTTGTGGAACTGCTTATTACCATCATTATGAAGAAAAAAGTGCCTATCATACTGCTTCTTCTCGCGACGCTGCTCTCCTGTCATAAGGAGGGCGGCGAATGCGGTGGAGTCAGAGTTTCCTTCACTCTGGACAGCTTCAGTCTAAGCAGAAGCTCCTGCCTGACCGGGGAAGACGAGATCACAGCAGTCCAGCTCTTCGTTACGGATGCCGACGGAGACATAGTGGACGATGTGTTCAGCGGAGGCGGATTCCCCGTGAGCTTCAAGGGAAGGGTGGGGGAGACCTATCGTCTTTACGCTTTCGCGAACCATCCTTCCGAGATCACCGGTCTCTCCTCCGAAGCGGACATACTCGGCTGGGAATACAGCGCGAATCTGTCAGAGCATTTCCCCTGCGGACTGCCTATGGCGGGGGTGAAGGAATGGACAGTCACCGGGAGGGACGCTGAAGTCAGCATCGAGCTGACGCGCCTGGTGGCTAAACTTCTCCTGACACTGGACAAGTCTCTGATGTCCCTGCACGGCAACTTCACTGCGGATTCGGTGAGACTCCGCAACTGTCCGTCGAGAATCAGACCCTTCGCGGAAGGACAGAAAATCTCCGATGCAGCCGATGCGGGAGACGGGGATGTGGCCGGGGAGGAGGACCTTGCGGTCTTCAATTCGGGCGGAAGCGTCTGCTTCTATGTGCTTGAGAATATGCAGGGAGACCTGCTGCCGGGAAACGGCGACCCCTGGGCGAAAACTCCCGAGAACCTTTCTTCGAAGGCGGACCTCTGCACCTATCTCGAGGTCGAGGGCAGCTACAGCTCGCCGGGCTACAGCGGACGGGATTCCTACCGGATGTATCTCGGCAGTGACAACAGCTCGAACTTCGACCTGCGGCGCAACAGCCTTTACCGGCTGACTTTCATCCCTTCCGAGGACAATATGCGAAAGGAGGGGAACTGGAAGATCACCGCCTCCGACTGGACGGATACGCGCAGTATGTATTTCACCTCTTCGCTGCTGAACGTTATGCCGGGGAAGGAAATGAGTCTGGAGCTGAAGTTCAGCCCCGCCGACTTCGGATATGTCCTGTCCGACAGCGGTCTGAGCGATGTCGGCCTGTCTTACTCCGCCATCGGAAACACGGTTACGCTGTCCTGTGCCGAGGATGCTCAGATCGGGAAGTCCGGTCTTCTCACCGCGACTTCCTGGGACGGCCGGGTGGAAACTTCCTGTACTGTCCGCGTCGGGTCCGGAAGGACCACATTAAGTGAACTGTCCGTGACTCCGGCCGAAGTCACCCTTGCGGTCGGCGAAACTGCGCAGCTGAAGGCTATGTACAGGGTCAGCTATTATGAGGACGGGGTTCCGGTGAATGTCATTGATTTCGATGTCACCTCTGACAAGGAAGTGGAATGGAGCGTGGGAAAGCGGGGCGACCAGTGCTTCAGCATCAGTCCGACGGGTCTGGTCACGGCTCTTTCCGCAGGCACCGGCTACGCCTTCTGTACCTATGGGGGAGCCGGGTCCAGTTCCACCATAAAGGTAAAATAGCGCAAGGAGATGCCCGAGCAGGTCGGGCATGACGACAAAGCAGGTCGGGCATGACGCAAACCGTCATTCCCAATCCGACCCTTCACGTCATTCCCGGCCCCGACGTTCACGTCATTGCCGGCTTGACCGGCAATCTGTGACAGCCGGGAAAAGAAGTGGGGAAGGCGGAACAATCAGCGGAAAAAGGAAGTATATTTGCGCTCAAATAACGCTGACCGATGAAAGTTCCGATATTCTCTCCGCTTTTTCTCGCTGCTGTCCTGATATTCTCGACCGCCCAGACCTGCGAAAAGATTTCCTCCGAGGTACCGGAGGAAAGCAGGACCGGGCGTGCCAAAGCGTCCGACACCCGGGAGGTCCGGGAGAGAGAGAACTCCTCAGGCACCCGGGAGGTCCGGGAGAGCGACACTCTGACCATCCGGAACGGTGACGCTCACGCGCAGGCTCCGGAGAAGGACGGCCTGAACCAGCGGGATAAAATCGGACCCGCCGCCACCCTGAGCCGCAGCGCGGCGCTCGACTCCGTGAGACGGGAGCGCAAAGCCGCCCCTCTCGCGGCGATGCCGGAACTGCGCGGCGTCTGGGTCAGCACCGTGGAAGAGCTCGACTGGCCTATGGGCATATATGACGAGGAAGGCCAGAAAGAACTCTACCGGCGCTATCTCGACATTTTCGAGAAACTGAACATAAACGCGGTCTTCTTCCAGGTCCGTCCGCTGGCGGACGCCTTCTATGACTCCGGCATCGAACCCTGGTGCGCATCGATCACCTCCGAGCGGGGAAGGAACCCCGGATACGATGTCCTGAGATTCCTCATAGACGAAACGCACGCCCGGGGAATGCAGTTCCACGCCTGGATGAATCCTTACCGCATCGCCAAGCGCGAGGGCCCTCAGGCAGAATTTCCTCCGCTCGACCGGCTGATTCCGGCGGAACTCACCCTCGACTATGCGAAAGTCCGCATATACAACCCCGCCCTCCCGCAGGTGCGCGAGCGCATCGCACGGATCATCACCGACCTTGTGAGCCGCTACGACGTGGACGGGATACACTTCGACGACTATTTCTACCCCGCCCTGCAGGCCGGAGAGCTTATGGGCGACGAGAAATACTTCCAGTGCTACGGGGAAGGCGAGGCGGACATAGAGGAGTTCCGCCGCCACAATGTTGAGAAAATGGTGCGGCTCGCCCGCGAAGCGGTCAGAAAGGCAGACCCCTCCGTCATCTTCTCCATCAGCCCTGCAGGAAACTACGAATACTGCCGCGACGCTATGTACTTCGACATAGAGGACATCTGCAGCAAGGGATTGACGGATATGATAATACCTCAGCTCTATTGGTCGCCGGACGCGCCGGTGGACTATTTCACCCCGCGCCTGCAGTGGTTCTCGGAGCACACCGCCGATGTCCCGATGCTCGTCGGCTACCCGGCCTACCGCTTCGGCACCGGCGATGCGGGCTTCGATGATGCGGGAGTGTTCCTGAGGCAGTGCGCGATGGCGCGCTCCTGCGCCAAGGTAAAAGGAGGGGTAATCTTCCGCGCCGCCGACTTCTTCCGCAACGGAGCCGGCATAGCCGACAGCATTGCGGCTGCCTACGCGACCCCGGCCCCGCTCCCGGAAATCACATCCACATCAGAATACACACTACCACGATGAGCGACCATAATAGTTTTCTAAGCGACATAGAGAAGCGGATTCCCCGCGAGAGAATCTACACCGACGAGCTGCACCGCATAGCCTGGGGTACGGACGCCGGCTGCTACCGCATCACCCCGAAGACCGTAATCCGCAGCAGCAGCGAGGAAGAAGTCTCGCAGGTGCTCGCAGCAGCCGCCAGATACGGCATTCCCGTCACTTTCAGGGCGGCCGGCACTTCGCTCTCCGGCCAATCCATCAGCGGCTCCGTACTTCTGGTAGCCGGCAAGAACTGGGAGAAATGGAGCGTAAGCCCCGGAGCGGAGAGCATCACCCTGCAGCCCGGCCTGGTCGGCGGAGAAGTGAACCGCATATTGAAGGCCTACGGCCGCCGCTTCGGCCCCGACCCCGCCTCCATCGGCAGCTGTATGGTGGGCGGCATAGTGGCGAACAACGCCTCCGGTATGAGCTGCGGCACGCACGCCAATTCTGACAGAACTCTCATCAGCGCCCACATTGTCTTCGCGGACGGAAGCATCCTGGACACTGCGGACGAGGCGAGCCGCACGGAATTCGCCCGGGGACACAGGGAGATGTTGGACGCCCTGGCGGCCATCCGCAAAGAGATACGTGAGGACGAGAAACTGCGCGCCCGTCTGGAATACAAATACTCGATAAAGAATGTCACGGGTCTGAATCTGCGCCCTTTCCTGGAGTATGACGATGATTTCGAGCTGATTGCGCATCTGATGGTCGGCTCGGAGGGTACGCTCGGCTTCGTCAGCGAAGTCACGATGCGCACGCTCCCGATCGAGCCTTTCTCGGCCTGCGCGATGATCTATTTCCCGGACAAGAGCACTGCGGCCCGCGCCGTACTCGCTATGAAGCCGCTCAGCGTCTCGGCCGCGGAACTGCTGGACCTGCGCTCGCTGACCTCCGTAAGCGACCCTCACCTGGAGAGCTGTAAATGTCCCGACCTGACCGCCGTGCTCACGCAAACCTGCGCGGAAAGCGAGGAGCAGCTGTGCTCGAACATCGACGCCATCACGCGGGCAGTCAGCGGATTCGAGCTTGTGGAGCCGGTGCGCTTCACCCGGGACGCGGCCGAGGCGGCGCATTATTGGGCGCTCCGCTCCGGCATCTTTCCGACCGTGGGCGCCCTGCGCCGCGAGGGAACGACCTGCATCATCGAGGACGTGGCCTTCCACATCGACGACTTGCCGCAGGCCACCGCGGACCTCTCCGACCTGCTGGACAAGCACGGCTACGATGACTCCTGCATCTACGGACACGCCCTTGAGGGCAATTTCCATTTCATAATAAACCAGTCGTTCGAGACTGACGCAGACATCGCGCGCTACGAGGCGATGATAAGGGATGTCGCGCAGATGGTCGCGGTCCGCTACGACGGTTCGCTGAAGGCCGAGCACGGCACGGGACGCAATATGGCGCCCTTCGTCTCCCTCGAATGGGGCGAGCGCATCTTCTCGATAATGAAGCGCGTGAAGCGGGCCTTCGACCCTTCCGGACTTCTGAACCCGGGAGTCATCTTCAACGACGACCCCGAATGTTTCATCCGCGACCTCAAGACTCTTCCGCAGCTCAAGGCTCCCGAGGGCGCTCCGGCGCAGAACCGCGAGGCGTTCGCGAAGCTGAACAAGTGCATCGAGTGCGGCTTCTGCGAGGTGAACTGCGTCAGCTGCGGCTATGCTCTCTCCTCGCGCACCCGCATCGCCGTGCGCAGAAGCATAGCCTCTCTCGAAGCCGACACGCAGAATCCCGAATCCCTCTCTCTCGCCGGACGCTTGCACGTCCAATACCTCCTCCCCGGCGATGAACTCTGCGCGGGCGACGGACTCTGCTCGATGTCCTGCCCTATGGGCATAAACGTCGCGGATCTTACGCACGAACTGCGCCGCCAACGGACTCCTTCCTCTTCCCTGAGCTACAAGGGGTGGAACTGGGCGGCGAAGCATTTCGCCCTCACCGGCTCCTCCATCAGGGGACTGCTGCATCTGGCGGAATTCGGACGTTTCATAATGGGGGACAAGCTTATGGCCGGACTCTGCTCCGGTCTCCACAGGGGCCTCGGCATCCCGCTCTGGACTCCGTCCACCCCTCGCGCATACAGGTTCAGACCTGCTCAGGCCGCCGGAGTCAGCTCTCCGCTGCGCGTAGTCTATCTACCTTCCTGCTTCAACAGGATGATGGGACTCCCCGCCGGGGTCAAGGGCCTTCGCCCCCTCGTGGAAGAGACTCTGGACCTGCTGCACAAAGCCGGCTGCGAGGTAATCTTCCCGGAGGGGATGGACAGTCTCTGCTGCGGCACCATCTGGGAAAGCAAGGGTATGCCGGACATCGCGGAGCGCAAGCTCGCCGAGACCGAAGCTGCGCTGCTCAAGGCCTCCGAAGGCGGCCGCTATCCGATACTTTGCGACCAGAGTCCCTGCCTGCACCATATGCGCACGCACATAAAGAGTCTCAAGCTTTACGAACCCGCCGAATTCATCCTCACCTTCCTGCTCAACAGACTCCGGATCACCCGCACGGACGAGCCGGTGGCTATACACGTCACCTGTTCGATGAGACTTATGGGTCTGAAGGACACTCTGTACTCCCTAGCCTCGCTCTGCTCCGGCCGGGTGCTCATACCCGAAGGAGTGGGGTGCTGCGGCTTTGCGGGCGACAAGGGAATGATGCACCCGGGACTGAATGATTGGGCGCTGCGAAAGCTGCGCCCGCAGATAGAAGAAGCAGGCATCAAGTACGGCTACTCGAATTCGCGCACCTGCGAAATCGGACTCTCCTCGCACAGCGGCATCCCGTATGTGTCGATCGTGTATCTCGTGAACGCGCACAGCGAAGCTCTGAGCCGGGCGGAGAAAATCACCATTATTGGTGATTGACACCCGTGCGGGACTTATCTAACTTTGCGGCCGGAAGAAAGCAAGGCCTCCGGCCTGAATAGATAAGTAAATGACACTTAGAGACTTGAAACAGGGACAGTCTGCGACCATCTTCGCGGTGGGCGCGGGCGGTGCGCTCAGACAGCATCTGCTGGATATGGGACTCATCCCCGGACTGGACGTGAAAGTCCTGAAATTCGCTCCGATGGGCGACCCCGTCGAAGTGCTTGTACACGGATATACCCTCTCGCTACGGCTGAGCGAAGCCGCCGAGATAGAAGTGCGTACCGCCCAGGACAGCTCGGCTCCCGACAATTTCGGCTATAACCTCTCGCTCCACGAGCACAATGCGCATCCGGGACTGGGAGAGGCGGGACGCTATCATTCGAAGGACCACGAGAACCCGCTCCCGAAAGGAGAAATCCTCACCTTCGCTCTCGTGGGGCAGCAGAACTGCGGCAAGACTACACTATTCAACGTCCTGACCGGGTCCAATCAGCACGTGGGCAATTTCCCTGGCGTCACCGTGGACCGCAAGGACGGAGTCATAAAGGGTGCTCCGGACACTCTCGTCACGGATTTGCCCGGCATCTATTCGCTTTCGACCTACACTTCCGAAGAGCTCGTCTCGCGCGACTTCCTCATAAACAGCAGACCCCGCGGCATCATAAACGTGGTGGACGCGAACAATATCGAACGGAATCTGTACCTTACCGTCCAGCTGATGGAGCTGGGCATTCCTATGGTGCTCGCGCTGAATATGATGGACGAGGTCCGCGGCAACGGCGGCTCGATCCGCGTGAATGAAATGGAGCGTCTGCTCGGCATCCCGGTGGTGCCCGTCTCCGCCGCGAAGGACGAGGGCATCGGGGAACTCGTCGAGCACGCGGTGCACGTGGCGCGCTACCGGGAAGCCCCGGCAAGACAGGACTTCTGCGACAAGGATGATTTCGGAGGTGCGGTCCACCGCTGCATTCACAGCATAATGGACCTTGTCGAGAGCCGCGCCGAAGCGGCCGGAATGCCCGCCCGTTTCGCCGCCTCCCGCCTTATCGAGGACGACGAGGCCGTCATCGCCCGTCTGGGACTCAGCGAGGAGGAGAAGAAAGTCATCTCGGACGACATCTCCCTTATGGAGGCCGAGCGCGGTATGGACCGCCACGCCGCGATGGCGGATATGCGCTACAGCTTCATCCGCCGCCTGTGCGAAAAGACCGTGGTGAAACCCCACGAAAGCCGGGAATACCGCCGCAGCGTTAAGATAGACCGCGTGCTCACGGGCCGCTGGACCGCCATCCCTATCTTCATCGCGGTGATGGCCCTTACGATATGGCTTTCCATAGATGTATTGGGAGCTCCTCTCCAGGACCTTCTGGACAGGGGAATCTCCTGGCTGGGGGGAGTCGTGGGCGATGCGCTCATAAGAGCCGACGTGACTCCGGCCCTGAGGTCTCTGGTGGTGGACGCCGTCTTCGGCGGAGTTGGAGCTGTGGTGAGTTTCGTGCCCATAATCATAGTCCTCTTCTTCTTCCTCTCTCTGCTTGAAGACAGCGGCTATATGGCCCGCGTGGCCTTCGTTACGGACGGGGTTCTCCGCAGGATCGGCCTTTCAGGCCGCAGCATAGTGCCTCTGCTCATCGGACTCGGCTGCAGCGTGCCAGGCATAATGGCGTCGCGGACTCTCCCGTCTGCGCGTGACCGCCGCAAGACCGTGCTGCTGACTCCTTTTATGAGCTGCTCCGCGAAGATTCCCATCTATGCCTTTCTCAGCAGCGCATTTTTCCCGGGACACGGCGGTCTGGTGCTCATCTGCCTGTATCTGACGGGCATAGCAGTAGGAGTCATCGTGGCTCTTGTGATGAAGAAAGTGGAACGCGATGCGGAGGCCGCGCCGTTCGTGATGGAACTCCCGAACTACCGTCTCCCTCAGCCGGGCAACCTCGCCCATCTGCTCTGGGACAAGACGAAGGACTTCCTCTCCCGCGCCTTCACCGTGATATTCCTGGCCACCCTCGTGATATGGTTCCTGCAGACTTTCGACCTGAAGCTCAATATGGTCACGGACGGGGAGGGGAGTATGCTCGCCAGCCTCGCGGGACTGATCGCCCCGGCCTTCGAGCCGCTGGGCCTCGGCGACTGGAGGATAGTCACCGCGCTGATTTCCGGCTTCCTCGCGAAGGAAAGCGTGGTCTCCACGATGGAGCTTCTCGGGGTCACGGCTACGCTCACCCCGATGACTGCTCTGCCTCTGCTGGTTTTCTGCCTGCTCTACACGCCTTGTGTGGCGGCCATCGCGGCTGCGCGGCGCGAGCTGGGCTCCGGCTGGGCCGCGTTCATAGTGGTGTTCCAGTGCGTGACAGCCTGGGTGTGCGCATATCTTTGCTGCATATTGGAAAGATTGATAATCTAAACGCAATATGAATTTTGTAAGTGTCATAGTTTTGGTTGCGGTCGTGCTCTGCGTGGCCGCAGCCTTTTATTTCTCCCACAGGCGGAGACGCTCCGGTAAAGGCTGCTGCGGCTGCGGACTGAATTCCGTCTGTCACTGTCAGGACCGGGAATGACGTGAAGGGTCGCATGCTGCGTCATGCCCGACTTGCGTTACGTCATGCCCGACCTGCTCGGGCATCCCGTGTCTCGAAGGGATTCCCGGTCGGGGCCGGCAATGACGTGAAGCACATCGAAGGAATAAGATAAAACGTTTTTGGGAAATCAATAGTGATTATCAACTGTTCACAAAATCAACCCCAAAAAGCGCGGAAAACAGGAAATTCTTTGATTATTAAAAATCTTTATTTACCTTTCGTCCGGCAATGCGCACGAAGGGTGCTTCCCCGCTGCCTGCCAAGGTTTATAAACGACTTAACTGACTGATCCTTATGAGACAGAAGAAATTTTTGCTCCCCGAGAGCGAAATCCCGCAGGCGTGGTATAACATCCAGGCCATTATGCCGAACAAGCCCCTTCCGATTCTGAATCCTGCGACACGCGCCCCGCTCGCCCCGGAAGACCTCTTCCCGATTTTCTGCGAAGAATGTTCCCGCCAGGAACTCGACACGGTGCACGAGTGGATTCCGATACCGGAGCCTGTGCGCGAGCAGTACGCCTCCTACCGCTGCACCCCGCTCGTGCGGGCCTATGAGCTCGAAGCGGCCCTCGGCACCCCGGCGCACATCTACTTCAAGAACGAGAGCGTCTCGCCCGCAGGCTCGCACAAGCTCAATTCCGCCCTTGCACAGGCCTATTACGCGAAGATGCAGGGCGTCACCAATATCACCACTGAGACCGGAGCCGGACAGTGGGGAGGCGCACTTTCCTACGCCGCGAAGAAATTCGGTCTGGAATGCGCGGTCTATATGGTGAAGGCCAGCTTCAACCAGAAGCCTTACCGCCGCTCCATTATGCAGACCTTCGGAGCGGCCGTGACCCCGTCGCCTTCTATGTCCACCCGCGCCGGCAAGGACATAATCACCGCGAATCCGAACGACCAGGGTTCCCTGGGCTGCGCCATATCCGAGGCCATTGAACTCGCGGTCAGCACCCCGAACTGCAAATACACTCTCGGTTCGGTGATGAATCACGTCTGCCTGCACCAGACCGTCATCGGGCTTGAGGCGGAGAAGCAGATGCAGATGGCCGGAGAGTATCCGGACATCGTCATCGCCTGCTTCGGAGGCGGTTCGAACTTCAGCGGCATCGCATATCCGTTTATGCGCCACAATATCCTCGAGGGCCGCAAGACCCGTTTCATCGCGGCGGAGCCTTCATCCTGTCCCAAGCTCACGAAGGGTAAATTCGAATATGACTTCGGAGACGAGGCCGGACTCACTCCGCTTCTTCCGATGTACACCCTCGGCCACACCTTCAAGCCCGCGACCATTCACGCGGGAGGTCTGCGCTATCACGGTGCCGGAGTCATAATGTCCCAGCTGATGAAGGACGGCTATATGGAGGCCCAGGATTATGAGCAGACCGAGACTTTCCGCTGCGGAGTGCTTTTCGCCCGCACCGAAGGCATCATACCCGCTCCGGAATCCTGCCACGCCATCGCCTCGGCGGTGCACGAGGCACTCGAATGCCGCCGCACAGGGGAGGCCAAGACCATCCTCTTCAACCTTTCCGGCCACGGTTTCGTGGATATGTCCGCGTACGAGCGCTATATGTCGGGAGAAATGAGCGACTATGACCTCAGCGACGAGGAGCTCGCCCGCTACATCGCCAGCGCCGATGCTCTGAACCGCTAGCGGTGCGGAGACAGATGCAGATTGGCCGCCTTCGATGAGGCGGCCAATTCTAATATTCTATGACTGAATACTCTCCGACGGTGACTCTGCGTTGTCCGCGCGAGCGGAGGAATTCCTGCAGCCGGGGGTTCTCGGCGATGCGCTCCGTCGTGACTATCAGCGTGCTCGGCTCATCGGTGAGCGCCTCGGCCGCGAGGAATGCGTCCACGTCCTTTTCGTAACGCACTATGTCGCGGTGCAGATAGACTTTCATATTCTCCGAGCGCTTCACGAAGAGGGTCACGACCCTTCCGGACTCGGGAACTTCAGCGCAGAGCGAACCGTAGCCGATGTAGGGATTGATCTCCTTTATCGTGAACGAGGCGGCGAATACGGTAAGCAGAATCGTGGTCGCGAGCGAAGCTACCGGAGCGCTCCAGTGCGCCCTGTTCGAACACAGCAGCAGGCTGAAAACTCCGCCTGCGAAGAGTATCGCCATAGCCGTTATGACCGCCGGAGAACTTAGGAAAGACATAGTTCCCAGAAGATTCTGAAGCTCCCCGACCGGCCCCGACTGCGGACCGAGATGCGGCAGTACGAGGACGGCGACAAGTCCGAACAGTCCTATCAGGCTCAGAATCACTATGGTCGTCTTCAGACAGGCGCTCATCCAGCCCTTCCAGCCGAGCCTTTCGATGGCCAGTGGAATGCAGTAGGTAAGACCCGGGACGAGAGGCAGCAGATAGATGGAGAGCTTCGAGCTGAAGCAGGACAGCATTATGAAGGTGGTCAGAGCCGAACAGAGCAGCAGAGACTCCATTATGGTCTTGCCGTAAGACTTTATGTATGAGATGATTATTATCGGGAGACTGAAGAGGACGTATGGCGCGAGATTAATCGGCAGCGCCTCGAAATAGTACCAGAAAGGCTTGGCGTGGGTGAAGGCGTTTATGCCGCGCCCCACCGTCTGATGCACCGTCAGCTCATAGAGATACTCCTTGCCGCCTTCGAGCCAGACACCTCCGAGCCACAGCGCACAGAGCAGAATGATGACTCCGAAAGTCTTGAACCCCAAGTATTTGCCGAGCAGTTTCGCATCCCTGCGGATGATGAGGAAAACGGCTATGCCCAGCAGCGGCATCAGAAGCCCGACGGGACCCTTCGTGAAGAGCGCGAGGAAAATCCACAGCGGCAGCAGCCAGGACTGCAGGGAGGAGTCTCGGCGGAAAGTGTAACTCCTGTAGAATGAGTAGAATGCGAGGATGATGAACATAGTCATCAGCATATCCATACGCAGGAAGAAACAGGTCCCGCAGAACATCCCGCTCGTAAAGAGCATCAGCACCATCGCCAGCCGCGTGCCGGGGTCCGCGCTCCGTCCCTTCTCCTCGTACGCGAGCATCAGCCATCTATCCATCACACAGGCGATTACAGCCGCCGGAATGAACGCGAGCAGCGAAAGAAGCAATATGCTATGCCGGCCTACGGCCAATCGCAGCAGCATCACCAGCCACAGAAAGAGGGGCGGTTTGTCGGCGTAGGGACGGCCGTCGTTCGTGAAGGTGAACACGCTGCCGTTTTCTATGGCCTCGTCGGCTATCTGAAGGTAGCGCAGCTCATTGTCCGGAGTGAAATCCCTGCCGGACATCAGGGGGAGAAGACAGAGGAACACGAAGATTATGCCGGTCAGTACAGGGTGCCGTCTCATTGCTTTTCACTTGTATTGCGGGCTTTCAGACCTATCATCACGCTTCTTATGTATGACAGGAAACCGAAACTCTGCCCGAGGATGAGTACTATGTCGAGTCTGAATATGCCGTAGATTATGATGATGCCCGAGCCCAGCAGGCTGATGGCCCAGAACTGCAGCGGGAGCGATGACTGATGCCTCCGCGCAGAGTAGATGATCTGATAGACGAATCTCAGGGAGAATATGGCCTGCCCTACGGTGCCGAAAATCACCAGAGGGACGGGTATGAGTTCGTTGTTCAGGAAATTGTCGAAGAACTGCCCCGCGTCCTTCAGCACGAAGCACAACGCCGCCACCGGAGTGAGGGCGATTATGAGCTTCAGCAGGGCGGGCAGTGTCCGCCAATGTCCCTTGGCGTTCAGGTTCCAGATGTAGATGTAGTAGGTGATGAGCTGTCCGGTGATGATGGAGAAATCGTTCCGCCCCCATCCGTAGATGAACATCAGGTAGGACCCCATCAGGCTGAATACCCAGTAGAGAGTAGGGGACTGCAGGGACTTGCTCTTCTCGGACTTGTACCACTGCACAAGTATCCTCGCGGAGAAAAATCCCTGGGCCAGAAGCCCGATCCCGGTGAGTATCAGCTGCTCGGCGGTCATCTCAGGTTACCTTCCTTGAGTCTGTAGTTTATATAGCGGCTGCGCATCCATCGGTATGCGAAACAGTCTATGAACGGACCCCAGAGGCGGTTCCAGAGGTGATATTTCGACTTTCCGGCCTCCCTCGGGAAATGCCGGACAGGGACCTGCACATACTCAGCGCCGTCCTGCAGCATTATCAGCGCCGGCAGGAAGCGGTGCATCCCCTTGAAGAGAGGGAGCTTTTTAGCGGCGTCGGTGCGCAGCACTTTCAGCGGGCACCCAGTGTCTATGGCTCCGTCGCCGGTCATCATCCGCCGGTAGCCGTTCGCGATTTTCGACTGCAGCTTCTTGAAGAATGAATCCTTGCGTCTGGCGCGTATCCCGACGGCCATCGCGCAGTCTTTCTTCTCCAGTTCCGCCATCAGGAGGTTCAGGTCCGCGGGTGCCGTCTGCAGATCGGCGTCCATATAGGCCACGAACTTGGAGAAACTGTAGTCGATGCCGGCCTTCAGGGCCGCGCTCAGCCCGCGGTTCTTCTCGAAGCTGATGTAGAAGAAATCCTCGTTGCGCGTGCAGCATTCCCTGATCCTGACGAGGCTGCGGTCTCCCGAGCCATCGTCCACGAAGAGCACGCAGGCCTTTTTTATGGACAGGGGCAGGAATTCGAGAAGCGTGTTCTCGAGCCTGACCATATTTTCTTCTTCGTTATATACCGGAACTATGACGGTGAGTTCATAGTCACTTGTCTTATTGCTCATTCGAAAGCTCCTTTTTTACATCACTTGTAGCCTGCAAAGGTAGATATAAATACCCAAACAATCGTATATTTGCAGCGAAAATCCGGCCGTAGGGAACAACTTGGTCATAATTTAGAATCACTTATGGCATATCGGACGAAGAATCCTCAAGCGCCGTCCTCCCGCCTCGGATGAGAAATAACGATTGAGAAATGGAAAGATTCATAAAAAGTTATCCGGTGACGAACGCCGTTATGGATTCCGAATTCCGGGTTTCCCTCTACGGGGCTTCGCTGGTTTTCCAGGACGGTTTCGCGGCCTATATGGCCCGTTACAAGCGGGCGGCCTTCGACCTGAAGGAAATCGGCAAGATGTGGATTATCTCTGAGTTCTCCCTGCGCTTCAGCGGCCGGGGGCCTTTCTGGGGTGAGAGTGTGGATCTGGAGCTCTGGATTTCCGAAAAGCCGGCCGTAAAGGTCTATGCTGATTTCCGGCTCAGCTCGGGAGGGCGCGTGTTCGCCGAGGGCAGCAGCGTCTGGGCGGTACTGGACATCGCTACGCGCAAGCCTCAAGTTGTCACGCAGTTGCTTTCGATGGTGGAGGTCGAGGATGAACTCGCATTGGGCGTGCGGCGCGTGAGCGTGCCCCGCTCCGGGCCGCTCGACCACGAGTATGTGCACCTCACGAACCGCTCCGATATGGACTTCAACAGGCACGTCTCGAATGTCGCCTATGTCGCGGCCTCTGAGGACGCGCTGTCCTGGGAGTACCTGAGCGGCAGGCGGCTTGTCGGCTACACGGCTCATTTCCTGCACGAGTCATTCATCGGGGATGAACTGCGCTGTCAGGTTTTCGCTACGGACAGCCCCGAAGTCTGGAATGTCGAGATGTCCGCGCTCGGGCGCGTCTGCTGCCGGGTCTCGATGGAGTATGCTCCGAAGGCCTGGTGAGGGGCCGGAAAATGGATAAATATTCCTGATTCGTTTGCATAAACGGAAATTTGTGCATATTTTTGCTTTGTTGATGAATAATTCCCCAATTATGCTTAACAAAGTAGGCAGACACGAACTGATCCGGCAGATTATCTCCGTGAATCGCGTACGCAGCCACGAAGAACTTCAGACTCTCCTGAATGAACGCGGCGCCGTCGTCACCCAGGCTACCCTCTCCCGCGACCTGAATGAACTCGGAGTATTGAAAGTAAAGGAAAACGGCACCGGCTATTCCTATCGCCTGCCGGCCTCCCGGGATGGCGGACACGAACAGGAGGTGAAAACGTCTTCGTATGCAGGGCGAGGAGTCGTGAGCATAGAATTCAACGGCAGCGGAATGGCGGTCATAAAGACGCTCCCGGGCTTTGCCGGCGCGCTTGCCGCCATAATCGACTCGAATGATACTCCGCACATTATGGGTACTCTCGCGGGCGATGACACCATACTCCTGATACTGCGCGACGGAAGCAATTCCGTTTCCGTGCTTCCGGAACTGTCGAAATTCATCGGCGGCATCGAAGAGAAGAGGATCTGAGAAGCCTGTTCCGTCGCTTCGCGTGCCGCGCGGTATTCTTTTGGTGTGTCCGCCTTTTCCTTCTGCGGGCCGCTGCGGTGCTTGGAAAAATCGAAATAAAACTTTAGATTTGCGGCCGCAACTGCGGGTGTGTTGTAATTGGTAGCCAAGCCAGACTTAGGATCTGGTGCCTCGTGCGTATGGGTTCGAGTCCCTTCACCCGCACCGATGATGCCCTCCGGACCAGTCGGTTCGGAGGGCATTGTTCTATCTACCGCCTCCCTCTGCGGCATTGGACGGCGGAGCCGGCCCGCTCTCTCCGTCACGCCCGGCCCCGACCGGGCGTCGAGATGTGCAAATCATAAGGGAATCGTACATCTCGATGTACTTTTATTCATTGACATGTGCAGATAAAACGTTTTCCGCACATCTCAATGCACCGGAATGTGGAACGTTTCTTTCTTTTCAGCCACGGTGGAATCCGCCACAACCGTGACCGGCTGTCACGTATTTTCCAGCCTGCAGAAAAACCCTGTCGTCAGCTCAGATTCTTCCCGTGGCATTTTTTGTATTTCAGCCCGCTGCCGCAAGGGCAAGGGTCGTTGCGGCCGACATTCCCGAAAACTGAGGCCTCGCGGCCAATATCGTTCATCTGCTGCGCAAGGGCTTTGACGTTGGCGAGTTTGTCGGGTCCGGACTTGTCCGTCCTGAACATTTCGTCTGAACTGCGGCCCTTGAAGCACCAGCACGGAATGGCGTTGGAGTAATGCATAATGGCGTTCGCCACCATCTGAACATCCTCGAAGTGTCTCACACTGCCTCGGTCGAGAATATCTCCTATCAGTCCGTTGAATACTGCGTTATCCAGACCGAGGAGCTGTTTGGCAATCCATATCCGGTGTATGGTATAGACAAGTCTGTCGCCCTCGTAGCCGATGGTGCGCAGGGCGGAATGCAGTTGCACCCCCTCTTCGTGCAGATGCCAAGGGCTGTTGTACGGTGTGGTTTCGCCGGCATCAAGTATATCTTTTCTGGAGATTCTCTTTATGTTCCGTTTCAGCATCCTATTTTTACCCCACTCCGAAAACAGCTTGTCCGGATCTTCCACGCAGGGGTGCATCAGGTAGTGATAATGGTAGAGGGACACCAGACCGGGGTAATCGGACATAAACTTATAGAAATACCCGCTGTCTTCCTTGAAATGCCTATCTGCAAGGTCGAAGATGTCTGAAAAAGAAATCATTCCGTAGATTGTCAGGCAGCCCCAAAGGTACTGCTCGTACATCAGCCTCGGTGACGCTTCTATCCGGGCCATCGCTTCGCCGATATGTGGAGAAAGGGCTTCGTACATCCCCGGGGCAAAACGGAAGGACAGCAGTTCCGATGATTTGTCTTTCACCTCGATGAATCTTATCGCGGCGGCAAAGGTGGTCATCGAAGTGGTGTTGATTTCCTCGTCCGCACCCTCGCTGAGCTTCGATAGCAATGAGAGGAGACGGAGTTCGTGATACGGCAGCCTTTCCAGACTCTCCACCGGATTATCTGCAATATGCTCCGCAATAGCCGAAGCGAGCTCGGCTTTACGGGCATTGGATTTCACCGTCGTCACATTCAGGAAATTACGGCATCGCCTCAGCTCTGTCACCGTTCCGGACAGGTAGAGGTCATAGAGTTTCTGTTTTGTGTCCATATTTATACAGTTATTAAGCAAAGGGCGTCACTCGGTCAACTGACATTCAGGCAGTCCCGAGGGCTTCTCCTTTCAGGTAATGCGTCCGGATGAACGGGGTGGCATAGCAGTACGGGATGAAGGCGAGGGAGGGGAGTGGGACGGTGAGGATCAGGTTCGCCGCCTTGCCGACGGTGATCGAACCGCAGACATCGCTCACTCCCATAGCGTAGGCCCCGTTAATGGTGCAGGCGTTGAAAGCCTGCTCCGGGGTCAGCCTCATCCTGATGCAGCCCTGGGCCATAACGAAACGCATATCCCCGCAGGGGGAGGAACCCGGATTATAGTCGCTCGCGAGGGCGAGTCCCAGTCCCGCGCCGATGAAATCGCGCGCGCGACCGTAAGGGAGTCCGAGGAAGAATGACGAGCCCGGAAGCATAGTCGGCATAGTCCGGCGGCCTTTCAGTGCAGAAATCCCCTCGGATGATGTGCGCTCCAGATGGTCCACCGAAAGCGCGTCGTGCTTAAGCGCGGTCTCCATACCCCCGATGACGGCTATCTCATCCGTATGGACCTTGGCTGCCAGGCCGTAAGAGTTTGCCACAGAGAGGATTCTGTCCATATCTGACGGAGTGAAGAACCCCTCGTCGCAGAACACGTCCACGAAGTCCGCGAGGCCCTCGGAGGCGACGCGCGGCAGCATCTCGCCGCAAACCAGGTCCACATACTCCCGCCGGCGCCCGGTGTAAGCGCGCCCCACGGCGTGCGCCCCGAGGAAGGTCGCACGGATGAGCGCCGGGACGCTTTCGCGTATGCGCCGGATCACCCGAAGCATCTTCAGCTCGTCCTCCACACTCAGGCCGTAGCCGCTCTTTATCTCGATGGTGCCGCTGCCCTTGGCCATCATCTCGCGCACTCTGACGAGGCTCTGTCTGTAAAGCTCGTCCTCTGAAGTCTCGTGGAGAAGGTCGGCGGAATTCAGTATCCCGCCGCCACGGGCGGCTATCTCCTCATAGCTCAGTCCCTCGATCTTATCCCTGAACTCCCCCTCGCGCGAGCCGGCATAGACTATATGGCTGTGCGAATCGCAGAAGGACGGCATCAAAATGCAGCCGGAAGCGTCCACCACCTCGTCATAGTCCTCCAGACAGGGACATCCGCCCATCCCCGCAACACCCGCACATCCGCCCATCTCCCCGAAGCCAGTGATGGCCCCGTCAGCGACAGTGAGATACGCTCCGGAAATGCTGCCGACCCGAGACATCTCCGCCCCCTCAAGCCTGCGGACTTCAGGGGGCAGGATGCCAATCAACTCTTTGATATTAATGAATATGCTCTTCATAGCACAGGCATTTCACTACCGTCTTATCGGATATACTCTTCATTCCGCAGGAACTTCACCGACTTCTCTATGAGCGGATGCAGATACCTGTCATCGGAAACGAAAGGAACCTCCTTCCGGTACGCGGAGAGAATCCTCTCCAGAGCCGGAGAAGTCTTCGCCGGAGCGCGGAACTCTATGGCCTGGGCCGCATTCAGCAGCTCTATGCCGAGCACCTCCTCGACATTGTCCACCACGCGCACCAGTTTCGTGGCCGCGTTCGACCCCATACTCACGTGGTCCTCCTGACCCTGCGACGACGGGATGGAATCGCAGGACGCCGGCCAGCAGAGCCCCTTGTTCTGGCTCACAACCGAGGCGGCTGTGTACTGCGGAATCATAAAGCCGCTGTTCAGACCCGACTCCGCGACGAGGAAGGACGGCAGTCCCCGCTGTCCGGAGATGAGCTTGTAAGTTCTTCTCTCCGAGATGCTTGCGAGTTCCGAGAGAGCTATCGCCAGAAAGTCCATAGGCATAGCTATCGGCTCCCCGTGGAAATTCCCCGCGGAAATGATCATATCCTCGTCCGGGAAGACGTTAGGATTGTCCGTAGTGCTGTTTATCTCGGTCTCGACCACGCTCTCCACATAGCGGATGCAGTCTTTCACCGCACCGTGCACCTGCGGGATGCAGCGGAAAGAATAAGGATCCTGGACGTGCTGCTTCGGCCTGCGGATAAGCTCGCTCCCTTCCAGCAGACGGCAGAACACCTCCCCCGTTTCGAGCTGCCCCCGATGCGGACGGAGCCTGTGCGTGAGCTCGTAGAACGGCTCGATGCGGCCGTCGAAAGCCTCCAGCGAGATAGCTCCGATGCGGTCGGCCCAGCGCGACAGACGCTTGCTCCCGAGCAGCGCCCAGACCGCGTGCGCACTCATAAACTGCGTGCCGTTCAGCAGCGCGAGACCCTCCTTCGACTGGAGCCTTATCGGTTCCCAGCCGTGCTCGCGGAACACTTCGGCGCTCGGACGCACGCGTCCTTCGGCCAATACCTCTCCCATTCCGATGAGCGGCAGGGACAGGTGCGCGAGGGGGGCGAGGTCGCCCGAGGCGCCCAATGAGCCGTGCTGATACACTACCGGAAGGATGTCTTCATTGAACATATCCACAAGCCGGCGGACGGTTATGAGCTGGGCCCCCGAATGACCGTAGGACAGGGACTGTATCTTCAGGAGCAGCATCAGCTTCACGATTTCCGGGCGGACCTTCTCGCCGCAGCCGCAGGCGTGTGACATCACCAGATTATGCTGGAGCTGCGAGAGCTTGTCCGCAGGGACGCTCACATTGCAGAGCGAACCGAAACCGGTGGTGACCCCGTAAACCGGCCTTCCGATGTCCTCCATCTTGGTGTCGAGATAGCGCCTGCACTTCTCTATGGCCTTCACGGCCTCATCCGAGAGCTCGAGCCTCGCGTGCCCGTCCATTATCTCCTTCACCCTGTCCAGGGTAAGGCGTTCAGAAGAAATATAATGTATCATTTATGTGATGATGAAAAAATAAGTTGGTAAGTTATTATTTAGGAATCACTATGCAAAGTCTTTTGGATCAATTCATCATCGGCTATGGAAGGCACGGTCACCTGGAGCTTCGAGTTGCCCGCAATCGCTCTGAAAATCGCGCTCATAGCTCCCGGATTCCGGGCCCAGCTGCGGCGGGCGATGCCGTTGTTCACATCCCAGAAAAGCATCTCGCGGATGTGCCGCGCGGAGTCTTCCGAGCCGTCTATCACCATACCGAAGCCGCCGTTTATCACCTCGCCCCAGCCTACGCCGCCTCCGTTGTGGACGGAAACCCAGGTGGCTCCACGGAAGGCGTCGCCGATGACATTCTGTATCGCCATATCCGCCGTATAGCGCGAGCCGTCATAGATGTTCGCGGTCTCCCTGAACGGGGAGTCCGTACCCGAGACGTCGTGATGGTCGCGGCCCAGCACTATCGGGGCGCTGATTTCGCGCTTGCGGATGGCCTCGTTGAACGCGAGGGCTATCTTCGTGCGGCCCAGACAGTCGGCATAGAGTATCCGCGCCTGGGAGCCTACCACGAGCCGGTTCTGCCCGGCCTCCTCTATCCAGTGGATATTGTCCTGCATCTGGTCGCGGATATCCCCGGGAGCGTAGCGGGAGATTTCTCGGAGTACGCTCACCGCCAGCGCATCGCTCTTGGCGAGGTCTTCCGGGTCCTGCGACATACATACCCACCTGAACGGGCCGAAGCCGTAGTCGAAATACAGAGGCCCCATAATGTCCTCCACATAAGAAGGATAGCGGAAGCGCCCGTCTTCGCGCATCACGTCTGCTCCTGCGCGAGAACTTTCCAGAAGGAAGGCGTTCCCGTAGTCGAAGAAGTACATTCCCCGGGAAGAGAGCTTATTGATCGCTGCGACGTGCCGGCGCAGCGATGAGCGGACGGCTTCTCTGAACTTCTCGGGTTCCTCCGACATCATCCGCTTCGACTCCTCGAGGCTGTAGCCGACAGGGTAGTAGCCGCCCGCCCAAGGGTTGTGCAGCGAGGTCTGGTCGGACCCCATATCGACCTTCACGCCTTCGTCCGCGAGCCTCTCCCAGAGGTCCACCACGTTGCCCACGTAGGCGAGCGAGACGACTTCGCGCTCGCTGCAGGCCTTGCGGATGCGCGGCAGAAGCTCGTCGAGATTATCGTGGAGCTCGTCCACCCAGCCCTGCTCGAAGCGCTTGCGGGCTGCGAGAGGATTTATTTCGGCCGTGACGCTCACCACGCCCGCGATGTCGCCCGCCTTGGGCTGCGCTCCCGACATTCCGCCGAGTCCGGCCGTCACGAAGAGCATACCCTTCATATTCTCGCGGCTCCCTTCGATCCCCGCGGCCTTCAGCTGACGCCGCGCCGCGTTCATCACCGTGATGGTGGTGCCGTGCACGATGCCCTGCGGCCCTATGTACATAAAGGATCCGGCCGTCATCTGCCCGTACTGCGAGACACCCAGGGCGTTGTATCTTTCGTAGTCGTCCCGGCTCGAATAGTTCGGGATGACCATACCGTTCGTCACCACTGCTCTTGGAGCGTCCTTGTGGCTCGGAAAAAGTCCGAGAGGCAGACCCGAGTACATCGAAAGCGTCTGCTCCTCAGTCATTTCCGCAAGATACTTCATAGTCAGGCGATACTGCGCCCAGTTCTGGAACGCCGCTCCGTTCCCTCCATATACTATGAGTTCGTGCGGATGCTGGGCCACGCGCGGGTCGAGATTGTTCTGAATCATCGCCATAATGGCGGCCGCCTGTCGGCAGCGGGCCGGATACTCGTCTATCGGCCTCGCGAAAATCTCGTTCTCCGGACGGTAGCGGTACATATATATGCGCCCGTAGTCCTTCAGCTCCTGCGCGAATTCGGGCGCGAGGTCCTCGTGAAGCTCCTTCGGGAAATATCTCAGGGCGTTTTTCAGCGCGAGGGCCTTCTCCTCGTCCGAGAGGATGTCCTTGCGCTTCGGCGCGTGGTTTATGGAAGTGTCATAAGGCTTGGCATCCGGAAGATATGAAGGAATCCCCTCGAATATCTCCTCTCTCCAGTCGAGCTTCGGATAATGATGGTGGTGGTCGTCTGAATTATTCATTGTCAATATGCTTGTTTACGGTTTCGAGAATATCCTTTTCGAGTGCGAGAGCTTCGGCGGCGATGGCGTCGGCCTCGTCATTGAGCTGCGCGGCCATCTCCCTGTCGGCGAGACTCGCGGTGTTAATGCGGACATTGAGCTGTGCTCCTCTGACTGCCGCATTCGCGGCCAATGCTCCCACGCCCGCGTCGGATGCGGATGCGGGATTCCCCAGCTCGGCCATCGCCTTGATGACCGGCATAGCTTTCAGCGAAGCCTTCATCGTGCGCAGAGGCACCTGGCTCGCGTAGAGCGTGGCTTTCTCGAGAGCTTCCGCGCGCGCGGCCTTCTCCTCCGGCGTGCCCTTCGGCATCTTGAACACGTCCATAATCCTGTCGAAAGACGCGGTGTCCTCGTCCACCAGCGCTATCAGCTCGTCCACGATTTCCCGACCCTTGTCGGCCCAGCCGGAGAACTCTTTCCAACGCTCGTCCCAGCCCCTCTTGTGAGCCGAGAGGTTCGCGACCATAGTTCCGAGGGCTGCGCCCAATGCTCCCATATACGCTGAGATGGATCCGCCGCCCGGGGCCGGGGATTCGGACGCGGTCTCGTCGGCGAAGCCCTTCAGCGTCATCCTCACTAGCCTTTCCCTCTTCGCGGCCTCGGCCTCGTCCGCCATCAGGTATTCTATGACTTTCTCCTTGGCGTCGAACGGCTTGAGGTCATCGAGTCCCATAGACTTCACGGCTATCTTGAGGATTTCCTCCTCCGAGATTCCGGTCGAGCGCTGCTGCTTCTCCAGGAAATATTTTCCGGCATCTATGAGGGCCTTCTTCGGCACGAGTCCCACGATTTCGGTCCCGGTCACCCTGAGGCCTCTCTCCCCGGCTGCGCGGCAGACCTCCTCGAAGGCCTTGTGGAGTGGCGTGGCATCGATGTCGGTGATGTTCATCGATACCTGCGCGATGCCGTATTCGTCTATGTACCAGCCTATGGCCTTGCAGCCTTTCAGAGTACCCGGAATCCATACGTCCTTGCCGTTCGCGTCCTTCAGGACTTTGCCGGTAAGGGAGCCTCCCTCGCGGGCCTTGCGGCCCTTCTCGCGCACGTCGAAGGCGACTGCCATAGCGCGGCGGGTGGAGGTGGTGTTGAGGTTGAAGTTCACGGCGATGAGGAAGTTGCGGGCACCGACATTCGACGCTCCGGATTTCGCTATGGTCTCATTATATGTGTCCGGACCGAAGTCCGGACGGCGGGCCGGGTCTGCGATCTTCTCCGGCAGAGCCTCGTACTCCCCGGCGCGGCAGACCGCGAGGTTCTTTCTTTCAGGCTTGAAGGCTGCGGCTTCGTAGCAGTAGCAGGCGATGCCCAGCTCTTTGTAGATGCGCTCGGCAAGCTTTCTCGCCAGCTTGGCGCATTCCGCCAGGGTGATTCCGGCTACCGGAATCAGCGGAAGCACGTCCAGCGCTCCCGACCTCGGGTGGGCTCCACGGTGCTGCCTCATATCGATGAGGTCGCGGGCCGCCTCAGCGCCCCTGAATGCGGCCTCGCACACCTCCTCCGGCTCGCCCACGAAGGTATAGACCGTGCGGTTCGTGGCTTCGCCCGGGTCGATGTTCAGCATTTTCACTTTACCGCCCCGGGTGATGGCGGAGGCTATTTTCCCGATGATGACCTGGTCGCGTCCTTCGCTGAAATTCGGGACGCATTCTATGATTCTCTTCATTTTGTTTAAAAAAGATATTGTTTTATGTTTTTTTTCTTGTTTTCCCTCTTTCCTCTTTCCTCTTTC
>JAUMVX010000069.1 GCA_030529945.1 Bacteroidia bacterium | reverse complement strand
TTCAAGAAGCAGTTCGGCGTCTCCCCGAAATCCTTCGTTTAGGCATCTTCCGGCCTTGCGGCCAATCTTCCCCCTTCCCCCACCCCGGCGGCAAAACCGCCAAAAGGAAGAAGAAATGCCACTTTCGGACAATTATTGACTATCTTTAAGGCCGATTTTTGCACTTTATTTGCAGCAAAAACATCGTTTTTTGTCCATTAGGGGCAAAAACAGGAATAAGGATAAGAAAAAACGCCAGGATATGCCTAACATAACAGGACACATTTCCCAAATCATCGGCCCGGTGGTCGATGTTCATTTCGATGTACCGCACGAAAGTGAAAGTCAGGTGCTCCCGAGAATCCACGACGCCCTGACCGTCACCCGTCCGGACGGACGCGAAATAGTCATAGAAGTCCAGCAGCACATCGGCGAAGACACGCTCCGCTGCGTCGCGATGGACTCTACCGACGGGCTTCAGAGAGGTCTGGAAGCACGCAGTACGGGTTCCTCCATCTCTATGCCTACCGGAGCGCAGATACGCGGCCGCGTGATGAACGTCACGGGAGACCCTATCGACGGTCTGGGAGACTTCGACCATAAGGGCGAGCTGCCGATCCACCGCGAACCGCCTAAATTCGAAGACCTGAAGACCTCGCAGGAAGTCCTCTTCACCGGAATCAAGGTCATAGACCTTCTGGAGCCTTATCTGAAAGGGGGAAAGATCGGTCTTTTCGGCGGAGCCGGCGTAGGCAAGACTGTCCTCATCAAAGAGCTGATAAACAACGTCGCGAAAAAGCATAACGGCTTCTCCATCTTCGCCGGAGTCGGAGAGCGTACCCGCGAGGGCAACGACCTTCTCCGTGAGATGATAGAGTCGGGGGTAATCCGTTACGGAGAAGCTTTCCGCGAAAGTATGGACAAGGGCGAATGGGACCTTTCGAAAGTCGATACTGAAGAGCTCAAGAAATCCCAGGTCGCTATGGTCTTCGGCCAGATGAACGAGCCGCCGGGGGCGAGAAGTTCAGTGGCGCTTTCCGGCCTCACCCTCGCGGAGTCCTTCCGCGACAGCCGCACCGGCGAGGGGCCTAAGGACATACTGTTCTTCATAGACAATATCTTCCGTTTCACCCAGGCCGGTTCCGAGGTGTCCGCCCTTCTGGGCCGTATGCCTTCGGCCGTGGGCTACCAGCCTACCCTTGCCACCGAGATGGGACAGATGCAGGAGCGCATCACTTCCACCAAGGACGGCTCCATCACTTCCGTGCAGGCCGTCTATGTCCCTGCCGATGACCTTACCGACCCGGCTCCGGCCACTACGTTCACCCATCTGGACGCCACGACCGTACTCAGCCGCAAGATTACGGAACTCGGAATCTATCCGGCCGTAGACCCTCTCGAGTCCACTTCCCGCATCCTCGACCCGAATGTAGTGGGCAAGGACCATTATGACACCGCCCAGAGGGTGAAGCAGATTCTGCAGCGCTACAAGGAGCTTCAGGACATCATCGCCATTCTGGGTATGGATGAGCTTTCGGATGAAGATAAGCTGACGGTGAACAGGGCCCGCCGCGTGCAGCGCTTCCTCTCCCAGCCTTTCTTCGTGGCTGAGGAGTTCACTGGCATCCCGGGAGTGATGGTGGACATCGAAGACACCATAAAGGGCTTCAATATGATACTCGACGGAGAAGTCGACTGGCTGCCGGAGCAGGCTTTCCTCTGCGTGGGCACCATCGAGGATGCCATAGAAAAGGGCAAGAAACTGCTTGCCGAAGCGAAGAACTGATGAAACTCAATGTACTTTTCCCACAGGCCCCGGCGGTCTGCATAGAAGATGTCCTCTCGGTGGAGCTGCCGGGAAGCAAGGGCCGTTTCGAGGTGCTCGCCGGCCACGCCCCCATCATCACTCTGCTGGATGAGGGAAGTATCCGCTATGCTCTGAAAGCCAAGGACGGGAGCAGAGGGGAAGAGAAGCAGATAAGCGTGAAGGGCGGATTCGCCGAGGTGCGTGATGACGAGATAACGGTATGCGCGGACTGAAAAGAATAATAGCCACGGTGGGCGTGATGCTTACGGCATTGGCCGCTGCGGCGGCCGCCGAAATGGATATGAACGAGTATCTGTTCGGGCACGTGCTGGACTCCTACGAGTGGCATATCACGAAGGTGAACGGGCACGATGTGAGCATCGCGCTTCCGGTCATCGTGCACAGCTCCGAGACGGGCTGGCACTGCTTCAGCTCGCGGCATCTCGAAGACGGGGCGGTCTGGGAGGGTTTCCGGATCGCGGAGGACGGACGCTGGGACGGAAAAGTGGTGGAGACGCTCTCCGACGGGACCGTGGCGCGTCCGCTGGACATTTCGATCACCAAGACGGTGCTGGGGCTTATGATAAGTTCGGCTCTGGTGCTGGTGCTCATTCTCTGCACGGCGCGATGGTATAAGCGTCACGATGCCTGCAAGGAGAGTCCGAAGGGCTTCGCGGGCCTGATGGAGATGCTGATAACGATGGTCGAGGACGACATTATCAAGGAGTGCATCGGCAAGGACTACAGGCGCTATTCGCCTTATCTTCTGACTGCGTTCTTCTTCATCTTCATAAACAACATCCTCGGCATAATCCCGATTTTTCCGGGCGGAGCGAATGTGACGGGCAACATCTCGATTACTCTGGTGCTGGCTCTGTGTACTTTCCTGGCGGTGAATCTCTTCGGCAACAAGGAGTACTACCGCGACATCTTCTGGCCCGAGGTTCCGACCTGGCTGAAGGTGCCGGTGCCGCTGATGCCGCTCATCGAGATCGTGGGCGTGTTCACCAAGCCTTTCAGCCTTATGGTGCGGCTTTTCGCGAACATCCTCGCCGGGCACATAATGATACTCGGGGTCATCGCTGTCATCTTCCTTACCGTGGAACTCGGGCCCGCCCTGAACGGCGGACTGAGTGTGGTGGCGGTGCTTTTCGGAGTGTTTATGGACCTGCTCGAGTGTCTGGTGGCCTTCCTGCAGGCGTACGTGTTCACGATGCTTTCGAGCGTATTCATAGGGCTCTCCAGACAGGAGCCCGAGGGCAATTAGAAACAAACTTTAAAATTATTTTTTGATATGATGTCACTTATGATTCTTCAGGCGGTCGCTGGTGCGGCCATCGGAAAAGCCGGAGCAGCCATCGGCGCGGGTCTCGCAGTAATAGGAGCCGGAATCGGTATAGGCAAGATAGGTACAGCATCTCTCGAGGCGGGAGCCCGCCAGCCGGAGAAGGCCAACCACTACCGTATGACGGCCATCATCATCGGCGCTCTCGTGGAAGGTGCCGCGCTTTTCGCGATTCTCGTCTGTCTGCTGGGCATAAACGGTTAAGCTATGTCTCTCATCACTCCTGATTTCGGACTCATCTTCTGGATGACGCTGATTTTCGCCATCTTGCTTTTCCTGCTGGCGAAGTTCGGTTTCCCTGTCATCACGAAGTCTGTCCGCGAGCGTAGCGAGCATATCGACGAGAGTCTGCGCAAGGCTCAGGAGGCGGAGCAGAGGCTCTCGAGTCTCGCTGACGAGCAGAAGGTCCTGATAAAGCAGTCTCAGGCGGAACAGAGCCGTATCCTGAAGGAGGCGGCCGCGACGCGTGACGCAATGATAGCTCAGGCCCGCTCCGATGCCCGCAGCGAGGCGGACAAGATTTTAGCCGACGCGCGTCTTCAGATCGCGGCGGAGAAGGAAAGCGCGCTGCGCGGTATCCGCCGCGAAGTGGCCGTGCTCTCCGTGAGCGTGGCCGAGAAGATTCTGCGCAAGGACCTCTCTTCGGATGCTGCTGGTATGGAGCTGGTCGAGAAGATGGTCGGCGAGGCTAAAACCCACAAGACTTCCTGATGTATGAATACAGGTGTAATTACCGCGCGCTATGCTTCTGCGCTGCTGAAATGGGTGGACGAGACAGGACGGTCGAAGCCGGTCTGCGCTCAGGTGATCCGGCTTCTGAAAGACCCCGAGTCTGTGGAGGAGCCGCTGGAGCCGGAGTTGCGGAGTCTCATTACGCTTCTCGCCAGAAACGGTCGCACGGCCTACCTGAAATACATCCTCGTAACCTTCCTCCGGATGCATAACGAAGAGCATCACATAAAGATGGCCACTCTGACCACCGCCGCTCCTTCCGAGGACACGGAAAAGCTGGTCCGGGGGCTTCTGGAGGGCAACGAGGTCATTTTCGATACGCGGACTGACCCTTCGATCATCGGAGGGTTCGTCCTGAAGGTGGATGATATGCTGCTGGACGCGAGCGTGTCCCGGCAGCTTGCGGACATCCGCCGCCAGTTCATAAAGAAAAACCGCAGAATAGTTTAAGCTTCGCGTCCGCAAGACGAAGCCGGAAGCCGGGACAGCCCGGCCAGCAAGAAACGATATATGGGCCAGAATATCAAACCAAGCGAAATTACAGACATATTGCTCAAGCAGCTTAAGGGCGTCGACAACTCCGCGCATTTCGAGGAAGTCGGCACGGTGCTGCAGGTGAGTGACGGCGTAGTGCGTATGTACGGACTTTCACGTGCCGAGGCCGGGGAACTCCTGGAGTTCGAAAACGGCGTGATGGCCGTGGTGATGAATCTCGAGGAGGACAATGTGGGAGCCGTTCTTCTGGGTCCCACCGACCTGGTGAAGGAGGGAATGACAGTCCGCCGCACGGGGCGCATAGCCTCCATCGATGTGGGCGAGCAGATGCTCGGCCGCGTCGTGGACCCTCTGGGCAATCCTCTGGACGGTCTGGGGGCTGTGGAGGGCGAGCTTACGCCTATGCCGCTGGAGCGCAAGGCTCCCGGCGTAATCTTCCGCCAGCCTGTAAAGGAACCGCTTCAGACGGGTATCAAGTCCATAGACGCGATGATTCCGATCGGCCGCGGCCAGCGTGAGCTCATCATCGGCGACCGCCAGACGGGCAAGACGGCGATAGCCGTGGACACGATCATAAACCAGCGCGAGAACTTCCTGAAGGGAAATCCGGTTTACTGCATCTATGTGGCTGTGGGCCAGAAGGGTTCCACCGTCGCGAACATAGTGGAGACGCTCCGTGCGAAGGGTGCGATGGACTACACCGTCGTCGTGGCCGCCACGGCCGCCGATCCGGCAGCCCTGCAGTACTACGCTCCGTTCGCGGGCGCGGCCATAGGCGAATACTTCAGAGACACGGGGCGTGCGGCATTGGTCGTCTATGACGACCTCAGCAAACAGGCGGTGGCGTATCGCGAAGTCTCTCTGATTCTGCGCCGTCCGTCGGGTCGCGAGGCTTATCCGGGCGATGTGTTCTACCTGCATTCGCGTCTGCTGGAGCGGGCCGCGAAGATTATCGGCCAGCAGGAGGTCGCGGAGAAGATGAACGACCTGCCCGAGTCGCTGCGCGGAAAGGTCAAGGCCGGCGGTTCGCTGACCGCGCTGCCTATCATCGAGACGCAGGCGGGCGATGTGTCGGCGTATATTCCTACGAACGTGATTTCCATCACCGACGGTCAGATCTATCTCGAATCTTCGCTCTTCAACCAGGGTTTCCGCCCCGCCATCAATGTGGGCATCAGCGTTTCGCGTGTCGGCGGAAGTGCGCAGGTGAAGTCTATGAAGAAGGTCGCGGGTACGTTGAAGATGGACCAGGCGCAGTACAGCGAGCTCGAGTCTTTCTCGAAGTTCTCGTCCGACGTGGATGCGGTGACGGCGATGACGCTCGACAAGGGTCGCAAGAACAACCGTCTGCTCGTGCAGCCGCAGTACTCTCCTATGCCTGTCGGCGAGCAGATCGCGGTGCTTTATTGCGGCACGCACGGCTTGATGCACGAGATTGATATAGAGAAGGTTCAGGAATTCCAGAACAGCTTCCTCGACAGGATGAGGGCTTCGCACTCCGATGTGCTGGAGCAGCTCGCAGCCGGGCGCATCGACGAGAGTCTGAGCTCGGTGATCGAGAAAGTGGCCGCAGAGGTCGTGGCGAACCTGAAAAGCGAATAGTGTATGGCTACGCTGAAAGAGACGAAGAGCCGCATCGAGTCGGTCAAGGGCACGCTGAAGATCACTTCGGCGATGAAGCTTGTCGCGTCCGCGAAGCTCCGCAAGGCGCAGGCGACCATCGAGAACCTGCTGCCTTATGAGCTGGAACTCAGGTCTTTGATGCTCTCGCTCGCATCCTCTGACCCCTCGTGCGGGAATCCTCTGCTCGCGGGCGGAGAGCGGAGTGACGCAGCCCGGACGGCCCCTGTCGCCGTGGCCGCTGTCGCGTCCAATTCGTCTCTGTGCGGCGCGTTCAATTCGAATGTCATCCGCGAGACTCTCCACCGGCTTTCGGAGCTGAAGGCAGAGGGGCGCGAGGTGGTCCTCTTCTGCGTGGGGCGCAAGATGGCGGACGCGATGCGCCGCAATGGTTATGAAGTGACGACGGGCGACTGGTCGGCTCTGGTGGCGAAGGCGGATTATGAGCGCAGCTGCTCTCTGGCGGACACGCTTACGATGGGCTATCTGGAAGGGAAATACTCCCGTGTGGAGCTGATTTATAATCATTTCGTATCTTCGTCACGCCAGCAGGTGCGCTGCGAGACTTTCCTGCCGTTGTCGCTTTCTGACTTGTCCGCTGCGGAACAGACGGGGGCTTCACCTGTGGACCCTATTCTCGAGCCTTCGCCTTCCGAACTTTTCGCGGCCCTGCTGCCTCGCGCTCTTAAACTGAACATCTATGCCGTTATGCTCGATTCGCAGGCGGCGGAGCACGCAGCCCGCACGGTGGCGATGCAGATGGCGACGGACAACGGTCAGAAGATGCTTTCGGACCTCACTCTCGAATATAACAAGGCGCGTCAGCAGAAAATCACCTCCGAGATTCTGGACATCGTCGGGGGCTCTGCGCAGTAGGGTTTCTTTTTCATCATCACTTATCACTGGAGGAATCGTGAAGATTTTTCTTCCGGTTTTTTGATTGTGGCACGATTGTGGTATTAAAGGGAAGTCGTAAAGAAAGTTTGTCATTTCATAAGTATTGAATAGTTAAGCATAATAATTGAGGCCCGTCGCGATGACGGGCCTTAGTTGTTTCTGTCGTTCCGATGGGTGGCGAAGAGTGAAGATTCCGGGAAATCAGCAGGTTATATGATCTTCCAGCCGTCGATGCGGCGGGCGGAGGTGGAGAAGTTGACACCGATTCTGAAGATCCGGCGCGGGTCGTCGGCGAACGGGCGGGCGTAGCCTTTATCCTCGATCTGAGTCAGAGCCTCGTCCGGGGTGGAGTCGGTCTTGATCTCGATGACGTAAATGTAGTCCGGTGTACGGATAAGGACATCGATGCGACCGTTGGACGTAGTCCGCTCGACCTCGACGTATTCTCCCATCAGCTCCAGAATGATGTACATCGCGTACTGGAAGTCCTTCTCGCAGTCGCCCTGAATCTGGTAGCTCGTTCTGGAGAAGAGAGCATCGAGGCGCGTCATAAAGTCTTCCGGCCTGCCGGCGCGGACATCTCTGGTCATACGCGAGATGAGCATCATCGGGGACTCCGTCCCTACGGGCGCGTAGTACGGCATCAGGAAGTTCAGGAAGCCGTGCCTCACCTCAAGGTTCGGGAAGCCGAGATGGTATATCTTGAAGTCGGAATCATATCCCTTGATGGTTAGGTAGCCGCTCTGATAGAGAAGCGGGACGGGGTTGAGGAATGCGGAGTTGATGTCCGTAAGCAGGGTGGAGTCCGCCTCCTGGTCAGAGAGCCGCGTGATGTCGTAGGATGTCTCCTTCATCACCTCCACGAGGAAGGACGGGGTGCCGGTCTCGAACCAGTACTCCCTGAATTTCAGGGAGTCGAATGTGTTCAGGAGGCTGAAGGGATTGTATATCCCCTCCGTGTCTTCACAGAAATGGTATCCGTCATACATCTGTGCGAGTTCTTCCCTGCAGTCTTCCGCAGACATCTTGCTGGCGCTTGCGAGCCGCTCCACGCTGTCCCGGAAATACGCCGCGAGTTCCCTTTCGGAGATGCCGCAGATGTCCGTGTAGCGGGCATCCATCGAGATGTCCTTGAGGTTGTTCAGCCCGCTGAACACGCTCATCTTGCCGATCTTTGTGACACCCGTC
>JAUMVX010000021.1 GCA_030529945.1 Bacteroidia bacterium | reverse complement strand
GGGACGCGAAAAAAAATCGGAGGGGGCTTCCGCTGCAATGTGGGTTAAACGTATAAAGGATAGCCTGCAGCGGCCATCCTCTGTCATAAAGGTCGCCATAAGAGAGAGAGTGACTGCAAGTCAAGACCTGCAGTCACCCTCTCAATCGATAAAACCTCTTATGAGAGTCTCTTTTCGAGACGGCTGCGGATCGCGGCGATGAAATCTGCTGAATTCTTCACCACAGGGGTGACTCCCTCCATCAGATTCGCGAGGTCCTTGGTGACGATGCCCTCGTTCAGAGTGTCGAAGCAGGCCGCCTCAAGCTGGTCGGCATAATTCATAAGCTCAGGGATGGAGTCCATCTCTCCCCTCTTGCGGAAAGCTCCGCTCCAGGCGAAAATCGTCGCGATAGGGTTCGTGGAAGTCTCCTCGCCCGCCAGATACTTGTAGTAATGGCGTGTCACGGTGCCGTGGGCGGCCTCGTACTCATACTTGCCGTCCGGACTTACGAGCACTGAAGTCATCATCGCCAGTGAACCGAAAGCGGTGGAGACCATATCGCTCATCACGTCGCCGTCATAGTTCTTGCAGGCCCAGATGAAACCGCCTTCGCTGCGCATAACGCGGGCTACCGCATCGTCGATCAGAGTATAGAAATACTCTATGCCGGCGGCTGCGAAACGGTCCTTGTACTCTTCGAAGACCTCTTCGAAAATCTCGCGGAAACGTCCGTCGTACTTCTTCGAGATGGTATCCTTCGTGGCGAACCAGATGCTCTGCTTGAGGTCGAGAGCATACTTGAAGCAGGCGTGCGCGAAGGAACGTATGGAAGCGTCAGTGTTGTGCATACCCTGGAGGACGCCCGGGCCCTTGAAGGTATGTACCACCTGCTCCTCCCTCTTTCCGCTCTCGCCTTCGAAGATGAGCTTGGCCACACCCGGTTCATCCACCTTGATGTCGATGCTCTTGTAAACGTCGCCATAGGCGTGACGGGCGATGGTGATAGGTTTCTTCCAGAACTTCACCGCAGGATGTATGGAAGGGATGGTGATAGGAGTGCGGAACACGGTTCCGTCCATCATCGAACGGATGGTCCCGTTCGGGCTCTTCCACATCTGGTGCAGCTTGTACTCCGTCATACGCTTGGCGTTAGGTGTGATGGTGGCGCACTTCACGGCCACTCCGTACTTCTTCGCGGCATTCGCGGAATCTATGGTAACCTGATCGCCGGTATTGTCGCGGTTCACGAGGCCCAGATCGTAGTATTCGGTCTTGAGGTCGACGAAAGGCAGGATAAGCTCGTCCTTTATCATCTTCCACAGGATTCTTGTCATCTCGTCACCGTCCATCTCCACGATAGGGGTGATCATCTGAATCTTTTTCATAAAAAATCGGTTTATAAAATGTTATTATTTGCCCTTCTGTGCTGCGTAATAGTTCATAAGGCAGCCGTCCGCAAGAATCTCGCGCTCATCGGCGGTCAGGTTCCGGAAGTACAGATGTATGTCCTTCAGACCCTCGGCGCAGATGACCTTGGCGTCGATCTCCTCCTTACCGGAGAGGATGGCCTCACGGATGCCCTTGATGAACACGAAGTCGCCCGGCTTGTAATCGAAGGCTGTTTCCGGTGCAATCGTGAACGGAACTATGCCCCAGTTGATGCAGTTGCTGCGGTAGCGCTTCGTCGCATACTCGTAGCAGATGTTGGCGTCGCCGCCCAGAACCTTCTGGCAGGAAGCGGCCTGCTCGCGAGCGGAGCCGTCGCCCGGCTTGTTCGCGAACACGCAGGAACCGAACGAAGTGTCGGAAGCCGGGGCCCCGACCTTGGCGAGAGCCTCTGCCACATCGGCGGGAACTTTACCCTCGCGGCGCTCGCGGTCTTCCTGCTGGATTCTCTTGCAGATGCCCACATACTCCGGAACCCGGCGCGAAAGCGTGAACTCGGAGAGCTTGATAGGGTTCGAACGGTAGCTGGATGTCTCGCCGGACGGGATGAGCTCGTCGGTGGTGGTGACAGGGTCGTGGATGACCGCAGCCAGCTCGAGGAGCATATTGTCCTGCATAGGATACATCTTAGGCCAGTCCTTGATGTTCGGGCCGTAACGGAGCTCCACTGAAGGGTCGGCGTGGCCGTAGCCGTAGTAAACGCGGCTCTTGTAGATACGGTCGTCGAAAGAATACGGAGCGTGGGTGTCGTTGTACTCGATATCCGTGGCTGCGGTGATGACTCCGCCATTGGCCGCCGTGGCGGCAATGGAGCGCGCGTCCATCAGGCAGACGAGGGAAATCTGGCCCTGACCCGGCTTGGAACCCTCGCGGTTCGGGAAGTTGCGGGTGGTGTGGCGGATGGACAGGCCGTTATTGGCCGGCACGTCGCCGGCTCCGAAGCAAGGTCCGCAGAACGCCGGCTTGATGACTACACCCGCCTCGAGAAGCTCCTCGGCGATGTGGTTGCGCGTGGTCGCGAGATATACCGGAGTGGACTGCGGGTACGCGGACATCGTGAAGTAGTCGTTGCCTATGGTCTTGCCCTTCAGGATGGCGGCGGCCTCGCTGAGGTTCTCGTAGGTTCCGCCCGAGCAGCCGGCGATGAGCGCCTGGTCCGCCACGGCCTTTCCGTCACGGAGCTTGCCTACGAGGTCGATGGAAATCTTGTCTCCGAAACGCTTGCGCGCGTCCGCCTCGACAGCCTCGAGGATGGCCTTCGGGTTCTTCTGGAACTCGTGGATGGTGTATGCGTTCGAAGGATGGAACGGCAGGGCGATCATAGCCTCCTGCTGCGAGAGGTCGATTCTGATCATACTGTCGTAGTATGCGACCTCGCCCGGAGCGAGCTTGCGGTATGCCTGAGGACGGCCGTGCATCCTGTAGTATTCCTCCACCTTCCCGTCGGTGATCCAGATGGAGCTCAGACAGGTGGTCTCGGTGGTCATCACGTCGATGCCGTTGCGGAAGTCGATGGAGAGGTTCTCCACGCCGGGACCCGCGAATTCGAGCACCTTGTTCTTCACGAAGCCGTTCTCGAACACCGCCTTCACGAGGGAGATGGCCACATCGTGCGGGCCGATACCCTTCTTAGGCTTGCCTTCGAGCCATACCAGAACCACTTCCGGGGCGTTGATGTCCCAGGTGTTCTTCAGGAGCTGCTTCACAAGCTCGCCGCCGCCTTCGCCGACGCCCATACAGCCGAGAGAGCCGTAACGCGTGTGGCTGTCGGAGCCGAGAACCATATTGCCGCACTCGGCGATGGCCTCACGGGTGTACTGATGGATGACCGCCTGGTTTGCAGGGACATAGATGCCGCCGTATTTCTTCGCGGCGGAAAGACCGAACACGTGGTCGTCCTCATTGATGGTTCCGCCCACCGCGCAGAGCGAATTGTGGCAGTTCGTCATCGCGTAAGGCAGAGGGAACTTTTCGAGACCGCTTGCACGCGCAGTCTGGATAATGCCCACATAGGTAATGTCGTGGGAAACCATCGCATCGAAGCGGATGCGCATCTTCTTGCCCCTGGACCCGTCCACGTCGTGAGAACGCAGGATCCTGTAGGCGATGGTATTTTCGCGGGCCTCTTCTGCAGAAGGCATTCCGGCGGCATCTTTGACAAGCGTCTTGCCGTCTTTAAGATAAACACCTTGTGGAATCAGTTCTTCCATAAAGAAATAATGTTATTGGTTTATAATGTCAGTAATAAATATAGTCAGTGAAAGCATATCGGCGCTTCCGCCGGGAGATATGTTCTCCGAGATGAATTTTCTGTTCAGTTCCCGCAGAGCGCCGACGCTGAAGTTCCCGCAAAGCTCCGCCGAAACTTCCTTCACCCGGGCGAGCGTCTGCGCGGAGGTCCTGTGCAGGATATTCGTGTCGTCCAGCGAGGACATAATGCGCAGCAGCGTGCGGTGGTTCCTATAAGAGTCGCCCCGCAGAGAGCGGTAATAGGGCAGCCAGTCTCCGAAAAGAGCCGGGTAGCCGCGCATAGCGCAGTCAAGCGCGCCGCCCACTCTGTATGAGCGTCTTACATTCGCCCCGTGCGTCCCCTCCGCCTGCGGAATGCCGCTCGCCAGAAGCGAAATCCCCCGCCGCAGATTATCCTCGCCGAGCACTTCGCCCGAGCCCAGAACAGAGGCCGCCGCGCTGAGCGCGAGACCGATACAGAAAAGCGCACCCTTGTGCGTATTCACTCCCCCGGTCGCTTCGAGCATAGCCTTTTCCGCACTTATACCTATGCTGCGGACGCTTTCCGCGTCCAATCCCTTCTTCCACCCCTCCAAAGCCAGCTCCGTGAAGAACGGCCGCAGAGCCGCTATCCCCCGGGACATCAGAGCGTAGTCCATATCGGAGTGCGCACCGCTGTCCTCCCGGTCCACAAGACCCGGCTTCGGAGTAGTGTCAAGTTCCTCACGCAGAGCCTTTTCAGCAAGATGTGAAAGCAGATGCGGAATCGTAGTCGGGTAAGCCATCCTCGCGGCCGCGGCGAAATCGCCGCCGTCCAATGCAGCTCTCAACCTGCTCGCGCTCACCGCTTCGCCTCCTTGCACAAGCCTCGGGATTTCGATGAACTCCACCCCGCGAGCCGGCAGCAGAGACGCCATCCGGGAATTGTACAGACGCGTGAGCGCGTCCTGAGGTTCGCTCCCCGCGAAGCGGCGCTTCGCGCCCAATGCGGGAGCTATATGAGCGGCGAATATGTCCAGATCGAGATCCATATAGGCGAGAGTCGCATCATCCGCCTTTTTCAGGAAGTAGGTCGGGAACGTGGCTGCGGAGACGGCATAATCGCTTCCCCTGCAGACCGTCACGTTATCTATGCCGGCACAGCCGCTGCGGATCATCGCGAGCCTTTCCCCGGAAGGGAAAAGGGAGCGGTCCTCCTTCACGGCGATGACATAGAGCCTGTCCACCTGTGAGGCGGCCTGCTCCACCAGATAGCGGTGTCCCCGGGTGAAAGGGTTGGCATTCATCACTATGACTCCGGCGCTGCCTTCGCCCTTGAGTGAAGACAGGTATCTTTCATAGTCCCTGAGGGCGTCTGCACCCGTCTCCATAAGGATGGCGGCATCGGATGAGCCCAGAAGCCTGAAGCCCAGGCTGGCGAAGATGCTCCGGTTCTCGGGCTTGGTGAAAAGGCGGACGGAATCATAGCCCCTTTCGCGGGCGAGGGTGAGAAGAGCGGAGACGAGTTTCGCGGTGAGGCCCTCCGAACGGGCCGCTCCGCTGACGGCCACGCATTTTATGAGATTGCCCTCCAGACCGCCCCCGGCCAGAATCCTGTCCCCTTCTTCATCCTCGCTGACGGTCACGTAAGTGTCCATCGGAGCATAGCGCAGACCGTTCTCCGCAAGGAAGTCCTCCACGCGGCGGCGCACTGAAGAAAGGGAAAGCGGTACCGTATTTATGAAGCGGTCACTGCACATACGCGTCTATCATCTCGCCGATCCTCTTCAGAAGTTCCTCCTGAGTGTGAGTGCGGTTTCTCATACAATACGCGGCCGTATTCGGGCAGAGCAGGCAGCCCCTCGGGGCCTTGCCTACCGCAGTCCTGGATACGGGGATGCCGTCGGAGCCTATCACGTCCAGATCGAACAGCCTCCCGAGAGGATGGCTGTCCTCTATACGGCAGGTCTCCGCCTTGGCCTGCAGGCAAGGCAGAGACGTGACCATATATGCTTCATATCCTGTGGGCAGATCGCGCAGCTCGAGGGTGACGAGGCTGCGGCCGAAAGCGGACACTGTAGCCGTCACGGCCGCCTGCGCCGTTATCAGAGATGCGGAATCACGCTTGACGCTGCCCGGCATTATGACGGTGAGGCATACGAGGGTTCCTTCCGGATAATCCCGCAGATAATCCTTCTGGCGAAGCGCCCTCGCCTCGCGGCTCGCAAGCAGCTCTTCAAGCGTGATCCCCATAAGGAAAGCGCCTAGTCTTCGATGTTCATTATGACATCCTGCACCGTGCCCTCGCGGTTCATCACCACGCCGACCACCTTGTCGCCGAACGGCAGAGGGTCAGGTGTACCTATCTGCTCGAGAGCCAGGTCTTTAAGCGCATTGATGTCCACTACCTTCATCCCGGCCGCGCGTAGCCTTTCCGCTATTTCGCCCCGGCGCGGGTTCACGGCGATGCCGTACTCGGTCACGACCACATCGACTGTGGAACCCGGAGTGATGAGGGTGGTGACTTCATCCACGATGCAAGGGATTCTCCCGCGCAGAAGCGGACATACTATGATGGAGAGGGCGGAATCCGCAGCAGTGTCAGGATGGCCTCCCACGGCGCCGCGGATTACACCGTCGCTACCCACGAGAACGTTCACGTTGAAGTTCACGTCCACCTCGAGGGCGGAAAGGATCACTATGTCCAGATAATGCACGGCCGAACCGGATTCGTCCGCCGCAGCGTATTCATTCGCCGAGACGCCCTTGTGGAACGGGTCGTTCTTTATGGACTCGGCGGCGACGCGGTCGAAGGACTGCACGTCGATGAGCCTTTCGATGAGGCCTTCCTCGTGCATCTTCACCATATGGGCGGTGATGCCGCCGAGAGCGAAGCTGGCGTGGATGCCTTTTTCAATCATCTTCTCCCTGATGTATTTTACGGCCGCGAGGGATGCGCCGCCCGAGCCGGTCTGGATGGAGAAGCCCTCCCTGAAGTAGCCGCTGTTAATGATGACATCGGCGGCGCTCATCGCGAGGAGTATGTCGCGAGGGTTCTTCGTGTCGCGGATCGCGCCGGAGGAAATCTTCGACGAGTCGCCCACGGAGTCCACGAGGACCACGAAGTCCACATCGTGCTCTGAGATGGAGTTCGGGGTGTTCGGGTAGTCCACCAGGTCGTCCGTGATGATGACCACCTTGTCCGCATACTGGGCGTCAGGCTTGGCGTAGCCGAGCGAGCCGCAGATGGACTTGGCGTGTTCGGAGCGGGAGTAGCCGCTGGCGTTTCCCGCCGGGTCGCTGGAAGAGGCTCCGAGGAAGGCCACGTCAATGTGCAGGTCTCCCGTGGAGATGGCGCTGCCGCGGCCGCCGTGGCTGCGGAACACTACAGGCTCCTTCATAAGGCCGTGCGATATCTCCTTGGCCAGTTCGCCGCGAAGTCCCGAAGTGGAGATCTTCGTTATGACGCCGTTTCTGATATGCTCGATGAGTGGAGCGTGCACGTCGGAGAGGCTGGAAGCGGCCAGATGCAGATTCTTGAAGCCCATCTGCGCGAGCTTGTCCACTACCATATTCACAACCTTGTCGCCTCCGCGGAAATGGTGGTGGAAGGAAATGGTCATCCCGTCCTTCAGGCCGCTTCTGACGATGGCCTCTTCGAGGGTGACTACTTTATGGTCGGATTTCTGAAGGTCCTTGCGGAAAACGGTGTTCTTTAAGGTCTCACCGGAATAGACCTCTTTGCCCATAGCGGCGGCAACTCTGCGGATGCCCTCCGCCCTGTCTTTCAAACTACTCATAAACTTCTTCCTTTGAGATGATACCTGAAGCGACGGCAAGGTCGATGGTGTGCTGCGCTCTGATGACTACGGGACGGTCCACCATCTTGCCGTTCAGGGAAATGACTCCGGAGCCCTTCTTCTCCGCCTCCTTTATGGCGGCGAGAATCTTCCTGGCCTTCTCTATGGCCTTCTCGCTCGGGGCGAACACTTCATTCACGATCCTGATCTGACGAGGGTTTATGATGGACTTGCCGTCGAAGCCGAGGGTCTTTATCAACTCCACTTCCTTGCGGAAGGACTCCATATCGTCCAGATTCGAGAACACGGTATCGAGGGCATATACTCCGGCCGCGCGTGCGGCCACCACTATGGTCTGGCGGGCATAGAGCAGCTCGTCTCCGCCCGGGGTGCGCTGGGTCTTGAGGCTCGCGCAGTAGTCCTCGGCGCCCAGGGCGATGCCCATCATACGCTTCGAGGCCTTGGCGATGGCGAAGGCGTTGCAGATGCCTTCCGCGCTTTCGATGGCGGCCATTATCTTAGTCCTTCCGAGGCAGCCGATTTCATTCTCCACCTTCACTATCTCGGCCTCGAGCTCGCGGACTTCGTCCGCAGTCTCGGTCTTGGGCATACGGATGACGTGCACGCCGGCCTTCACCACGGCCTCCACGTCCTTGCGGCCGTAAGGGGTGCTGAGGGGATTTATGCGCACCACCATCTCTATGTCACCGTAATCGATGGACTTGAGGGCATTGTGCACGAGCAGACGGGCGGCATCCTTCTCCGCCATCGTGACGGAATCCTCCAGGTCGAGCATAATGGAATCCGGCCTGTAAATGTAAGCGTCCTGCATCATTCCCGGGTTGTTTCCCGGAATGAACATCATAGTTCTTCTCAATCTGTCTTCCATAATCCTTATGTCTTTATGCCCAAACATCCTTGCCTGTGGCGCGTACTGCGGCAGCCGTGACTCTCGCACGTATGGTGCAGTCGCGGGCCCCTTTATCTACGGCCTTCACGTCGGCGTCTTCGATGCCGAGTCCCGTGAGGGTCTCTGTAATGACCGTGCGGATCTGCCTTCCGAACTGAGCGGCGACAGTGCTGTCGAGTTCGATATGCAGGCCCTTGGTTTCAGCCGGAGCTATCTGGATCATTATATCTCCAGATTCGAGAGTTCCGGCGGCAGCATTTTTCAAATCCATTTTAAAATCGTTTTAGTAAATTATGTGCAGTTAACTGTCAACAGTTTTTACAGTGTGACAAATGTAATACACTTTTTTGTGACGGGCAAGACTTTGCCTATAATTATAAACAAAAAGTGCGCGAAAGGATTTCAGATTGTAAGAAATCTGACGCATATAAAGGTTTAAGTGATAGAAAACGAAGTCTTTGTGCGGGCACCTCGCGGCAGGGAGGGCTGATATGTGCGGGGCGAGAGGTCGCGGCGCCGTGCCTACAGCATCCGTCTGCGCTTGAAGACGAACCATAGCGAGAGGACCACGAGCAGCATAACCAGGACGATGAAGAGCCAGGCCAGAGGAAGCTGCGCGAAAGGCAGGGTGACGTTCATCCCGTAGAAGCTCGCCACGAGCGTGGCCGGCATAAGCAGAAGGGACACGAGGGTGAATATCTTCATCACCCGGCTCTGGTCGAGATTGATGAGGCCCAGAACGGTGTCCTGGAGATATTCGAGACGCTCGAAGTTGAAATTGGTGTGGTTTATCAGGGAAGCTATGTCCTGCAGAAGGACATTCAGCCTCTGGTCGTATTTCTTCGGATAGCGGCCGCTCTTCATTATGTTCGAGATGAGCCGCTGCTTGTCCACCACATTCTCGCGCACCACCATCGTGTTCTCCTGAAGCTGGTTTATGTCCAGGATGAAGTCCTCGTTAATCTGCTCCTGCTGGTTTATCCTGCGGCTGAAGCGCGCGGTGTCCTTGGAGAGAATCTCGACTATGTCAGCGTCGAGGTCCACTCTCTGGTCCATTATGGCGAGGAAGATGGTGAAGCCGTTGGGGAAGAGGTTCGGCCGCGCCATAAGTTTCATCTGCAGTGTGTTGAAGCTTCGCAGCGGCACTTCACGCAGCGTGGCGAGGGTCTCTCCGGCGATCGTGAAGGACACGGGGTCGGATTTGAACTCGTCGTCGGCCGGAGTAAGGTAGTTCGTATTCGCGTAGATGGCCCTGTCGTCTTCGGAGAAACGGGACGAACTCTCGATCTCCTCGGCTGTCGCGCGGCTCTGGATTTCAGTTCCGAGAAAAGTCTCGACGGCCCTCTTCTCATCTCCGTCCGGGTCCATAAGGTCTATCCAGAGGACATCTTCCTTCTTGAGGGCGCCGAAATCGGCTATGGCCTGAGAAACGTCCACCTGGCCGTCGTGTCTGTAGAAAATATTGATCATTCCTCTTCCTGATTATCCCGGCAAGTCTGTCGGAAGGGTTAATACGCGCGTAACACGCCGGCTCTACAGATAGGCCGGCGCGCAAAGGTAATAAGAAACCTTCAAAAAATAACCTGCATCATCTTTTTTCTTTCTTTCCAGTATCGCAAAAACTACACGATTCCCAGAAGAATATTCAAGCCTATCAGAATCAGAACCGCGCCTCCGGCGAATTCCGCGGTCTTGCCGAGCCTGTGCCCGAAGAACATACCGGTGACGACGGAAAGGAAGGTGACAAGAAACACTGCGGCGGTATCCAGTATGATATCGTGAGTCTCCAGCTGACCCATCGAGAGGGAAATGCCCACTGCGAGGGCATCGATGCTGGTCGCGACCGCTCCGATGACCACCGCCGTCAGCCCGTTCAGGTTTCTGACCTCGCACTGCTTCCGGAAGGACTCGATAATCATCGAGCCGCCCACATAGAGCAGAAGCAGGAAGCCGATCCAGTGCGCCGCCTTCTCCACATAACCGACGAAGAGGTCTCCGAAAAGGTAGCCCGCGAGCAGAAGGCCCGCCTGCACGAAACCGAACACGAGCGCTATGGGCGAGACGCTTCTCCACTCCACCTTGTCGAGGGTCACGCTGGAACAGACGCAGACTGCGAAGCAGTCCGCGCAGAGGGAAAGCGCCAGAACGAGGGCCAGAAGGACTTCGGCAAATGTCATAATGTTATACTTCAGGAATCACTAAGGTTTGAATATCTGCCTGTTAAGCAGCGAGCGGCCCAGCGTGAGGGAGTCGGCGTATTCCAGGTCGGCCCCGAAGCCGAGTCCCCGCGCGAGCGTAGTGACCTTCACGCCGAGACCGCAGACCTGACGGTAGATGTAGAAGGATGTGGTCTCCCCCTCGACATCTCCGCTGAGCGCAAGTATCAGCTCGGCCTGGTTCTCCCCGGACTCGAGTGCGGATAGCCTGCCGACGAGTTCCTTTATGGTGAGTTCTGACGGCCCCACGCCGCCAATCGGCGAAATGATCCCGCCCAGAACGTGATATACGCCACGGTATTGGCCGGTGGCCTCTATGCTCATAACGTCGCGCACGCTTTCCACCACGCAGATCGTGCGATGGTCGCGGGAGGCGTCGGAGCAGATGGCGCAGCGCTCCCCGTCTGAAATCATCCGGCAGTCGCTGCAGTAGAGGGCTTCGTCGGAAAGCTTGCGGATGGCGTCCGCGAAATGGTGGACATTCTCCTTCGGCTGCGACAGAAGGTGCAGGGCAAGGCGCAGAGCGCTCCTCTCCCCCACCCCCGGGAGGGAGGAGATGGCCTCGACGGCATCCGAGAGCAGGCGGGAAGGATACTGCTGTTTCATTACTCCTTGCCGGACTTGAAAGCGTCCACAGCCTCACGGACGTGGCCGTAACGCAGGAGAAGCTCCTTGGCGCGGCCGTAGTCGGTGATGCCGGTTTCGGACATTATCATTCTGGTTCCCCGGTCCACGAGCTTGATGTTGGTCAGCTGCATATCGAGCATCTTGTTGCCTTTCACGTGGCCCAGACGGATCATCACGGAGGTGGATATCATATTCAACACGAGCTTCTGGGCGGTTCCCGCCTTCATCCTGGTGCTTCCGGTCACGAATTCCGGACCGACCACCACCTCTATCGGACACTCGCAGGCTGCGGCTACGGGGCTGCCCTCGTTGCAGGTGATGCATCCTGTGAGCATCCCCCGGGAACGCGCCTCTTTCAGGGCTCCGATGACATAGGGAGTAGTACCGGAAGCGGCTATGCCGACCACGGTATCATTTATGCCCGGGTGATAGGGCTGCAGGTCGTTCCATCCGCCTTCCGGCTCATCCTCGGCACCTTCCACGGCAGTGCGTATGGCTCCGTCGCCGCCGGCCATCATACCTACGAAGACGTCTCCGCAGCCGTATGTGGGCAGAATCTCGGAAGCGTCCACTATGCCGAGCCTTCCGCTCGTGCCGGCTCCGAGGTAGAATACCCTTCCGCCTTTCTCCGCCCTCGGGACTATGCCCTCCACGAGCTTCTCTATCTGCGGGATGGCCTTCTCCACCGCTGCAGGAACACATTTGTCTTCGGAGTTGATGCCCCGGAGGATCTCTCCGACGCTCATCTTGTCCAGATTATCGTAATGCGAGGATTGTTCGGTCGTTCTCATTATATTTCGCCTTTATGATATTTCACGAGTCCATCTACCGGAGCGGCTATGATCTCGGAGAAACGGATGCCGTACTCCGACGCCACCTTGCGCAAAGCCTTCTGATTATGATAGCCGAAGCCGCCCACGATACCGACCGGGTACTGCGCTATGTCGTACTGCTTGAGGGCCCTTTCGATGAAATTGCGGAAGTTCGCGTCCACCAGGTCGCGGACATACCCGCAGCTGTCATATCTTTCGAGAATCCACGGGGCGAAGCTGCCGAGATATTTCGAAGGGGCGTCGCTCTTATATACATTCCGGACGACGGTCATATAGTCCACGGTAAAGTCGGAGGCGAATTCGGAGGACACCGGCTCGGGGACCAGCCCCTTCAGGAAATCCGCCATAAATAGCTTTCCGAGGCAGGCTCCTCCGCCCTCGTCTCCGAGGATGAAGCCTGCGGAACGGACATTCTTCACCACGTTCACTCCGTCGAAAAAACAGCTGTTCGAGCCTGTGCCGAGGATGGCGGCTATGCCGCTCTTGTGTCCGCAGACGGCGCGGGCGGCCGCCAGAAGGTCGGAGGCGTACTCCATACCGGCCTTCGGGAAGACGCCGGCAAGGGTTCCGTGCAGCGTCGCGGCTGACACGGGAACGCTTTCTCCGGGACGCACGATAAGCCCGGCGGCATAGAAATGCACCTGCGTAACTTCTTCATTTCCGGGATTCAGCTCTGAGGTGGCCTCGTTGACGATTTCGCTTATGGCCTCGGCGGGCATAACCGCGAAATTCATCCCCGCAGTCTTGACGTTCGATACTTTACCTGATTCAGATACGGAGCACCAGTCGGTTTTGGTGGCGCCGCTGTCGACGATGATGATCATTTTGTATTAATTTTAGCGTGCAAATATATCCATTTTTTCAGTAGCTCGGATTATGAGGTGCAAAAAAATATCACCCCACGTACACCCCGTGCCGCCGCCAGTGCAGATAACCTACGACTGCAGACAGAGTGTAGAAGGCGTAGAGAGCCGTCATCCCATACAGTCCCTGCCCCGCACAGAGCAGCGTGGAGCAGAGATCGGCGGCGATCCAGAGCCACCATTGGCCGATGTGCGAACGCGACAGCCACCAAGTGGCTATGGCGCTGAGCACGGCCACGCAAGCATCCGGAGCCGGCATCGGGTCCGAGAGAGCGCGCAGCAGCAGCACGAGGGCCGCAGTGCCCGCCACGAGCAGAAACGCGCTCAGAAGCAGGATGCGGAGAGTGAGCGGACGCAGATGCAGAGCGTCATCAGCCGCCTGCGCGGCGGCCAATTTCTTTTCATCCCTCGCCCAGGCGTAGAGGCCCCAGAAGGAAATGAGCACGTAATAGACATTCAGTCCCATCGACGCCCAGAGCGCTTCCCGGGCGAAGACTACGACGGCCGCACCTCCGGTCAGCACGCCCACGGCCCACATCCATCGGCTCTGACGGATTTCGAACACGATATAAATCAGCCCGGTGACGAGGGTGAATATCTCCCAGAAATCCATTCTGTTTTTTTTTAAGAATCACTGCTCCGTCACGGGAACGGCTATAGGATTCGAGTATATGCTGAGGAAGATGTCCTTCAGCCGCTCCGAGTCTGCGTCCTGATACTTGTTCAGGGATTCGAGGCGCTCGTCGAAGCGTAGCAGCTGCTCATCGCTGTACCTGTCCTCGAAGGCTCTCTGGCCGTAACGCAGGTCGTGCGCGATGTAATTGTTCGGGTAGAGATTGACCGCCGCGCAGATGCGGCGGTCGAGAAGATTCGCCACTTTCCTGTGGAACTGCACGTTAGGCACATCGTCGAAGGCTCTCAGGTCCTCTTCGGTCACGGGATCGCAGAACTCGATGTGCACGCGGCCCTTCGGCTGCATCAGGCCGGTCAGGATGCTGTTCAGGTCCTCGCCGGGTTTCTTGATGTAGCTGCCGCCGCTGCTTGTCACGTAGAGTTCCAGAGCCTTCAGTTCATCGCAAGGCTCCCATTCGTAGGACACGCTCACCGGTATGATGTTCAGCTCCGAGAGCGCCGCGACGCGGTCGCCGCCGCCGCTCATACCGAACATCTTCACTATGCCCTGGTCGGTGCGGTCTATGCCGTCCTTGGTCCGCCCGTTGCGCTGGGCTATCCAGACGGACTGCCGCTTCTCCCGAATGGTATGGCGGAGGTACTCGGACAGGAGGAGGGAGCTGTTGTAGAAATCGCGCGGGGTGACGCCCGCCCGCTCGACGCGGAACATCTTGTTGCTCTTGCCGATGTCGATGATGAGCTGTCCCTGCATCAGATTCGCGCCGAAGGTGATTTCGGTGGTGTCGAGGCCGCTGAGATAGAGAGCGTACTGCATCAGGCTGGAATCCAGCACGATGTCGCGATGGTTGCTCACGAAGAGATAGCGCTTGTCCGGGTCGATCTTCTCGGCTCCGCCGAAAGTGAACTCGGTCGTACTCCGGGCTATGACCTGCTCGTTGAACGCCTTCATAACCCCCACCTGGAAATCGGCTATGCTGCGGAAGGACAGCAGCAGGGCCCTGACCTCCTCCACCGGAGTGCCCGGAAAAAGGTAGGAAGAGAGCATAGTGAATGAGGGATGGGCGGCGATGCGCGCCATAGCGGCGGGCACCTCGTCGTCACGGTAGGGACGCATTGACTCGAAACGTGCGGTATCCATATTATTTCTTTCTTTCGTCGATGAACTTGACAGGCTTGCGGCTCTTCGCCGGGAAGTTTATGGCGGCAATCTCTGCGACAGGGCATATCTCCACCGCAGGGGCCACGCGGATGCGGGAGCGGAAACGGTCCTTGAGTTCCTTCACCACGTCGAAGCCCGGGTCATATTTCAGCCCGGCCTTCACCAGGACATCGTCCGTGCCCGCATCGGAGTTCCGGACTATGACGACGTAGTTGTCGATGTACTCGGTGTTGTCCAGAACATCGTTTATGGCCGGCGGATAGAGGGTCGTGCCCTTCAGCTTTATCATATTGTTCTTGCGACCCAGAAGCGGCGAAAGGCGGTAGGACCGGCGTCCGCAGGCGCACTGCTGCGTATGCTTCACGCTGATGTCCCCCGTGCGGAAGCGCAGCAGAGGCATAGCTTCCACGCCGAGAGTGGTGACGACCACTTCGCCCGGCTCCCCGTCCGGAACAGGACGTCCGTCCTCGCCGATAATCTCCACGATGATGAGCTCGGGATGCACGTGCCCGCCGCAACCGCATTCGCACTCGCTGAAGGTCGCGCCCATCTCGGTGGAGGAATATGTGGCATAGAGCTGCACCTCGGGCCATTTCTCGTGGATGCGGCGGCCGAGCAGATTCAGGCTGAAGTCCTGTTCGCGCAGGCCTTCGCCTATGCCGATGATTTTCTTTATGCTGCTGTTCCGGTAGTCGATACCGTGCGCCTCGGCATATTCGATGAGCTTCAGGATGAACGAAGGCACGCACATTATGGCGTCCGGACGGAAGCGGCGCACCGTGTCCCACTGAAGCTCGGGGATGCCGTTCCCCACGCGGATGACCCCCGCCCCCATCTTCCTGAGGCCCAGGAAGTAAGCAAGTCCCGCCATAAAGCGCTTGTCTATGGTGGTCATCAGCTGGAGCACGCTGTTCTCGTCCAGTCCCGCGCAGCGGAAAGACTTCGCCTCGTTATAGGCCAGACGCTCCAGATCCGCGTCGGTGCAGCCGAAAAGCACCGGCTCGCCGAGGGTCCCCGAGGTGGTGATATAGTCGATTATCTTGCTCCGCGGCACACAGCAGAAATCGTCATTGTAGATCTGAAGATCCTTCTTCTCCGTGAACGGGATGCGCTCGAGGTCCTCCAGATGCCTTATCTCTCCGATGTCGATGCCGTGTTCGGAGAACATCCGCCTGTAGTAGCGCGAGTTCCCGTTCAGATACTCCAGAGCCTTGTGCAGCAGCTCCTCCTGATACGCCTTGATCTCTTCGGGCGTCTTGAATTCAATATCCATAGTCATTATCTCTTCGGCCGGCTTTCAGCCGTCCAATCGTTTTCTTTTATCCCGCTGCCGGACGGAAGCTCCGGGAAAAGCCTCCCGAGCCAGTCCACAAACAGCTGCATCCAGCCGCGCGTCCGGGCGCTGCCCCTGCTCTCGTCCGCGCCGAAACCGTGTCCGCCGGTTTCGAAGCGCAGGTATTCGTGCGGCACTCCCCGGGCCGTGAGGGCTGAATCCAGCAGGGCCGAATTTCGGGGATCCACCACCTGATCGTCATCAGCGTTCAGCAGGAACACCGGAGGGCTGTCATCCCTGACCTTCTTTTCCAGAGAGAGAGAATCCCTCATCTTTCCCGAGTACATCCTTATGTCACCGAGCAGTCCCCGGCGGGAGCGGCGGTGGGCATACGGATCCTCCATCGTGACCACGGGATAGACCGCTGCGACGAAATCCGGCTTCAGACTCTCCCGTGAAGGCTCCCCCGTCTGCATCTGCGGAAAATCAGTATCGTAGAAGCAGGCCGAGCACATCGCCAGATGTCCTCCCGCCGAGAAACCCATCACCCCCAGCTTTTCCGGAGCGGGCGCTCCCGCGGCCCCGCTGCGCACCAGACTTATGGCCCTCTGCAGGTCGGCTATCATATCCGGATGTCTCTTCCCCCGGAAGACCAGCCCCCTGTGGAAGATGAACGGAGTGATGCCACCCACGCGGTACGAAAGCACATAAGCGCTTATGCCTTTTTCGTTCAGGCGTTCGGCGACCAGCTTGCCCTCGTTGTCAATGTCCAGCCAGTAATAGCTGCCTCCCGGGCAGACTATGACCGAAATGTCGGACCCCCGACAGATGTAGGGCCTGAGAATCGCCTGGCGGGCGTGATGCCTTTTGCCTTCTCCCCAGATGCTTATCGGCTGCGCGTTCAGGTGAAGCGCCGTCAGCAGCGCCGCCGCCAGAAAAGCAGCCCTCAGAAAAAAAATCATCTCTCCCTCAAACTATCTTCCCAACATCACATTCACTTCATCCCTCGTAAGCTGGCGGTATTTGTGCGAAGGGTCCGCGCCGAAATCCACCTCGAAGTACTCCTCGTCATAGAAAGAAAGCTTGGAGTTCGTGCAGGGATTACACTCCACGAAACATATGTCTTTCAGCTCCAGCCCCTTGGCCTGGCATATCTGCTCCGCGAGGCTGCGTCCGGCATAGGTCACGGAAGTCCCGGGATTGTCCTGATAGAGTTCCGTCACTATGACGAAAGTCTTCCCGCCCGCGCGGCGGACCTTCAGTCCGCAGCTCGAAGGCATATCCCACTGTCCCTTGAAAGGGAATATCTCATCGTAATAGTCAGGAGATACTTTCATATTGCGTTCTGCGTATTGTCTGTTTTTTTGATTACTCTCACCACGTCCTTGCCGAAGGAACGGTTCGCCAGCTTCCGGTCACGCGGACGGTAGGTGCCGTCCTCCATCTCGCGCATAGCCACCTGACAGAAGAGACGGAACATCTTCTGCTCCTGGCTCTCGTCGCTGTAGAAGCTCTTCCAGGCGTAATCGTAGAGTTCCTGAAGCCGCTCGGCGCTCATATGCTTAGGGTGGAAGACCACCTGGCCGGCATTGTAATGGTCCCAGTCGAAGTCGAAGATGCGGCCCTGACGCAGGAGGTCATCGTAGCCCTTCGTATGAGGGAACGGGGTCATCACCGTGAATTCCGCCAGGTCGAGGTCGATCTCCCCGAGGAAGTCTATGAGCCGCTTGATGTCATCCTCGGTCTGGTTGTCCAGACCCAGAAGGATGGTCCCCTCCACGCCTATGCCGTAGTCGTGATAGCGCTTTACCCTTTCCTTGATATAGTCGGAAGTGTCATAGACGGCCTGATACACATACCAGGCTCCGGCCTTCGCTGCGAGGTCGAGCACCTCCGGGTCGTCCTCTATGGTATGGCTTATCCATTTCTTTTTCAGAGGGGCTATGGCGGTGAAGAGTTCCTTCTCCCACTGCTTGTTCTGGGCCAGGGAGTTGTCCACTATGAAGAGGCGGTTGTTGTCGATGCCGGCCATATCCTCCACCACCTTGTCTATCGGGCGCGGTCTGAACACGCGGCCGCCCAGATACGAGACCGCGCAGGGATAGCAGCTGAAGCGGCAGCCCCGGCTCGCGTGGAAGAGGTCCACCATCTGCACGCCCTTGTGATTATAGAGCTCACGCTTATAAAGGTCTCTGCGGCAAGGCCCCACGAGATTTATGTCGGGCTGCCGGCCCATATAGTTATACACCTTCTGCAGCCGGCCGTTCACCCAGTCCTGCATCACGGCCTCCATCCTGCCTTCGGATTCTCCCAGAAAGACGCTGTCCATATGCTCGACCATCTCCTCGGCGTGGAGCATAGTGGATATGCCTCCGGCCATACAGAGCTTGCCCCTCTTATGGAACTCCTCGGCGATTTTCCAGCCCCGCTTGACCTGGGTGCTGAGCATCATCGAGATGGCAACGCCGTCGCATTCCTTCTCGAAGTCGATCGCCTCGACGTTTTCGTCAGTGAAGAACACGTCCACCCACTCGGGCAGCGTGGCGGCGAAAGCCACGGGGCCGTGAGGCGGAAGATTGAAAGTAGTCTGTCCCTTGAGCTTCTCCCAGCGGGGATAGATCAGATGCAGTTTAAAAGGCTTCATAATATCTTAGCTATTTCATTTCTCAATTCATCGCTTCCCTCCACGGCCTCCGCCGTCTCTATGGCGGTCATCGGGACTCCCCCTATACCGTGCATATTCACATTCTGCCCCGTGAGGAACAGATTCGATACCTTGGTGCGTACTGAAAGGCGTGAGAGCGCAAGATAGTTAAAATCTTTCGCATAACCATAGATGGAACCGCGCGGAGTGCCGTACCAGTCGCGAAAAGTCAGGGGCGAGGCCGCGAAACGCTCCGTCACAGAGCCGTTTGCGAAAACCTGCGGCATCACCGCCGAGGCCAGGGAGCAAAGCTCCCGCATCCTGTCCCGCTTCCATTCGGCGTAACCGGCCCCCCGTCTGAAAGGGCCTGCGGAGGCCCAAGGCTCGACCTGTCCGAAATCCATAGGACTCAGCAGGGTAAGATGCGAGGCGCTCCCGTCCGAGGCGGGTGTCATAAACACCGTCACTCCGTGGGGCCAGCCCGAAGTCCGGGCCATCTTCCATACGGAGTCGTAATCGCTATAGACAAATACCGGATGTGCTGTGAAGGGAACCGTGCCGGGAGCGGGACGCAGATAGACCTTGAAGGCGGAGGAGGACAGCGGAATCTCTTTCAGGCGAGTGGCGTAGCCGCGGGGGAAAGTCCCTTCCGGAAGGCTGCGCATAAGCGCGAGAGGGTGTATGTCCGACACATAGCTGGAGGCGGAAAAGGTCCTTCCGTCGCCTGTGCGCACAGCGGTCACCCTGCGCTCCTCCACCTGTATCCCGGTAACCTCAGCTCCGGTGAGCACTTCTCCTCCCCTGGAGCGAATGATGTCCGCCAGGCCTTCCGCGAGGGAGTCGCTCCCGCCTGTGAAACGGCAGGACTGCTCGATGAAAAGCACGGAGGCCATTATGTGAAGGTATGCCGGAGTCTTGTCCTCGACTCCGGCGTACATAGGGGCAAGAAAAGCCAGAAGGGAGCGAAGGCGCGGGTCAGCGACTTTTCCGGCGATGAAGCGCGAAGCTCCGCCGAGGAATTCCTCGGAATGCTCCCCGGCATCTTCCGTGCCGCCGCCGGTCTGCATATAGAAAAGGCTCTCCTCCCTCGAAAGCCTGTACAGGGCATCCATATACGAAATGACCCCCTCCCTCTCGGTGGGAAAGACCGAAATCAGATAGTCCGTGAGGGCCTCGCGGCCGCAAGGCAATTCATAACGGGAAGAATCGGACAGGAAATGCACGGTGGCGAGGGCGTCATTGGACGCGACCTGCGGGCGCAGTCCGAGATAACGGCACAGACGGTCGAGGACCGCTCCGCTGCCGAAGCCTCCGGCCACGTGCATCCCGGTCTCGTATTTCTCGCCGCCGCGCACGAAGCATTGCAGGCCTCCGCCGATGGAGGCGTTCTTTTCGAGCACCGTCACTTTATGTCCGCGCACGGCGAGCAGCGCCCCCGTGAAGAGTCCTCCCATACCGCCGCCTATGACGATGCAGTCCCTACCGTTCTCCCTGTTCATAAGCCCTCCTGAAGATGAATTACACTGTAATACCCGCTCCAGAGAGCTTGCGGGTCTTCCTCCGAGCTTCCCTGAAGGAAATGAAGGTTGGCCGGGGCATTCGCGCAGGCGGCCGCTATCTCGTGCAGCTCGGTGTCCCGCTCATATGCGAACACCTCGGTGTCCGGATGCGTGAGGGCCATAAGGAAGGCCGTTTCACCCTGGGAGCTGCCGTCCATAACGACGGCCGTGCAGCCTGACGGCAGGCCGTCCACTGCCCTGCGGAGCTTTTCCCGGTCGGAAAGGGCGCGTTTCGCCCTGTTCTCCACCTCGCTCCCCTTATAGAGATACTGACTTCTGACGAACGGAAGCCAATAATCCGCATTCTCCCTTTCGCGGCGGATCTGCGCGTAGTGTTCCCTGTAGTATTTCCGGAAACCGGAGGTCCGCTCGCGGGAAGTGCTTCCGTAACGGGTGTCTGCGGGACTTACTCTACGCCCCACCTCCACATAGATTTTCCCCGGACGGAGCATAAAGTCACTCTTCGGCAGCACGTGGCCGACACCGTGCAGGAATACCGGAAGTATGTCAAGCCCGAGCTCCTCCGCCACGTGGAATGCGCCGCGATGGAACCTCCCTATGCTGCAGTCCTCCGAGCGGCTCCCTTCCGGGAATATCATTATGGAATAGCCTCTGGAGGCAAGTTCGCGCAGTTTCGGCAGAGCCTCCTCCATCCCGTCGTCCGCCGGCACGAACTCGGCGCGGTGGATAAGGGCGGAGTACAGAGGGTTGTTCCACACCCACTTGTTAGTCACCAGCACCATCTTCGGCGTGAGCATCAGCAGACACATAATGTCCAGATGCGACTGGTGGTTGCTGATTATGACGGCCGGACGGCTGAAATCCTCGCCGCCGTCGTTGCGCAGCTCGAACTCAGTCCCCGGCACCCTGCGTATCACGAAACGCGAGAAGCCGCAGAGCACCCTGTGAAGCCATTTTTCTTTCCATTTGCGTTTCGGTCCGAGCGCGAAGACGAGCATAGCGAGCGGCGAGACGATTATCGTCACGAGCAGGAAGAACGAGAACGCGAAAACGCTTCGCAGCCATCGCAGCAGCGTCACGGGCATCTGCCGCGGCCGTTTTCCGTGCTTGAGCGTCAGATAGCGGAAAATCCACTCCGGCAGGAAGCAGGCCATCACCACCACCACGAACATACCGAGGATGGTGATTTCCGCGAGCGAACGCATAGCCGGATGTCCCGATATGATCAGAGTGCCTATGCCTATGAACATCAGTATCGCGGAGATCAGCACACTCTCGCTTCTGTCCGACAGGGAGCGTTTTCCGCTGGCGTACTCCTTCATCAGCCCCTCCGTTATGTATATGGTGTAGTCGTCACCCTGGCCGAAGATGAAAGTCGCGAGCACGATGCTCACGATATTGAACTGGAGCCCGAGCAGATTCATTATGCCCAGAATCCATATCCAGCCTACCATCAGCGGCAGGAACGAGAGCAGCGCAAGCTCCAGACTCCCGAAGGAGAGCCAGAGGAAGAAGAAGACCGCGAGCGAGCACATCGCGAGCACCATATCGAAGTCCTGCGAGAGCGAAGTCACGAGCGAAGTGACCACCTTCCCCATATCGGCGGAGGCGAAGTCCTCCCGGGTGAGCAGCTCGGGCGTTTCGCGCACCGACTCCAGGAACGGGGCGAAAGCGTTCTGCGAGAAGCCCAGGGACTGTGCGCATTCCTCCAGCTGCGTGATGCTCGAGGCGTGTTCTTTCCAGAAGGCCGGCCATCGGCCGTCCAATGCTGCCCTCTCCTCGTCCCCGGGCAGTAGCGAAGCCACTACCGAGGCGGATCCCATCTGTTCCAGGCTTCCCGCGAGCAGGTCCAGGTCGGCCTGCTGCTGAGGGGTCATATAATTTATGTGGTGAAGGTCGGTATCGAAAGACTCCCCTCCCTCGCCGCTGATGAGGATGCCTATGGTCACAGCCACGATGGCCCAAGGCGCGGCGCGGCGCAGAGGCCCCCGCCGCCGAGGAGGCCTTCCGGCTTTCAGGCGGTTCTTCTCTCCCACTGAGGTCTTCACGGGACTCGCGAAAAGCGGCATAATGATCAGCACGAAAAGAATGGTACCCACAAGCATAAAGGAGCCGAATAGGGCCAGATCGTGCATTGCCTTTGCCTTCAGAAAGATAAGGCAGAGGAAAGCGCTGACGGTGGTGATGTTTCCGGTCAGAAGCGGAGAAACCATATCCCTGAGCGTGAGGCGGTTGTCCCGCGTGTCGCGCAGATAGTGCATAAAATGAAGGGGGTAGTTCGCCGCTATGCCCACTATTATGGAGCCCAGCCCCAGCACTATTATGGAGATGCTGTCTTTGAAAAGTCCTATGAGGCCCAGAGAGAATATGCCCGCGAAGATGAGGGAAAGGGCTATCCAGAGTATGTATTTCCAGTTCCGGAACGACAGGCCCAGAACCAGCAGAATGCCGACCACCGCGAGGACGACGGCCCAGATGCTGTCCACCTTGATGCGGTGGGCATTGGTCGCCGCGATAAGAGGCGACCCCACGGCGGAAACGCTGATGCCGGGGCAGCGCTGCTCGAGCTGCTCACCCACTTGCGCGAGCATCTCGGAAAGCTGCTCGTTCTGCATCGACTCGCTCTCGCCGTGCGGGGAGTCGAAGAATATCAGTCCGACGGGCTTCTCGCAGTGCAGAAGATGGCCGTCCACTATGCGGTAGCCGGTATTGCCGCCCGCCTGTGCGAGGCGGCTGAGCACCGGGGTGAAAAGGTGGAGCGGGTCGTAAGGCATAGTGGTCGCGAGGAAGGTCCCCTGCGGCAGGGAAAGAAGGCGTCTGTCCGCTTCGAGCTGCTGCCGCACATAGCCGGGAAGGGCGAGCAGCGAGTCCATTCTCGCGTAGTCCTGCTCGCGGAGGAAACTCGGGTAGCGGGTCTGCACCTGCGCTATGAGTTCGAGGGCGGAGGACTCATCCACGGTCGCGCTCATATCGGGAACGCTCATAAGGGAGTCAGTCTCGTACCAGAGCTCCTCAAAGCAGTCCATCGCCGCGACAAGGGCCTGCTCGGAGCTTCCGGCTCCGGAGCCATATTCGGGGTCGAGGTCTTGCACTCCGATTCCGGAACGCTCTGCCTCAAGGTCTTGCACACCGCTTCCTGCCACCGCGCTGCTGTCATAGCGGAAAATCACCGCGATGCGGCTCTGTTCGTTCAGCTGTGCGAAAAACTCCACTTCATCGCTGTTGCGCTTGTCTATGGGCAGGAATTCGGAGATGTCCTCCTCGTAATGCAGAGTGCAGAGCGACCACAGGCAGAGGACCACCGTCGCTGCGAGCACCGTGAGCGTCAGGCCCTTCCGTTTCGAGAGGAAGTCATATAGCGCAAGGAAAAACCTAACCATTCTTCTTCAGTTTTCTATATGCCGCAAGCGGCAGGCCGTAGAAGAGCGCCCCGAAGCAGAGCGCTGTGTTAAGGGCGCTTATGCGCATAAAGTCGGCGAAGGGACGGAAGTGGGAGACCCTGTCTTCGGGGTAGCAGACCCTGATGTCCGCGGGAATCAGCTCCACTCCGTGCCACGCGGCATATACCAGAAGCTCGAGCTCGGCTTCATAGCGTGCCGTGATATGCCTCAGGCCGAAAATCCTGTGCAGCGGATAGACACGGAAACCGGACTGGGTGTCGGGAAGGCTCCCGCCTGTCTGGAGACGGAACCAGAAATTCGAGAATCGGTTCGCAAAGGTGTTGCCGCGGGGCATATTGTCCGCAGCGAGGCTGCGGCTGCCTATTATGAAGGCTTCGGGATGCTCGCGCGAGAGGGTGCAGAGCACGGGGATGTCTTCCGGGAAGTGCTGGGAATCGGCGTCTATGGTGACGCAGTGCGTATAGCCTTCGCTGCGGGCTCTTTCGAAACCGGTGCGCAGCGCGGCTCCCTTGCCGAGGTTGCGGCTGTGCGGAATCACCTCCACGGGAACGCCCTGAAGCAGGCTTGCGGCGGGGACGGAACTGCCGTCGTCCACCACTATCACGTCGCTGCACTGCTCCAGAGTCCTCTCCACCACGTCGCGGAGAGTCCCGGGATTGTTATATGTGGGAATTATTACGCAGAATTCCATAGGTCTTTTCTGAAAGCTTCGCTCACGAGCGTGAGTGAGAGTTTGCAGAGTACATCGTGTTCATCCTCCAGAGGCGTGAGCACCGCGCTGACGCAGACTGCCTCGCCATAGTCCTTATAGGAAACGACCCTGTAGAGAAGCTCCGGGGTGACACCGGGATAGACGGGACGCACGAATTTCACACGGCGCATCTCCTTTACATAGAGAGGTCTGCCGGCATAGGCGGAAAGCAGCTCCGAGAGCATCTGCACTATGCAGACGCCCGGAACTATGGGCTGTTCCGGGAAATGGCAGCGGAAGATGAAATGCTCCGGATTCAGTCTGAGACCATAGGTTCCGGTCCCGTCCTCGACATCCGAGGAAAGGACGGTGAAGAAACTACCACTTAATACCATAATCGCCGTTTACAGAGACATTCGATACGCTTATTTCCGTGCTGTTGCCGGCAGGGTCGTTCATCACCATACTCCTCAGCAGGCCGGTGGAAGGGTCGAAATTCAGGACTATGGAGGTGAACATACGCTGCAGGTCCTTGCGCACAGGCCGCATTTCAGCCACCCAGACAGAGCCCAGGTCGGTGAATGAGGTCCGGAACATTCTGGAGTCCCTGAGGCTCTCCCCGCTCATACAGCCCATTATCAGATCCGCTATGCCCTTGTAGATCCGGCTTGTGGAGGCGTCGCTCACGCTGCGGCCCGCTTCAGACTCCACGGTCACCGTGCCGCCGTTTATGGTCATCACATAGGCGACCGGCTCCACATACTCCCAGCGGAGTTTGGAGTCTTTCTCGAAATACATCACCCCGGAGGACTTCATCTCATCGGCGAGAAGCGACATTCTGCGGACCTGTACGAAATCGCATTTCATAGTCCTCATCTCCGAGGCGGCCGCAGTGATCTTATTCAGCATCCTGTCCGTGGCGGACTGCGCATGCAGCGCAGTCCCTCCCGCCGCAGCGTTTTCCACTTGCAGTGCAGTCCCGAGCGCCGCCGTCAAGGCGCAAAGCATCATCAATTTTCTCATAATCATCATCTTGCTATCAGCACACAGCCCAGAAGTATCAGCAATATTCCTATCCAGCGTACCAGAGGCACCTGCTCTCCGAAAATGAAGATGGCCGCCAGCATACCCATCACGTAACTGAGCGAGCTCATAGGGTATGCGATGCTGAAAGGGAAATGCTTGAGTATATAGAACCACAGCAGAGACGCGGTCAGAAATGACAGTCCGCAGCCGAGCCACCACCAGTTCGTGAGCTGGGCGGCGAAGAATTTCCACTTCCAGACGAAGTCTCCCATCCTGGCGAGCGCCAGTTTCAGAAAGACCTGCCCGAGCGCAAGAAACACGCTCTGAATCAACGCTATGGGTACTATCTTCCACATATTCTTTACTCGACTGCTCCGCAGTCAATAGTCAAATCAGTTCTACCGGCTCAGCAGTCATAATGAACTGCCGCAGCGTATCTTTCTCAATTCCCGCAGAGCAGCGTCAGCGAGCAGTGCCGCCTCTGCGCGATGTTCACCACCAATATGGCCTTCCCGCAGGTGTTCCGATCTCCCGCTGAGAACATCAGTGCCGCAGGAATCTTCCCTCTCGACAGGCAGTGGCACGCGGCATAGACTCCCAGAGCCGGAGCGGAGAAACAGTCTCCGAAGAGCGGCCTGTAGCGGAGCTTCGCAGCCCCCGGGAGCGCCTGATCGAGGAACGCATAGTCTGCGTCAGCCTCGCTGCCGTCCATACCCGTCATCACGGCTCCCACATCCTCCGTATCCAGTCCGTTCTCCTCCAGCATTCTGCGGAGCGCGGCGAGGATTTCATCAGATGATGGGCGGCTCTTCATCCATACGCCTCCGAGGGTGCAGAGGGACTTGTCAGATGCTTCGTCCGAGAGGAGCAGTGACACTGCGGCCTCGCTGCAGATGTCAAAATCCGGCAGGAAACGCGCCTTTCGCATAAAAGTATGGAACACCGGGGTCATCTCGTCGTGGGCGCCGACCAGCGCGCTATGGATCCGGCCGAGACGCAGCTGCAGCCACGCATCGTGGAGAGCGCAGTCGAAGGACAGATGCTTCTGCGAATAGGTCGAATTGTAGCCGTGCGACCCTGTATGTATGCTTATCAGAGAAGAGGTCGTGTTGTGGGTGGACTGCATAAACTGCGTAGGCTTCAGAAGACTTTCGCCCTCGCGCACCATAGCGTCCAGGAAAAGCTCGGTGTTCTCCACGCTGCCGAAACCGGTTCCGGTGATTATCGCGTCGGGATGCTCCATCCCTCCCTTCGCAAGCGCCGTTAGGGAGGTGGCGAGAGCGCGTTTCAGGAGTCTGCCCATACGGCGGGCCTCGCCTGCGAAGATGAACTGTCTGAAATCAGGGTCCGTGCAGCGTACATAGTTCTCCGTGAAGCTCAGCGGGGCATCCATCCAGTCCTCGCACAGAGGCTTCTGTATGGAAATCTGTTCCGCAGAGAGTATGTTTATCCTTTTCATCATAGGGCCGAGATTACAAGTGAAGAGTCATTTCCTCCGAAACCGAAAGAGTTGCACAGAACGTGCCTGAGGACGGTTCCGCGCGAGATGTCCATATTCGGTCTCACCGGAACTTCCGCCATAGGAGTGCTCCAGCCGTAATTTACCGGCAGGAACTTCTCACGCAGGGCAAGCAGGCAGATGACGCTCTCTATGGCTCCGGAAGCACTTGTGGTATGGCCTGTTATGGACTTCGTGGAGGACATCGGAGGAAGCTTCTCCCCGAAAAGGCGCAGCATAGCACGGCTCTCGCTCAGATCGTTGTTCGGCGTGCCGGTGCCGTGGGCGTTTATGTAATCTATGTCCTCGGGGCGCAGTCCCGCATCGTCCAGAGCCTTGCACATAGCCAGATATGCTCCTTCCCCGTCCGGAGATGAGGCCGTCTGGTGGAAGGCGTCGCAGGCGTTTCCATAACCCGAAAGCCGTGCGAGCGGAGATGCGCCGCGTCTGCGGAGCGACTCTTCCGATTCCAGCACCAGATAGGCGGCTCCTTCGCCGAGATTCAGTCCGGCCCTTTCTGCATCGAAAGGGCGGCAGGGTCTGCGGTCGAGAATCATCAGAGTGTTGAAGCCGTTCAGGTGGAAGCGCGTTATGCACTCGGCACCTCCGGCGACCACGATTTCCGCTTCGCCCGCACGAATCATCTCTGCGGCGAGGCCTATGGCGTTCGCAGCCGAGGAGCAGGCCGTGGAGATGGTCTCTATGAAAGCGAAGTCTCCGAAATGGTCTGCGATCATCTCCGAGCAGGAGCCGCAGTCGTGCGTGCGCAGGTAAGCGTTCTTGCTGTCGTTTTCGATAAAGTCGAGATAGCAGTTCTCGCTCCTGTCCATTCCTCCCACCGTAGTGCCCGAAATGAAGCCCGCCGAGCGCAGATCTTCGCGGGAAAGACCCGCATTCTCCAGGGCTTCGCCCAATGCCATCATCCCCTGCAGGGCCGTTCTGGTGGTGATTTCATCCTCGGGTATCCCGAGTCTGTCACACATCAGGGCATCGGAGAGCTTGACCTCCCCCACAGGAAATTCGCGATGGCCGGTCTGAAGGTATCTGACCGGGGCGATGCCGCAGGTTCCGGCAAGCAGGGTGGAGAGGACCTCCCGTGTGCAGAGTCCCGCAGCACAGACGATACCGCTGCCGCTTATGTAGACGGAACGGGAATCAGGCATTATTTCGTGCGGTTTTTCTGAATGTAATCAGCCATCACGTTGATGGACTTGAATATCTCCTTGCCCTTCGAAGGGTCCTGAAGCTTGATGCCGTAGTTCTTCTCCATCAGCACGATGAGTTCGAGAGCGTCGATGGAGTCGAGTCCGAGGCCCTCGCCGAAAAGCGGGGCGTCGTTATCGATATCTTCAGGTTTTACATCTTCGAGATTAAGGACATCGATAATTTCTTCCTTAAGTTTTGCAATCAGTTCTTCCATAATAACGTATCTGTTTTTTAAATGTCTTCATTCATCTTCTCCGCCCCGCCGAGGGTTCCGCAGGAGCGTGAGCGGGCGCTTTCCGTGTCCTGGCGCAGCGCCGCGAACATCTTCTCCATATCCTTTTCCATCGCCTCCCTGCTTTCACCCCTTCGGGCGAGCGCCGTGAAGCCCTCGAACTCGTCTGCCGAGGCACAGTCCAGCCAGCCGAAAAGCACGGAGTCCGTGACATCGTCATCGAAAGCCTCGCTTATGACTGAGGCCATCAGCGCTGCATCGCGCTCCGCGAGGACGTAGAAGCAACTCTCTCCCCGGTAATGGTTCCTGATGCATATCTCGCCGGTGACTATGTTCGGAAGCGTATATACGAAAATGGCCGGACTCGGGTAGTAGTTCTGCGCGTCTTCGATGGTCTGCTGATAGCTTCTGTCCGCGCAGAGCGAGGATGTGCGCCCGAAAAGCAGCACCGCCCTGTCTTCGCGGTACTCCCCCTCTCCGGGGCGTGTCTCGCCCTCCTCCCTCAGAAGCAGCTCCGAGCAGAGGAAACCCAGTTTCGAAAGCCCGTCCATCTTGAAGAATTTGGGCCAGTCCTTCACCCGGGCGTGATATATGTCCGAAAGCAGCTGCGCTCCCGAAGACTCATATTTCTCCGGCTTCACTCCGTTCACCAGCAGCGAGTGGGGCCGTATCGCCGTCCATTTCCTCATATCTTCTCCTCCTTTCTGTATAGCAGGGCCGCATTGCTTCCGCCGAAGCCCGAAATCAGTTTTATGAACGAGCGTCGTGCTGTAGGCCTGTCAGACGCACTTACATTGACCGGGCGGGAAACGCCCGGTCGGGAGAATCCTCTGGTCGCGAGGACGCAGCCGTGCTCGACGGCACGCATCGCGAGTATGCTTTCGAGCAGGCCGGCGGCTCCCATCGTGTGGCCGTAGCAGCCTTTCAGTCCCGTGACGGGTACGTCTATCAGACCGGCGCGGTCGATGGCGATGGACTCCATCTCGTCGTTGTAGACGGTCGCCGTGCCGTGGACATTTATGAACGCGAGCTCGTCCGGGCTGCAGTAACGCAGCATCTGCTTCAGTACCAGATAGCTGCCCTCGCCCGTGCGGGACGGGCCGCTGATGTGGTTCGCGTCATTTCTGGAGGCTCCCGCCACCAGAGTCCAGTCTCCGCTTCCTGCCTTGTCCACAGCCTTGAGCACCATCGCGGCAGCGGCTTCGCCGGGGTTGAGTCCCTTCCTGTCGGCGTCGAACGGGCGGCAAGGCTCGTCGGACAGGGCTTTAAAGGAAAGGAAACCAGAATATATGAATTCAGACTGCTCGTCCGCGCCCACCACGACCGCAGTGTCGTAACGGCCGCTGCGCAAAGCTCGGAGCGCCTGTATCTGAGCGCTCACGCCGGAAATGCAGGCGTTGCAGACCACAAGCGGAGCATTCGGATTGCGGAAAAATCCGCTCACCGCACGTGCCGCCACGCCCGGAAGCACTCTGCTGCGCGGAAGATCGGAATCCGCTCCGCCAAGCATCGAGACATTCGCCTTCGTCGTGGAAACGACGAACAGGGTGCGCCCATCCGAAGCGTCTATGCCGGCGGCCGCGCACGCGTCCAATGCGGCCATAATGCACAGACCCTCGAAGAAGCTGTACTGCTCTCCTATGCCTCTGCGCTCCCTTTCGGCCTTTATCTTTTCGCGGTCGAGGCGGGACATCACCACGCTCTCTCCGCGCTTTCCCATACCGTCATAACGGCGGACTGCGCTTTCACCCCCGTGAACAGCAGCGTAATTCTCCTCCGTGTTCATTCCCAGGGGAGAGATTATGCTGTCTGAGACACATATCACTGTTCTACGGTCCATTTCTTCTTCCAATTCTCAAAAAACTCGGGGGCTGCCCAGAGAAGCCTGTTCTCCAGGTCCGTGAACACCTGGACGCTGCGTCCCGTAGCTGCCATCACCCCTGTCTCCATATCCTTTATCTCATAGTCGAACACCAGCTTGGCGGCGTCGCAGGGACGCCACACGGCACTCACCGCCGCCTTGCGGCCGAATGTCAGGGGATGGAGGAACTTCACCGATATGTCCACCAGCGGGACGTAGCATCCCGCCGCATAGATGTCCAGATAGCCGAGTCCGTACCGGGCGCCGAAGGCTTCGCGCGCATCCTCGAAATACTTGATGTAGTTCCCGTGCCACACTATCTTCATCGAATCCACATCGCTGAAACGGATGTCGATTTCCTTTTCCGTCCTGAGTTCCCTGTACTGTGCCATATCACGCTTTCTCTATGTCGCTCAAGGCTATCTTCAGTCTGGATTCGGCTATGAGCTCGTCACCGGCCTTCACTGTGGCGTTCGCCATCACTATGTTGAAGACCTCCTCTACTACTTCCATAGTAGTTTCGATGGTCTCGCCCACAGCGGGAGTCCTGTATGCCCTGAAGCTGTCTATGGCCCCGATGAAGCCGAGCTTCACCTTGCCTTCGCAGCCCCGGCTGATGTAGCCCATCCTCGCTGCACAGGTCTGGGCGATGTTCTCGTTCAGTCCGGACACGGAAAGATGCCCCCCGTCCACGAAGATATTGTCTTCGCGCACGGTAAGAGCGGTCGTCACCTTATCCCTCGTGAAAGAGGTCATTCTGTCCACCATCACGAAAGGCGGACGCTGAGGCAGCAGCTCCTGTATGTCGATGCATTCCGGTTCTGTCATTGCGGAATCTCCCAAAAATCATAATAGTTGAACCACTGGTGAGGATAGAGTCTCACCGTCTCCTCCAGTCTGTCGGCGAATTCCTGGGCAAGGGCCGTTATCCTCCGTCTGGCGGGCAGGGCGGCATCTGCTTCGAGCAGAAATTCGTAAACCTTGTAGGCCCCTCCCCTCTCCCGCATATTGAACACCGCGAGCAGAGGGACATCCTTCTGCGCGGCCAGCGAGAACGGACCCGCCGGAAAAAGTGCGTCGCTGCCGAAAAACCTGCATTTGACACTTTTCTGCGAGCCGAAGAGCCTGTCTCCAGTCATACTCACCACTTCTCCCCTGTTCAGGGCCGCGTTCAGCTCGAAAAGGGCCGTCATCGTGCCGTCCATACGGATGAGGCTGATATTGTGCCGCCCCATAATGGAGCTGCGGTATCTCATCATCACTTCGGTCTCGCCCGCATAGACCAGCCCGTTCACCTTTTTGCTTGAGGTCAGCAGGTATCCCGTCATCTCGAAGCTGCCCACGTGCGAACTCAGCTGTACGAAGCCTCCTTCGCGGCCCATAAGTTCCGCGAAATGGTCGGGGTCGGAATTGATCAGGGTGAACTTGCGCCCGGCGTATGCCGCATACCTGTCTATGATGATCTTGCCGAAGCAGAAATGGTTTGCATAGACGCTGAAGAAGGATTTCAGATGAGAGTAACCGAGCCTGCGGCGGAAGAAGCGGTAGGATGCGAGGTAGCCTTTATGGCTGAAGAGCATATAGAACGGCACCACCGCTGCCATCACCCCGTAGAAAACGCGCCTGTCCACGACTTTCATCATCGCGACAAGCGAACGTATCATCCAGGGAAGGCCGTCGCTGCGGCCGCTCCAGGCGGGTGCCTGAGCGGAAGGCTTGCCTTCCGGAGTATCGCTCCCCGCAAGCTCGCGCTTCGCGGCGACGCTCTCCTCCGGGCGCTCCGGCTGCCGCTTGTCCTTATGCTCCTCCATCCTCAGGGGTCCCTTCTATGCCGAAAGCTTCTGCTCCAGATAGTCGCAGAATTTGCTGAAAGTGGTGACTCCGGCCATCTCCTCGGCCTTGATCTTCACTCCGAAGTTCTTCTCGACGATGACCACGATGTCGATGAAGTCGAGGCTGTCTATTCCCAGGTCTTTCTTCAGAAGCGCGTCATCCGTGATTTTCACCTCGTCGATCTCCAGGTCCTCCACCATAAAATCGCGGACCTTCTTTTCTATCTCTTTTCTATCCATATTATATGTGTTACTTTGAAGCTGTTTTGAGTCTGTTCCCGATTATTGCAGCTTCTTGATTTTGCAGACCATTATGCTGTGCCCCTGGCCGAGGCCGTCGTAGATCTTCTCGACTTCCATCCCGGCCTTCTTCACCAGGGCCTCCATCGCCTCGGAGTGATACATCTTGCTGTTCCCGTTCGCGATGGCCGTGAAATAGAGGCTCGTCATCGTGAGGCAGAGGGTGGCCGGCTCGAATCTCTGGCGGTCCCAGAAAGTCTCCATTATGTAGAGGCGTGTTCCGCCGTCCATAGCTTCCACGGCACGGCTGAGTATGCTGTAGATTTCATCCTCGGAGAAACAGTCCAGGAACTGGCTCATCCAGATGGCGTCAGGATGCTGCCCCTGAGGGAAGCGGGCCTGCGGGTCCAGAAGATTGATGCCGTAGCCCTCGATTCTGTCCGCCCCCTTCTTTCCCGCCGTCTGCTCGCGCATCATCTCGCACTGCTGAGGCAGGTCGAGTATGGTCACTTTCACCTGAGGGTCATAATCCACGCAGCGCAGGGCCCAGCGGCCGGTGTTGCCGCCCACATCCATAAGAGTGCGGGTGCTGTGCTCGCCGAAGACTATCTTGAGGGCCTCGTCGAAAGAGTGGTCGGAGTAGAAATGGTCGAATCCGAACCAGCTTTTCTGCACCTGCTTCGGGAGCTGGGAAAGTGCCTCATATACCGTGGGCCAGTCGCCGAAGTGCCTCAGGCCTGCAGGCTTGCCTGTCTTCAGGGCCTCTTCGAGGTCGAACCAGCCGATGTAGTTCACATCGTGGTTGAAGTCTATGTTCACTCTCGTGGCCGGATCGTTCAGAAGGAACCAGCCTGTCTTCGAGAGGGTGAAACGCTCGCTGTCCTTGTCCACCAGTACGGTCCCGATGGAGAGGGAAGCCTCCGTAAGGACTTTCACCGCATAGACGGAGAGCTTTGTAGCCTCGGCTATCTCTTCTTGTGTCAGACCTTGGTCGCTGTCGCGGAGAAGGTCGAGGATGCCGAATTTCACCATCAGGCGGGAAGCCTGGAAGATGACGGGACCCCAGGCTATGAATTCCGCGAGTCTCTGGGCCTGACGGGCGTTGAGCTGTTCTTTTGTGTAAGTTTTTTCAAGGGCTGGTGACAGGTACATCTTATATTCTTTTGATTACGAGTGCGCTGTTGGTTCCTCCGAAACCGAAGGAATTGGATAGAATCACGTCAAGTTTCTGTTCTCTGGTCTTCGCGGCTATGCGGAGCCGGGCCGAGTGTTCGTCCGGATTCTCGAAATTTATGTTCGGCGCGATGAAGTCACCGCGCAGCATAAGGATGGAATAGACTATCTCGCTCGCTCCCGCCATCCAGCATTCGTGGCCGGTCATCGATTTGGTGGAGCTGATCCAGGCTTTGCGGCCTTCGAAGAGCCTGGCGAGGGCGATGGCCTCGAACATATCCCCCTGAGGGGTGGATGTAGCGTGGGCGTTTATATAGTCCACATCATCAGCGGTTACTCCGGCATCTTTCAGGGCACGGCTCATCGCAAGGTAGGACGCGTCCGAATTAGGCTGGGAGATGCCTCCCGACCCGTTCGAGGAGAAGCCGTAGCCGGAGATTTCGGCGAGGATGGGAGCTCCTCTCTTCACCGCGTGCTCATAGTCTTCCAGTACGAGGGCGGCCGCTCCGCCGCTCGGTACGAGTCCGTCGCGGTCCCGGTCGAAAGGACGGGAAGCCCCGGAAGGGTCGTCCACTCTGGTGGAAAAGGCCGAGAGGGCGTCGAAGGATGCCATAGAGTAATGGTTAACCTCCTGCGCTCCTCCACACAGGACCATATCCTGGAGTCCCTGGCGGATAAGCATATAACCCAGGCCTATGGAATGGCTCCCGCTTGCGCAGGCGGCGCTTACGGTGAAGTTCACGCCACGCAGGTGGAAGATGGTGCTGATGTTCATATTCACGGTGGAGTTCATCGACTGGAAAATCAGCCCGGAGCCCAGCATAGCCGAGTCCTTGTGCTGTTCCATAAGACGCGCGGTCTCGATGACCGGCACCGACGAGGAGTCGTTGCCGAAGATGACCCCCACTTCATTCGCATAGAGATAGTCTTCGTCTATCCCCGCGGCGGCGAACGCATCGCGCGACGCCATATATGCATATTCAGCCTCTTCGGGCATTCCCACTCTCTGACGGCGGTCCAGCAGTCCCTTCAGGACCGGACGCGGCACTATGCCGGTGAGCGGAGAACGGTAGCCGTACTCCTTCCGGATTTCTTCTATGCCGATGCCGGAGCGACCCGCGAAAAGCGAGTCCCTCACGGCATCGGTACTCTGGCCCAGGCATCCCCAGATGCCGATTCCCGTAACTGCTACTCTTCTTTCTACCATTCTATGCTGAAGCGTATGCCGACACCGGACAGACTGTTTTCCTTCACGGTGCAGACGGAGCTGCTTGAGTAATCACAGTACTCCAGACCGGAGACGTATTTGCCGACCAGCGAAAGCGCGAAGGCGAATTTGCTTGGAGATGCGAAACGCAGGCCGAATCCCGCCTCGCCATATGCGCCCAGATCGTCTCCCACATAGGAGCCCAGACGCGCGGTGAACATAGGGGAGACCTTGGCGTGGCCGTTGAAAATATAGCGGGTGGCTGCGAAGACAGGCAGTATGGTGTAGTCATCATTCCCTTCGAGTCCGAAGCCCAGACCCACATAAACATTGTCCGAATAATATGCTCCGTGGGTCATCGACAGGGCGATGGACGTCTGGGAGCCGCTGAAATGGAAAGTGTTTTCCTGCTCTATCATCGCGGCGTAGCCGTGAGGTACGCGGATGGACTTCTGTGCGGAAGCTGCGGTAGCAAGCAGAGAGATGGCCGCTACGATGAGGATCATTTTTTTCATAATGAAGCTGTTTTAGAGTAAATGATTTAGTATTAAGTATATAAGCCGCCATTCACCGAGATGGTCTGTCCGGTGATGTAGGCTGCGTCTTCTGACACGAGGAAGCCCACGAGTGCGGCCACCTCTTCGGGTCTGCCGAAGCGGCCGACGGGAATCATCTTCTTGAGTTCCTTCTCGTCGAGGTCCTTCGTCATATCCGTGGAGATGAAACCGGGGGCTATGGCGTTCACGGTTATGCCGCGCGGCGCGACTTCCTGGGCGAGGGCTTTCATAGCCCCGATGAGGGCCGCCTTCGCAGCAGAATAATTGGCCTGGCCCGGCAAGCCCTTCACGCCCGAGAGCGAGGCCATATTCACGATGCGGCCCCAGCGTGATGTCATCATATCTTTCAGCAGCCGGCGGGTGACGTGGAAGAAGCCGCCGAGGGTGGTGTTCAGAACCGACTCCCATTCACCGTCCTGCATAAAGACGAGGAGCTGGTCGTGACGGATGCCGGCGTTGTTTATCAGCACCGCGATATAGTCATCAGGATGCTTTTCCTGCCACTTTTCGAGTGCCGCCTCGACGGCCTTCGCGTCGGCGACGTCGAAAGGAAGGAGCTCGGAAGTCCCGCCCTCCGCCGCGATGAGCGCGGCAGTCTGCTCGGCTGCTGCGGTATTCGAATTATAGTTTATGACCACCGGATAACCGCGGCGTGCAAGCTCCACGCACACCGCTCGTCCTATTCCTCTGGACCCTCCGGTCACCAAAGCATAACGGCTCATAGGCTAATTGTCATTTAATCGACAAAATTAGTAAAAAATCCGTATTCCCCAAAAATCGGCGGCAGTCCGCCTTGGGCTGCGCTCAGCTCGGAACCCGAAAAAAAGATGACCCTTGCGGGGTCATCCTTATTTGTGGGGAATCACTACAGGACTTCGAGGAGCTCGACCTTGAAGATGAGTGCCGCACAGGGCGGAATCGCGCCCTGAGCACCCTGTTCGCCGTAAGCGAGCTGATAAGGGATGTAGAGTTCCCATACGGAGCCTTCGGTCATAAGCTGCAGCGCCTCCGTCCAGCCGGCGATCACCTGGTTCACGCCGAACACGGCCGGTTCATTGCGATCGTAGGAACTGTCGAACTTCATCCCGTTTACGAGCGTGCCCTCATAGTGGCAGCGCACCTTGTCCCTCGGGCCTGGCTTCTTTCCGTTGCCTTCCTTTATCACCTTGTACTGCAGTCCGCTGGCGAGAGTCTTCACCCCTTCTTTAGCGGCATTGGCCTTGAGCCAGGTCTCTCCCTCTTCCTTGAATGCGGCGGCCATCTCGCCCTGTTCTTCTTTCATTCGGGCTTCAGTCTCGGTGAAGAATCTGTCGAGAATCTTCCCCGCCTCGTCGAAAGAAAGCCGGGTCTGTCCGCCGGACATAAGGTCGCGCAGGCCTGAAGTGAAAGATTCGAAGTCCAGGGAGTTCACACCCGACTCCCTGAGGTTGTGTGCAATGCTCATTCCGAGAGCATAACTTAGTTTGTCCATATCTGAAATCAATTAGAAGCTAAAAAAAACATACCTGTAATTTCATCCTCATCCGATGAACGGCGGCAAAGATAAGCCATATCCATATCACCTGCAACATCCCCGGCCTCGATAAAAATAGGCTACCTCGCCTTCAGACAGAATATGGCGTAGAGCGGAATGGAGTGCAAATCATCGATCCGGCCGAAGTTCTTCTTCGAGAACCTTATGGCTATCGCGGAGGAGTACAATTGTCGGAACTTGTTGAGACTCACGGATTTCGTCCGGATGGCTTTTTTGACTTCCACGGGAATGACCCCTGTATCGCCCTGAATCACGAAATCCACTTCACCGACATTCTCGTTCTTCCAGTAATAGAGTTTATGGCCGGCGGCGGTGAGAGCCTGTGCGACATAATTCTCTGTCATTCCGCCCATAAAAGTATTGTCCACCTCAATCTCGGAAAGCAGAAGTTGAGCCGGCATTCCGGAATGCTGGGTGAGCAGACCGACATCGTTCATATAGATTTTGAAGTCGGACGGATCGACATATGCCTTAAGCGGCAGGAACGCCGAGTCCACCATATCGCATTGATATATGAGGCCGGCATATTTGAGCCAGTCGAGAGACGCGCCGAAAATGGAGGCAGTACCTCCCTTTCTTACCACCTTGTACTGGAACTTGAGGTTTTCCTTTGAGAGCTGCGAGGGAATGGAGTTGTAGCAGGCGCGAATCTTTACGGACTCGCTTTCGGTCGCATATTGGGTGGTGTCCGCCATATAGTCTTTAAGAATATCCATTTGAGACTCTGCGGCATCTATAATGCTCCCGGAAGTGGAATATCTCAGGACGGCTTCAGGCATTCCGCCGACAACGAGATATTGCCGATAGGCTTCCAGGGCCGCTTTATGGCTGGCTTCCGGCATCGGGGACATATCGCGGAAATGCTCTCGTATTTGATCTGCAAGTTCTTCCCGTCCGGTCGCCCAAAGGAATTCCTCCATATCCATTGGGTAAAGGTCCAGATTCTTGACTTTTCCCACAGGATAGATAGACTCGTCTTGCTTGATCTTCACACCCAGAAGACTCCCGGCTGCGGCGACATAGTACTGCGGAGCTTCTTCGCAGAACATCTTCAGCGACATCAGCGCACGTCCGGATTTTTGGATCTCGTCCAAGATTATCAGGGTCTCGTCCGGATTAATATTGACCCCGTAGGTGGCTTCTATGGCCTCGATGATTCTCTGCGGCTTCAGGTCGCCTTCAAAGGTCTGTACCATCGAGGCATTCTGCGCCAGATTTACACGGATACAATTTTTGAAATGGTTCTTGCCGAACCACTTCTCCAGGATGTATGTCTTTCCGACCTGCCGTGCTCCGTTAAGAAGGAGCGGTTTCCTGTCGGGAGATGATTTCCAGTCTATCAGCTGCTGTTCTATTCTGCGTCTCATAAGAACCGTTTCTTTTCAGACGCAAAATTATCAAAACACCATGAAAAAATCAAAAATAAATGATTAATTCATAGTGTTTCGGTCAAATCATAAGCCTTTAAGGTATTCGTCCTTCTGAAAGATGAACGGAATGGACGGGATGTTCAGTTGTTCCGGCTGATTGCGGCAACAAGACGGAGCGAAAGAGTCAAGATAGCACCTTGGAGTAGTATCGTCAAGAGACATTGGGTTCATGTGTAACCACATCTTGCAAGTTCAAATAATAATCATTACTTTTGCCAATGTCGGCAAATAGTCGGCATTACATAAAGGTGTTGCCTTATCTTGAATAGAAATCTGCAAAATTTCAACGAATGGGATAAGAAGCACTTCATCACCATTGCAGGTATTGGTGTCTCCACACCTCTATCCATAGCTGGTGTGGAGTTGTTTATTCATTCGCGGGCTTTGCAGAGCCTCTATTCAAATAGACAGAACTCCACACTTTTTTTTATTGTTCATTTCGTCAGGAGTTTGCGAAAATAAACACAGTGGTGATGAAAAAAATAATTATTCTGATTCTGGCGGTTGTCTGCCCGGCGTTAATCGCAAATGCTCAAAACACCTCAGAGACCAGCAAGGTGACTTTGAAGAATGGTACTGTCATCGAAGGAACGGTGATGACACAGGGTGACGATGTTATCGTCACTACGGCAAACGGGGATATGTTCTATTATTCACGTTCAGAAATATCCAGAATAACCGTACCGAGAACTTCCAGTACGTCAAGAGCAGAATCTTCAGAATCTCCTGCTCTGTCTTTCGAGGAATATAAAAGGGCGGCAAAGGCAGCATGGAGAGATGTGAAAACCACCGATTTCTGGGGAGACAACACCACTTCTATGAGATACTATCAGAAATACAAAAGGAGAAAAAACCTGAGCACTGTTGTCTGCTGTACAGGAGCAGCCGTAAGTGCCGTGGGAATCGTACGTATTATAGTGAATACAGTGGATGGTTGGACTTATGATGAGTATTATGAACAGTATGGGGTTTATGATTATAGTTATCAGATCCTGCCGTTCCTCGCTTCGGGATGTGCCTTAATAATATCTGGCTGCGTACTGACAGCTCCCGCGAAGGCCAAGCTCAAACGTAGTTACGAGTATTATGACAACTATGGGAAGAACCACGCTATCAACGTTTCCACCACACCGGTTGTGTACGCCCAAGGTGGAGCCGGCTTGGGGATAAGAATCAACTTCTAAAAAACAACCACAACACAAGAACACCTAAAAATACAGGACCTATGACAGTAAGTAATTTCAGAAGAATTGCGGCCATCTTAATTATTGCCGCCACCTTTTTCACAACAATTGACGCTCAGGACATCTCGTCTCTCGAGGCTCGCAAGACAATGAATAAATACGCCAAAAAGGAACTCGCCGCGAAAGCCTCAAAGAACGCAAGGAAAGCCGCTAAAGCATACATCCGTGATGGATGGGAAGTCGCCCCGGGGCATCTTCCGCTTGAGAAGCAGCTTGACAGAGCATACACAATGCAGTATGAATTCGACGAGTCCGGTTACCCTCTGTACCTTATGAGTGAAGCGATATCTGTGGGCCAGAATTACGATGCCGCGAAATTTCAGGCGATGGAACTTTCGAAGTTGCAGCTCGCCGGCCAAGTATCGTCAGAGATTGTCGGCTTGGTTGAGAACACTGTAGCGAATAGCGAGTTGTCACCTGAGGAGGCCAGTTCAGTTCTGGAGACTATTTCCGCCAGCAAGAACGTAATCTCGCAGAAACTCGGGCGGGTGATAACCGTGGTGGAGTGTTATCGCACCTTGCCGAATAAGAATAAAGAAGTGCGTGTTCAAATAGCCTATAACTCCAAGATGGCTATGGAAAGCGCAAAAAGCGTAATCCGGAAAGAGCTTAAGAAACAAGCTGAGGATTTGCACGATAAGCTTGACTCTCTGCTGCAACTTGACTAAAGCAGAATAAGTCAATGTCGGCAAGATCTTTTCTGATGTCGGTGCTCCTCTTACTGTCAGTATCGGCCTATGCTCAAGGAATCAGAACCGTGTCAGGAGAATACACCTATTATCCTCCTGACACTGAATCTTATGAACTGTCGAAGATAAAAGCCTTGCAGCGTGCGAAGGAGCAGATTCTTGCTGACGTATTCGGGACGGTAATCAACTCGGAATCTACCACGGTTGTATCCGCTTCTCAGGACAAGTCCGCAGTCAACACGTTCAGCGTCGGCAATTCCGTAGTCAAAGGAGAGTGGCTTGAAACAGTGGGAGAACCAATATTCAGCCGCTTTCTTGACAGAAATGATATGATGGCGATAAAAGTTAAAGTGACCGGACGTGTCCGTGAGATTGTCATATCTACTGTGGATTTTGACGCAAGGATTCTGAGAAATGGGGTTGATGATAGATTTGAAAGCACCGACTTTATCAGTGGGGATGACCTATTTGTCTCTTTTCGAACCCCTGTGGACGGCTACCTTGTCATATATCTGTATGACGGGAAGGATACGGCATACTGCCTGTTGCCATATCTTTCTATGAGTCAGGGAGCGTTCAATGTAAAGGGAGGTGAACGATATGTGCTGTTTTCATCCGGCGAAGCCGTGCCACCGGTAAAACCGACCGATGTCGATGAGTTTACCGTGACGAGCGAGCAACCCGTGGAGTTCAACCGGATTTATTGCATATATTCACCTGACGAGTTCGCAAAGGCGTTGGATGTAAAGTCGGATTTGGCTTCGCTCCCGCGTGGGGTAGGATTCCGTGATTTTCAAAAATGGCTTGTAGGAATACGCATTCGTGATAATAGGATTGTAGTAAAAACATTCGACATAACTATAAAACAAGAAAGATGATTGAATATAATGTAATTATCAGAATTCTGAAAAGAATGTCAGCGCTTTTGATAATCAGCCTCATTGCTTGGACGTCTTTCGCTCAGAATACAAATGATGGAAAGGTGGTGTACAAGGTCGGAGACTTTATTCCCACCTATGCCGAGAACGGCTTATGGGGCTACCAACAGTACGGCGAGTATATCATACCGCCCAGATTCTCTGTAGCCGGGCCTTTTTGCGAAGGAATCGCGGCTGTTGCTATGAACGGGAAGTACGGATATATTGACCGGCAGGGGAAATCTGTCATTCCCTATAAATATGACTCTGCCAATAATTTCTCCGAAGGACTTGCAGCCGTGTGTATGAACGGGAAGTACGGATATATCGACAACACCGGGAAATCTGTTATTCCTTTCCGATTCGAAGCTGCATCTGATTTCAGAAATGGACTTGCGACAGTCAGCCTGGCCGGGGTTGATAAATATGTGGACACCGCAGGCAAAATCTACGACAATAAGGAGGACGTGCTAAAAACCTACTCGAGCTTCGCAAAGCAGTATGTAGAGCAATATGTGAACCAATGGCAGAAGAAAGGAAAATATGAAAAAACTGAGAGTTGGAAGAAACGGGTGAATATCGAGACACGTCGCGTGCTAATTGATTCGTTGTTGAAATCAGCGAAGAGAGAGTACATTGCCTATCAGAGCAGATCAGTAAAGACTGACCAGTCTATCGTGGAATATGATGCTGATGGTGAGATTTTCTTGATTCACGATAAACAATTCGGCTCGCTATTAGTCCCTGTGCCGATCTCTCAGGCTGAATCTTTCGAGAAAGGCTTTGCCGATGTTTCCAGAAGCAACACTTATTGTGTGTCAGATGATCGTCTGGGGCTTGAGTCTGCTGTGTTCACCACGCCTGATGGGAGGAGTTTCACCTACAGGAATAACAATTCGCTGGAGTTCGCAAGTGTTGACATCTCTTATAACTTTGACAGTATCAATGTAGATGCGGACGATGCGGACGACGGCAATGTCGGAAAGTCAAGGCTTCTCAGAAAATCAGTCGTTACAGGAAAGTCGGATGTTGACACAAACATTCCTTCTTCCAGGATTGTCAATGACAAGACATTTGCCGTAATCATCGCTAATGAGAAGTATCAGTCAGTCACTGAAGTAGATTGCGCCGAGAATGATGGAGACATATTCAGAGAATACTGCCATAAGACCCTTGGTGTTCCCGAGAAGAACATCCATTTTGTGCCCAACGCCACTCTGGTGAATATGTGGGCTCAAGTAGATTGGCTTGAGAGCATCGCAAAAGCTTATAATGGGGATGCCAGTCTCATTTTCTATTATGCCGGACACGGGATACCGGATGAGGGGACAAGAGACGCATATCTTTTGCCAGTTGATGGCAGTGGCTCCAATGTCAAGACGGGATACAAATTAAGTGAACTCTATTCAAATCTCTCAAAATTCCCGACGAAACAGACGGTCGTCCTATTGGACGCTTGTTTTTCCGGAGCCGAACGGACAGGAGATATGCTTGTAGCGGCACGCGGTGTGGCGCTTAA
>JAUMVX010000020.1 GCA_030529945.1 Bacteroidia bacterium | reverse complement strand
CCTCTAATGTTTCGCTGCCTACCACTACCCAGTCATATGCCATAGCGACACATTCCGCCGGCGAGGCTATGGAGCTCGGATGGGTTAAGGCGACACTGATAACTCCTGTCAAGACCCATTATCTAAACCAGGAGGTCTATCTCTGGAAGCCGGGCATCAACTTCACGCAGACCCTGATTACGGGTTCCCTTCAGGGCGGCACGTTCTCGCTTCCTTATTCAAGCCCGGAACAGACCAATTATGTGTGGAGCATAGATTATGTGGAGGAATCATCCATAAGCAACGGTTATCCGGTCGTGGAGTTCACGCCATATACTGGTGAGACCCCGGACGGGTACTACGTATCCGTGGACTTCACGAACCCTCTCGGCGAGGGGATGACAGTCGTAAGACATTTCGACTGATATGGCACGTTCGGGATACATAGTTGCGGCTCTTGCGTTGATGCTGCCGACATTGTGGCTTACCGGCTGCATAGAGGAAATCAGTCTGGACACCGGGGAAGCCTCGAGAGTGGTGGTGAACTGCCTGCTGAAGGAGGGCGACGTACAGACGATGGAGCTTTATTACACCTCCGAGGCGCGAGATGGCGTGCGGAGGCCGGTGACTGATGCGGAGGTGATTCTGTCAAGTTATGATGAGGAGGTGTCCAGATTCCGCTACGATTCCGGATGCGTATGGTCTGCCCGCTTCACGCCGAAACACTGTAAACTGTACAAGCTGAAGGTAATCACGGGCGGAGACACCCTGTCGGCCCAGACCAGATTTCCGGATGACGTGGATGTGGCGGCATATCGAAAATCACGTTATTCAGACTCATCACACCTTCACGTTTATCAGTTCGTGTCTTATGAACTGAGATATATCAGCGACACGATATTCCACTATCCGTGGACGACTTCTGAACAGATACACTTTGCCGTCAGATATGGCAAATCTTACCCCAGTGCCTGCAGGATGTGGGTTTTTCCCCGTGATCTGGGGCGAGGCGACCACGAACGCTACATAGGAACTACACACGCGCTCGCAGATGACTTCAACCTGTCATCCCTCTTCGTGCCTGACCTTCCGTGCTTTTCCAGAGATTCTATACTGGCGATGGACCCGATTACTGTCCGAAAAGTGTTGGAATGGTATCCTGTCATATATCCCGGTCTTCAGCTGCACGACGGATTCGTAAGGATACCTATTCCCACAAACTATAAGCTGGACAAAAGCCAGAAAGAACTTACCGATACGCCGATTTACTCTCCCCGTGCGTTTGTACTCGTAAGAGATTTCCCCACCAAATTCCAGTTTCAATATGCCTACGAAAATGCTCTTTACGACTTTTATTTCCTGTCAAATGAAGCTGACAATTATTTCAAGGACGTTTACTCCAGAAAAATAAACAAAGACAATTTCGTTTTCGAGTACGAGACCGACAATGTTTGCTCAAACATCAAGGGGGGCGGATTGGGGGTGTTCGGCGCCATCATAATGAGAACAAATATGAAAGCCATCAAGGGTTATTTTGATGACAGCAGTTCAGACTACGTTTATTCTGAAGACTAAGTTATTTATTTTAGGAATCACTTAACCATATGAATTTTGGTTTTTATTTGGAAATGTTTTATTTTTAGGCGTCAAAGGATAAAACCTATACAGCTATGACCGCGATGAAAAGAATCACCGTTGCCTGCGTTGTTTTAGCCGGGTGCATCACAATGTTTTCAGGCTGCCGAAAGGACAAGACAGAGGTCCCGCGCGACCCCGACAGTCTTGCCGTCAAGGAAGACAGGAAACCGTTCCACACTTCCGACCCTATGACCGGGAAGACTCCTGCCGCCACAGTCAGCAGCGACAAGCTGAAGCTGCATTTCTTCGGCTGGGGCGAAGACAAGGACTTCACTTTCCATCTCACCTTCCCTAAGGACAAGGAATATGAGAGGGTCTTTGTCACCTACACGATGACGAGCGTTCTCGAGGGCCCCTCCTCCTGGGACAACACCACTATGCTGTTCGTCCGCAACAAGGCGGACGGCCAATGGTACGAGCTGACCAGAGCGTTCACCCCGTACGGGAACTCGTTCGGCAGCGACTGGTACAAGACTTTCTGGATAGATGTCTCCGAATATGCCTCGATGCTCAAGGGAGACACCGAGTTCAGGCTGTACTACGGAGGCTTCGACGCGACAGATACACGAAGCCACGCCGTCAAGCTGGACTTCAAGTTCTACGGGGAGAAACCGTCGAAAAAGGTAATCTGGACGGCCAAGGTCTATGACTCCAGCCGAGACGGCAATTCCGGCTACAGGGCCTGGTCCTATGGCGTGAAAGGTCACGACATCGAGGACTCTTCCCGGATGGGAAAAAGGGAGTTCACGCTGCCCGCCGAAGTCAAGTCAGTGCTGATGAAGGTGTCCGTGAGCGGACACGGCCACGATCTGGGGCGATTCACGGAAAGAACCGGCTACGTGACCAAAAACGCCGCCGAGTTCGACGAGAATACATACACCGTCGTAATCAACGGGACCCCACAGAAAACGACAGGGAGAATCTTCTACAGCAACAGGAACAATTATCCGCAGGCGGGCACCTACTACTACGACAGGGCCAACTGGGCTCCGGGCAATCCGCTCAATGTCCAGTACTGGACCATCACCCCGCCGGCAGATTCGCGACAGCTCTCGATCGACTTGAACCTCGAAAAGTTCGAGTCGCAGTTCGACGACCCGAAAGCGGAAGGCTGCGCACAATACATCGTCGAGGTGGACCTCTTCGGTTACGGAAAGTAGCGCCTCTTTCCTTCTCCACAAAAACTTACAACCCTAACCATTAATAGATTCGCGTATGAAACGTATGGATATCGACGATGCCGCAAAGAGGTTCGGCATCGAAGCTGCGGAAAAGCGGGAACACACCCATACCCCTGACCTCGAAGCGCTGGTCTTCAACGAAAAGGACATCGAGGACGCATTCATCAAGGGGGCTCAGTGGGCGATGAACGTCAGATGGCACAGGCTTGAAGACAAAATCTATCCGAAAAAAGACGGGGCCTACCTGTGCCGGACAGTCTTCAATGGGGAGAAACGGCTGTCCGCCTGCACTTTCGACCGGTCACGCCGTATTTTCAAGTCTGATGGCGGTTCAGTGCTGGCCTGGGCTGAGCTTCCTGAAGAGGAATAAAAGGAACAGGGTTGCACGTAGCCGTGCAACCCTGTTTGAGCTACGATTGCAGGCGGGAAGATTCAGAAGCTGTCTCGAAATGGGATTTTCGGAAAAAAGCATTAAGTGATGATGAAAAAATAAGTTGGTAAGTTTTTGTGAAGGATTTTTGTGGATAAATTTGTTTGTGAAGAAGGAGTGTACCGGGGTACACGACTGATGAACAAATGAATTTAGACCAAAAAAACGAGCAAAAGCACCAAGTTATTTTTTAGGAATCACTAACTTCGCATCTTGAGTTTCAGTAAGAAACAAGAAAAGGATAAACTGCTTCAGATGATACAGGTAATTTTGAAGGTTTCTGAATAAGATGCGGGAACCGGAAGCTTGATGAATAAGATATGCCTGAAAGCGCAGACATAAAGATAAACAGCGGATGGCTCATCCATCTGGCCATCTGGGCCGTCATTCTGGCGATGCCGTTCTTCTCCCCGCAGCCGGGACGACCGCTGCACGGAGGACTGGACTATTCCCATTTCATTCCCGTCATAATCTCCTTCGGGACTGTATTCTATGTGAATTATTTCGTCCTGGTGCGCCGCTTCCTCTCGACCCGGCAGACGGGACGTTTCATCCTCTGGAACGTAGTGCTGATAGGGGGAGTCTCGCTGGCGGTGCATCTTTTCTTCAGGTATGTGCTGGCCCCGTCCGCACTGCCTCTTCCTCGGCGTCCGCTCATCGACACCGTCAGCTTCGCTGTCCGCAATACGGTGATATACATAGTGATAGTGGGCATTTCCGTAGCCGTGTGGATGACAGCCCGGTGGTACCGCAACGAATCGCAGCGCAAGGAGATGGAGAAGACCCAAGCCGAGGCGGAGCTTGCCAATCTGAAGAATCAGGTGAATCCGCATTTTCTCTTCAACACCCTGAACAATATCTACTCCCTTATTGAAATCGATCCCGGATTGGCCCGCGAGGCTGTCCACGACCTGAGCGGAATGCTGCGCTACGTGCTCTACGAGAGTCAGACTCCCGAGGTTCCGCTGCAGAAGGAGTGCGCTTTCATCCGGGAGTACGTGAAACTGATGTCCGCGCGCCTCTCGCCGGAGGTGAAGCTGGAACTCTCGCTGCCCGGAAGTCCTTCCGACCGTCAGATTGCGCCGCTGCTCTTCATCCCCCTCGTCGAGAATGCGTTCAAGCACGGAGTGGATCCCGAACAGCCGTCGTTCATCCGTATAAGTCTTTCGGAGAAAGACGATTACGTTTTATTTCTGGTGGAGAACAGCTGTTTTCCGAAAGGGGAGAGCGACCGCAGCGGCTCTGGCATAGGTATTGCCAATCTGAGCCGCAGGCTGGAGATGCTCTACCCGGGACGCTATTCCTTCGAGCACGGAAGAGTCCAGAGCACTTACCGCAGTCTGCTGAGAATCAACACTTCCAGAACAGAGGGGTGAGATGAAAGACTTCCGGAGCGGAGAGGGTCGGGTAAAAGATAAGATCGGCCGCAAGGCCGCAGAATGAAGATGAGTACGATAAAATGCATAGTCGTGGACGATGAGCCATTGGCGGCACGCCTGATGGAAAGCTACGTGCGCAAGACGCCGTTCCTCTCGCTCGAAGGCACATTCACGGGCGGCGCGGCGGCGTTCGAGTTTCTGCGCGGGCACGATGCGGACCTGCTCTTCTGCGACATCCAGATGCCCGGGCTGAACGGGATGGAGCTTTCGCGGATGCTGCCGGAGCGCACCCGCATCATCTTCACGACCGCATTCAGCGACTACGCCGTCGAGGGCTTCCGGGTGCGGGCGCTGGACTATCTGCTCAAGCCCGTTTCCTACGAGGATTTCCTGGGCGCGGCTCTGAAGGCGCGGGACTACTTCGACCTCACCGAGCGCGCAGCCCGGGTCGCTGATTCTCCGGCCGCCGATGCGGCCAATGCTGCTGCGGAGTCCGCCGGTTCCGCCGTGCGAGCCGGGGCAGCCGAGGCGGATCAGCCCGGCCAACTCAATGACCAGGCTGCGGCGCTGTCCGGGACTGCAGCCCCACAGAATCCGCGAAGCATCTTCGTGAAGACCGAATATCGTCTCCAGCAGATAGAACTCGACAGAATCACTTACATAGAAGGGCTTAAAGACTATGTGAAGATTCATCTCGATGGCGGGGTCCCACCCGTACTCTCGCTTATGCGCCTCAAGAGCCTGGAAGACAGCCTGCCTCAGAGCAGTTTCGTCCGCGTCCACAAATCCTACATAGTCCGTCTTTGCCGCATCGACGCCATCGAACGGAACCACATCATCATCGGCGGCGAGCGTATCCCGATAGGGGAGAACTACCAGCCCTCCCTCTTCCGCGCCCTCTCCGGCACCTCCCTTCTGCTGAAGTAGCCTCCGATCCTTTTCTGTCATTGCCGGCATCGCTTTCCACGTCATTGCCGGCCTGTTTTATTCGTCATTGCCGGCTCCGCTACTTCGTCATTGCCGGCACTGACCGGCAATCCCGTCGAGACACGAGATGCCCGATCAAGCCGGGCATGACGTGAGAGCAAGCCGGGCATGACGCAGGTCGGGCAGGAAACGCACATCGGGCATGACGTGAGAGCAAGCCGGCCCCGCTTTTTCTCGTCATTGCCGGCCCCGACCGGCAATCCCTTCTTGGGCCGGAAAAAAACAAAAGGAACACGTAATTGTCGGAAAAATCGCTAACTTCGCGGATATTATTGGATACCAAATACCCGAACTTTATGAAACTGATTTCCAAACTATTCCTCATTCTCGCTGCGTGCGCGGCGACAGTAGCCGGATGCGCGACGAAGTCCGACATCGACGGCCTGCAGGATCAGATCGACCGGCTCAAATCCGACCAGATTCAGACGATCACCGGCCAGATTTCCGCCATCCAGACCTCCATCACGAGCCTGAAAAACACCGACAGCGAGCTTCAGGGCTACATCAGCACCCTTATGACCGAAGCCGACAAGCTTGAGGCCGCGGACAAGGCCCTCGAAGAAGCCATCGCCAAACTTAGGGAAGACCTGCAGGGCATCATCGGCTCCGCCGAGGCGGACGCCCTCAAGAAGCTGGATAACCTTAAGGCCGCGGTCGAGAGCGAACTCGCGACCCTGAAGGCCGCCATAGAGGAGCTTCAGAAAAAGGACGCCGAACTTAAGGAGCGCATCGACTCTCTGCAGACCTACATCGACAGCAGACTGAAGGACACGAAAGACTGGGCGAGCGCCACCTTCGCGACCCTCGACCAGCATAACGAGACCGCCGCCGTCATCGCCGGCATCCAGACCCAGATTAAGAACATAAATGATGAGATGTCCGGCATCAAGACCTCTATGGCGGACATCAAGGCCGAAATGAACAAGGCCCTCGAAGGCCTCTCAGACGAGCTTAGAGCCGAGATAAAGGCCGAGGTCAAGGAAGCCTCCGACGCAGCGGCGAAGGCCCTCGAATCCGCGACGGACGAAATCACGAAAGCCTACACCGCCGCCATCGCGGGAGCCATCAGCGCCTGTGAGAGCAGCATCAAGTCCTGGGTGAACGAGCAGCTCACCGCCTACTACACCGCAGCCCAGATAGACAGCAGGCTCGAAGCCCTGCAGACCACCCTCGAAGCCAAGATGGAAGCGCAGAACGAGAGCCTGACGAGACTCATCTCCGACCTTGAGAGCAGCGTGAACACCAAGATTGCGGACAACAAGACCCTCATCGACGGTCTCACCACCGCTCTCGCCGACGCGAACGCCGAGATCGGACACCTCAGCGGCGCCATCGCGGTCGCTCAAGCCGAGATCAGATCCCCGCGACCACAGTAGCCAAAAACTCGGAGGACATCGCGGCCAACGCCGAGAAAATCTCCGAAAACACGGCCAAGATTCTTGTGAACGCCGGCAAGATAGCCGACAACAGCCGGAGGATAGACGACAACGCCGGCGACATCGCAGCGGCCGAGGCCCTCATCGACGCCAACTCCGCACTCATAGAGAACAACAAGACGGCCATAGCGGCCAATGCCTCCGCAATCGCCTCCCTTCAGGACAAGGCCGCCGCAGCCGACGATGCCATAGCGAAGAACGCAGCGGACATCGCGGCGAACGCGGCTGCCATAGCAAAGAACACCATAGATATTGAATTCAATACCTCCAACATCGCCCAGTGTAGTGCTTTTATCTTAATTAACAGACGTAATACCTTGGACAACCAACACGACATCCAGGATCTGAAGACGGCCCTCGCCGACCAGAAGACCGAAATCACGGACGCCTACACCCGGGCCATAAGCGCCGCCATCACTGCGAACAACGGGACTCTGGATGCGAAGCTCCAGACCGAGATCGGCAAGGTGAACGACAAAATAGCCGCCCTTGACATCAGACTTACGGCTGTGGAAAACAGCGTTTCATCTCTCACTGATCGGGTAGATGACATCGAGGAAGGCCTCAAATCCCTAACTTCCATAGCCTACATCCCTAAATACGCCGACGGAATCGAACGCGTGGAATACGAAGTGAGCGGCTACAAATTCACCCGGAAGGGAGATCTGGTCCTGCGCTTCGACGTCTATCCGGCGAGCGCAGCGCAGACCATAGCCGACAGCTACGCGACGACGCTTTCCGCCAGAGCGGTATATACCCTCCTCACCAGGGCCAATGCCGGTGATTTCATAGACCTGCAGATAATTGACGCGACCGCCACGGGAGGCATACTCACCGTGACCGTCTATTCTTCGAATCTCGACCTCGACTTCCTTGTCGGAAATCTCGAGGCCTCCCTTGTGCTGAAGGTCAAGGCCGGATACAACAATCTCCAGTCCGCATATATCCCTCTCGTGGCGACCGGAGAGAATCTGTCCTATGCGCAGTATGTGCTCGGCAGCTTCGACACTGACGGAGACGAAGACCTCAGCGGGACCGAGCTCGCGGCGATCACACAGATGGACCTCACCCGGTGTGAGGACACAACCGCCCTGGACCTCACCGTCTTCCCGAACCTCAGCAAGGTGAACTGCCCGTCCCTCGACTGGCTGAGGAAACTTGCCCCCGCATATGATGTCACGACGGTCTTCTACTCGGCGGACGGCGCTTCGCGCCTTTATTCCGAAGACGATATCCTCATAGACGGAATCGTATGGCAGAAGAAGAACGTCGGAGCCTCGGGCGCGGAAGAACTGGGAGTCAGCGCTAGCTATGTCGATGCTCTGAACAGCACCTGTCCTGAAGGCTACCACCTTCCGTGGAAAGCCGAGTTCGATGCTCTGGCGCGTAACTATTCGTCCTTAATCAAATTAACGAACGTAGATGGCCGATGGTTTTCCGGAAGCAGAGTCTGGTCAGAGGGGTCCGATGTGCCGGCAATTTTCCTGCCTGGCCTGCAATCCCTGCCTTTCTCCAGATATTTGGCCTATTTTCCGGGTGGGCCTTCTGCGGTTATTCCGGTTTTCCTTCTCGACGACAAAGACCCCTCGCAGCGTAGCCCAAAGGGGTGGTGGCAAAATATTCAAGCATATGATGATTCGAACTGCACTCAAATCCGCTGCGTGAAGGATTAAGAAACTTGGAAAGAATAACTCGGGAATCACTTCGTCGATGAAAGTGGAGAGTTCGTCGATTTGAATTGGCCGGGGCGGGCCGGAATCATATTTTCGCATCCCGGAAGTTGTCAAGTGATGAAATAAGAAACAGAGCCTGTTTCATAAGAATCACTGAGGAGAAAATCCGGGACAGCTTCTGAAAAGAAATCTTTACAGGTATGCGAAAAATAATGATTCTTGCCGTCCTCGCGGCCGCCGCCCAGACGCTGGCGGCCGCTCCGGATCCGGCCCGAACATCGGACAGTCACCAAAGCCCGATGAAAAGCGGAACGGAACAGCCGGAACAGAGCGATTCCCTAACCCTGACCCAAGTCCATAGATGGACCCTTCGGGAGTGCATTGACTATGCCGTGGAGAACAACATCTCCCTTCAGCAGAGCCGAAACAGCCTGCTTTCCGGCCTCGAAGACACTTATCAGGCGAAAGCCGCCCTGCTTCCTACCCTGAGCGCCTCCGCAAGCGAGGGTCTCACGAACAGGCCCTTCGCCGAGAGCGGAAGCAGCACGGTCATAGGGTCTGACGTGTACAGCAGCTCGAAAAGCTCCAGCCTCACGGGCAATTACAGCCTCAGCGCCCGGATGACCCTCTACAGCGGCGGAAGCCTGCGCACAGCCCTCAAGCAGAGCCGCCTGCAGAATTCCATCGACTCGCTTTCCGTTCTGGAAAGCACGAACGACGTCGTCATCTCCATCATCAGAGCCTATATGCAGTGCCTCTACGCACAGGAGGCCGTAAAGCTGGGCGAAAGCACGGCGGAAGCCTCGCGGATTCAGAGAGACCGGGCGGTAGAGCTTCAGAAAGCCGGCAGCCTCAGCAAAGTGGATGTGGCGCAGCTCGAAAGCCAGTACGCCTCCGACCGCTACCAGCTCACCTCCGCCCGCAGCTCCCTCGACAGCTACAGACTGCAGCTCAAGCAGCTGCTTGAACTCGGAGTGGACGAAGAGATGGAATTGGACGAGCCGGGAGGCGGCGAGGACGAAGTGCTGCGCCTGCTGCCCGCGAAGTCGGAAGTCTATGCGAACGCTCTCGCCGCGATGCCGGAAATCGGCAAGGCCGCTCTGAGCGTGACCTCGGCGGAGCTTTCGGTGAAACGCGCAAAATCCTCATACGCACCTACATTGGCCGCCTCGGCCGGCCTCGGCTCGGCCAATATGAGCGGCACGGGCACCTCGCTCGGCACGCAGCTCGGGCGCAATTTCAACGAGTCGCTCGGGCTGAGCCTCTCGATTCCGATTTTCCAGGGCCGCCAGACGAAAACGGCCGTGAACAAGGCTCAGCTCGCGGCGGACAACTCGCGCCTCGAACAGCTGGGAGCGGAGAAAGCTCTGCTCAAGGAAGTGGAGGACGTCTATCTCGAAGCTCTTTCCGCGCAGTCGAAGTATGTCTCCGCGAAGGAGCAGGAAAGCTGTGCGCAGCAGAGCTACGAGCTTACTCTGGAGCAGTTCGGAGTCGGAATGAAGAACACCGTCGAGCTGATAACCGCGCAGAACAGCCTTCTGGAGGCGCGAGTGTCGCTGCTCCAGTCGAAATACACCGCGCTTATGAACAATGCGCTTCTGGATGTCTATCAAGGAAAAATGAAATAATATGAAGAAGAAGACTTTATGGATCGTGGTCGGCGCGGTGTGCGCCGCAGCGGTATTTTATCTCGCGGTCCGTCCTACCGGAAAGGGCGGAGTGACGCTGGACACCGCGAAAGCGGGGAGAATAGACATCGTGAATTCCGTGACCGCGACGGGGACGGTGGAGCCTGTCACCAAGGTGGAGATCGGAACACAGGTATCCGGCATCATCGACAAGCTCTACGCAGACTACAACGACGTGGTGAAGGCCGGACAGATAATAGCCGTGATGGACAAGGTGAATCTCGAGGCGGAACTTGCCTCCTCGCAGGCGCAGCTCGATGCGGCGAAGACCGAATTCGAGTACCGCGAGAAGGAGTACGAAAGGACCCGCACCCTGCACGAAAAGGAGCTTGTGAGTGATTCCGACTACGATTCGGCGTATTACCAGTACGCTACCGCGAAGAACGCCCTCAGCCAGGCCCAGGCGTCCTACGTGAAGGTGAAGCGGAACCTGAGCTACGCGACCATCTCCTCCCCGATCGACGGGGTGGTCATCAGCCGCGCCGTGGAGGAAGGCCAGACCGTGGCGGCCGGCTTCGAGACACCGACGCTCTTCACCATCGCGAAGAATCTCACTGATATGCAAGTAATTGCGGACGTTGACGAGGCCGACATCGGCCAGGTCGCCGAAGGCCAGAAAGTCACATTCACCGTCGATGCGTACCCGGACGACGTTTTCAGCGGCACCGTGGAGCAGGTGCGCCTCGAAGCCACGACCACCTCGAACGTCGTCACCTACGAAGTCGTCATCAACGCTCCGAATCCGGACCTCAAGCTCAAGCCCGGCCTTACGGCCAATGTCACCGTCTATACTCTCGAGGAGGACGGGGTACTCGCGGTGCCTACGAAGGCTCTGCGCTTCCATCCTGACGCGGAGCTGCTGGAGCAGATCGGCATCAGCGTAGAGGGTTCCGCTCAGCCTTCGGAGGGGAGCGTCAAGACGGTATGGGTGAAGAGCGGAAATGTCATCTCTCCTAAGAGCGTGACCGCCGGAAATACGAGCGGAGACAAGACCGGAATCGTTTCCGGGCTCACCGACGGCGAGGAAGTCGTGACCGGCCTGTCCGCAGCCCGGGCTGAGCAGAAGGCAGAGACGGCGGAAAGGAGTCCGTTCGCTCCGGGTCCGAGGTAATAGTACTTTCAAGACTTTCCGAGACATCCTTCAGGAATAATGGTCGGAAACCTTTCTTAAGAAGATAAACGTTTATGAAAGAAGTAATTAAACTCGAGGATATACGCCGCGACTTCCTGGTGGGGGATGAGACGGTACACGCTCTGCGCGGCGTATCCTTCACCATAGAGGAGGGCGAGTTCGTAACCATCGTCGGCACTTCCGGCTCGGGCAAGTCCACGCTGCTGAATATCCTGGGCTGTCTGGACACTCCGACGAAAGGGGAGTACCTGCTGGACGGGGTGTCGGTGCGGACTATGGACAAAAACAGCCGGGCCACGCTCCGGAACCGCAAGATAGGTTTCGTGTTCCAGAACTATAATCTTCTCGCGAAGACCACTGCCGTGGAGAATGTGGAGCTGCCCCTGATGTATAATCCCAAGTATTCACGGAAAGAGCGTTACGAAAGGTCAGTCGCGGCTCTGAAGGCCGTGGGGCTCGGAGACAGGCTCGAACACAAGAGCAATCAGATGTCCGGAGGGCAGATGCAGAGGGTCGCCATCGCGAGAGCATTGGTGAACGACCCCGCAGTGATATTGGCCGATGAGGCCACGGGCAATCTGGACACGCGCACGAGCTTCGAGGTTCTGGTGCTTTTCCAGCGGCTGCACTCTGAGGGCAGGACAATTATTTTCGTGACGCACAATCCGGAGATCGTGAACTACAGCACGCGCACCATCACGCTGCGCGACGGGCGGGTCACGGGCGACGAGCGCAATGCTCACGTGCTCGATGCCGCCGAGGCGCTCGCAGCCCTGCCGCCGGAGAGTGAGCAGTAGATAACTTAACAGTTAATTAAAAAATGAATTTCGGAAATTTATTCAGAATAGCGCTCAAGGCACTGGGGAACAACAAATTCCGCGGCTTCCTCACTATGCTCGGCATCATCATCGGCGTGGGCTCCGTCATCACTATGCTCGCCATCGGGCAGGGTTCGAAGAAGAGCATCCAGGCCGAGATAAGCCAGATGGGTTCGAATATGATAATGATACATCCGGGCGAGGATATGAGGGGCGGCGTGCGCCTCAGCGCTGACGATATGCAGTCGCTCAAGGTGCGGGACTTCGAGGCTATCCGCTCGAAATGCAGCTACGTCTCCCTCGTTTCCCCTTCGGTGAACTCTTCCTCCCAGGCGATTTACGGTGCTAACAACACTTCCACATCCATCTACGGCGTGAATCAAGACTATCTGGACATCAGAGGCTACAAGGTGCAGGACGGGGACGTGTTCACGGACCAGGACATCAAGACGGCGGCCAAAGTCTGTCTGGTGGGCAAGACCGTCGTGGACGAGCTGTTCACGAACGGGGAGAATCCCGTGGGGAAGGTCATCCGCTTCGGCAGCATCCCTTTCCGCATCATAGGGGTTCTGGAGAGCAAGGGCTACAACAGTATGGGTATGGACCAGGACAATCTGATCATAACTCCATATACTACGGTGATGAAGCGCATACTCGCCGTGACCTATCTTCAGGAGATAGTCTGCTCGGCCTTGAGCGAGGACTATACGGACCGGGCCATCGAGGAGATTACTGAGGTGCTGCGTGAGAATCACAGGCTCAAGGAGGCGGATGATGACGATTTCAATATCCGTTCGCAGCAGGAGCTTTCCTCGATGATGACGAGCACCAGCGATATGATGTCCACTCTGCTGGCCGCAGTGGCGGGAATCTCGCTTCTGGTGGGAGGCATAGGGATTATGAACATTATGTATGTGTCCGTCACGGAGCGCACCAAGGAGATAGGTCTGAGGATGAGCATCGGGGCTAAGGGGCGCGACATTCTGGCCCAGTTCCTCATAGAGGCGACGCTGATAAGCATCACGGGAGGTCTTCTGGGTGTGATTCTGGGAGTGGCGGCCTCATACGTGGTGAAAGTGCTGCTGTCCTATCCTATAGTGATTCAGGTCTGGACTATCGTGCTGTCCTTCCTGGTCTGCACGGTCATCGGCATCTTCTTCGGCTGGTATCCGGCCCGCAAGGCCGCTAACCTCGACCCTATCGAAGCCATCCGCTACGAGTAGGGGAGATGCCCGGTCAAGCCGGGCATGACGTAGAAAGCGTCATTGCCGGCACCGACCTTTCTGTCATTGCCGGCACCGACCGGCAATCCCTTCGAGACACGGGATGCCCGATCAAGTCGGGCATGACGTAGCGCAGGTCAGAACTGCAGGGCGAGGGTGAGGCCGGAGGGGCCGGCCCCGAAGCTGAGCTTCGCGGCGGCCTCGCGCGGCTGAAGATATTTGCCGTGAGCGGCATTATAGCGGGCCGCAAGCTCATCCAGACGGGTCTTTCCTATCTTTTTCAGGACTATGCCGCTGCCGGCGGAGAGCACTCCGACTGCGCCAAGCCGAGCCGCGAAGATGGTCGTCCATTCACTGACATTAACTTCGCTCCCCCGGCAGCGCATCACATCCCAGGCGCAGATCGCCCCGGCCGCCGCGATGCAGCCCAGCCCCCCATAGGTCAGGGCGCGGCCCGCCTTCCACTTGCGCAGGGGTTCACGATAAGCGCTCCAGTATTCATAGCTCGGAATTATGCTGCGCACCATACTGTCGGAAAGCGGCTGCCCCCCGAGGCACAGACGCGCTCCGCGGCTGCTCATCACACCCGGAAAACTGTCGAAACGGCGGTCGAAGGGCACGATCTCATCCCCGCTCAGATCCTGTCTGAAGCCGCCGGAAAAGATGACTTCGCTCGCCTCATCGAGGTCCAGAACGTAGTAAGGTCCGTCCGGACGTGTCTGATAGACGACTTCGGAAGTATTGATTTCCAGCACTATGGCCTCGGTCCGGCTGCCATCGCGAGTGACGATGACATCGCCCTCACACCGCTGCTGCGCGGCAAGGGCGGAAGACAGGAAGAGGAAAAACGCAGTGAGAACTGGCAGACGTTTCATAAGGATGGGCATAAGAAGTGATAGTACGACCGTAGGTGGAGGGGATAGGGTATTATTCAGTCCCTACAGACCTATGTGCAGATTGGCCGTAAGGCCGAGCGAGAGTACGAACAGATGACGGCTCGCGCCTGCGGTCTCCGGCACACCCTCTGGTACATCCAGATAGCGGTCGGAAGCTGCGAAGTGGAAGCGGAGCGTATCGTCGCGCAGCGGAAAATACTCCACCTGAGCACCCGCGGACACGTAGCCCGAAGGACGGCAGCCGCCCATAAGCCCGAGCGAAAGCCTCTCGGACGGACGGTAATCGGCGCGAAGCGTGGCTTCGAAATTCCCGGAATCGAACTTCCCGACAGCCGGACCGTAGAAAAGGTCGAGCGTAAGGTCTGCATTCTCAAAGGAATACCTATTCCCGAGACCCACACAGAGGTAGTTTCCGCGCACCTCGTCCTCGACATCCCAGCGCTGCAGGTTCGCCGCCCAGTAGGTCGAGAAAGCTCCGAATTCTCCTCTCCAGGCCGCAGACGCGGCCAATGTCACATCAGACAGCCCCGTCATCATCGGGGAAGCGGTCAGCTGGGCCTCGAAGCTCTGGGTATCCCAAGGGGTGAGCCTGAAAGTAACGCCCGGCTGGTAGATGCAGAGGCTGTTCCAATAGTCGCTGACCATCGGTGCATAGCAGTCCACGTCGTTCTTGTCGAACTCGAAACCGCCCATATTCAGCACGACTTTTCCGAAATCCACGCCGAACAGGTCGCTGTCGTAGGAGAGATAGGCCCAGTCGATCCAGGTTCCGTCCTGGAACGGGGACTCATAGCTGTAAAGGGATTTCGGGTCTGTGGAAAGAAAATGGAAGGAAGCCGAATACGAGAATTTTTCACCTATACTTCCGTCCAGGAAGCTGTAGAGCGAAGTGAAACCGAAGTCATTTACATCCTCTTCTCCGTGAGTGTAATTCACCTCGGCCCGGGGAGTGAGGGTCAGTTCGGCCTGGGCGAAGGCCTGGGGAATGATTCCAAGGGAAAGGACGGCTGCGGCGAGGCAGCACAGAGTTTTTCTGAAAGAAGTCATTTCACAAACATTTGACAAGTACAGGGGCCAAAGGTAATATAATTCGGGAGTTTTTCCGTAATTTCGCAGGATTTTAGAAATGAACTGAAATATGGACAAGCACAAGCGCCAAGTCGTTTTTCAGTTGATGCGAGTGTATTTTGCGAAGGTTATATTGTTGATATGAAGCGACATATTTTCCATTCTGACGTGCCTTTCAGCTTCGAGGCGGGCGGAGAGCTGCCCGGACTCGACCTTGTATATTACACCTCGGAGCACGAGCGCGCGGCGGGGGAGAAGGTGATCTGGATATGCCACGCCCTTACGGGCAATGCCGACCCTTCCGACTGGTGGTCGGAAATGGTGGGGGAGGGCCGCCTCATCGACACTTCGCGCCATTTCGTGGTCTGCGTGAATATGCTCTGCTCGGCCTACGGTTCCAGCGGTCCCCGCAGCATAGACCCTGCGACGGGGGAGCCTTACTTCTTCACTTTCCCGATGACCACAATCCGCGACATCGTGAAGGCTAACACATTGGTACGTAAATATTTAGGTATCAATCAGATAGACCTTCTGATAGGCCCTTCAGTGGGAGGGTATCAGGCTGCCGAATGGGCCGTTATGGAAGCTTCGGTAATCGGGGAAGTCGTCCTGCTCGCCACGGATATCCAGATAAGTCCTTATCTTACAGCATATAACGAGTCACAGAGAATGGCTCTCGAAGCCGACCCGAGTTTCCGGCAGGCCCGCAGCCTCGAAGGCGGCCGGGCGGGTCTGGAATGCGCCCGTTCCATAGCGCTGATTTCCTACCGCAGCCACGACGGCTACTGCCGCACGCAGGCCGAGACGGACGAGGATGTGCTCTTCGCGGACCGGGCCGGCTCATACCAGCGTTATCAAGGCAGCAAGCTCGTGCGGCGCGGATTCGACGCCTACAGCTACTGGTATCTCACCAAGGCCCTCGACAGTATGAATATCGGCCGCCATAGGGGCGGAATCGCCGAGGCTCTCGTGGGAATTTCCGCACGCTGCCACGTAGTCTGCATCGACAGCGACTGTCTTTTCCCGCCGGAGCGCGGACACGAGATCGTCGCGATGCTGCCGGATGCGGATTATCACGAAATCAGCTCGGCTTTCGGGCACGACGGTTTCCTTATAGAGAATGAGCAGCTGAGCGCGATTATGCGGCCGTGGATTCCGGGGAATACGGATTAGTTAACATAATATAAATTGTATAACAAAGGGGATATGAAAGTTCTGAAGTTCGGAGGCACGTCAGTCGGCTCCGTGGAAAGCATATTGAACGTCAAGAAGATAGTCGAATCGCGCAGCGAAAATATGGTCGTGGTGGTTTCCGCTCTGGGCGGCGTCACTGACCGTCTTATCGAGACTGCGAAGATGGCGCGGCAAGGCGACGGGGCTTATCTGGAGTCGCTCGCGGAAATCGAGAAACGTCATTTCGATATGATCGCGGCCTGTTTCCCGGACTCTGAGTGCGGAAACAGCTCAAATTCTGCGGATGCCGCCCGGGGCCGGCTGAATTCCGCCGATTCTCTGCGCGGAACCGTAAAGGAACTTCTGGGCGAACTCTCCGATCTGTACAGAGGCGTCTTTCTACTTAAAGAATTGACTGATAAGACATTGGACGAAATAGTGAGCTTCGGCGAACGTATTTCGTCTCATATTGTGACTTCGCTTATCGAAGGGGCCGTGCGCCGCGACTCGCTGGATTTCATCGGCACGGTCTATCGCCACCGCAAGAACGAACTCGATGCCGCAGCTACGTATCCGCTTATAAATGAGGCATTTGCTGACTTTTTGGCCGGCACTCCCCTTCAGCGCGGCGACTGCGGGACTCCGTGCTCCGACGGTGGGACCGGCACTCCACTTCAGGCTTCCTCCCGGCGCGTCGCGGTCGTGCCGGGCTTCATCTCGCGCGACAGCGGCGACGGAAGGATCACGAATCTGGGCCGCGGCGGCTCGGACTACACCGCAAGCATCCTCGCTGCAGGACTGAAAGCCGAGTGCCTCGAAATCTGGACCGACGTGGACGGCTTTATGACCGCCGACCCGCGCGTGATAAAGACCTCCTACGTGATTCCGGAGCTGAGCTTCACCGAAGCTATGGAACTCTGCAACTTCGGCGCGAAGGTCATCTATCCGCCGACCCTCTACCCGGTCTATGTGAACGACATACCTCTTCTGGTGAAGAATACCTTCCGTCCGCAGCTGCAGGGATCCGTCATCCGGCGGGACTGCCGGGGCAGCGGACGGATGATCACCGGCATCACGAGCATAGGCAACTGCTGCCTGCTGAACGTGTCCGGAACTTCGATGGTCGGGATAGTCGGCGTGAACAGCCGCATCTTCTCGACGCTCGCGGACAACAGCATCAGCGTCTTCCTCGCCAGCCAGTCCTCTTCTGAGACGAGCATCACGCTGGGTCTGCGCGAGGAGGACGGCGAACTGGCAAGGCAGCTGCTGGACGAGGAGTTCGCATACGAGATTGGACGCGGTTCGATGAACCGCGTCAGCGTGACTCCGGGTCTCTCGACCATCGCGATCGTGGGAGAGAATATGAAGAAGAACTGCAGCGTCCCCGGGAAGCTTTTCACGACGCTCGGGCGCAGCGGCATAAATGCCATCGCGGTGGCTCAGGGCAGCTCCGAGACGAACATTTCCTTCGTGGTCGAGCGCCAGTTCCTGCGCAAGTCGCTGAATGTCCTGCACGACTCCTTCTTCCTTTCCGAGTACCGCGAGGTGAATCTCTTCATCTGCGGAGTCGGCACCGTCGGGGGCAGTCTGCTCAGGCAGCTCGACAGCCAGAGGGAGCATCTTATGCGCGAGCGCAATCTGAAGCTGAACGTGGTGGGCATCGCCCGCAGCAGCCGGGGTGTCTTCGACCGGGGCGGCACGGACCTTGCGAAGCTTGATTCGGAGGGAATCGCTCTGAACGTGGAGAAGCTGCGCGAAGAGGTCATCGGAATGAACATCTTCAATTCCGTATTCGTCGACTGCACGGCCAGCCCGGAGGTCGCGGCGCTCTACAAGGATTTCTTCAGGCACGGCATCTCCGTCGTCGCCGCGAACAAGATAGCCGCATCCTCGACCGATTATGCTGAGTACAAATCACTTAAAGAGGAGGCTCTGAAGCGCGGCGTCAAGTTCCTCTACGAGACCAATGTCGGGGCCGGTCTGCCGGTCATCCGCACGGTCAGCGACCTGACCGCCAGCGGAGACAGAGTCGAGAGGATAGAGGCGGTATTGAGCGGAACGCTCAATTATATTCTGAACGCCGTCAGCGGAACCGTGACGCTGAGTCAGGCGGTGCGGCAGGCGAAGGAGCTCGGCTTCTCCGAGCCTGACCCGAGGGTCGATCTGAGCGGCAGGGACGTGGTGCGCAAGATAGTGATTCTGGCGCGCGAGGCCGGCTACGCGGTGAATATGGAGGATGTGCGCACGACTCCCCTGCTGCCCGAGGAGTACTTCAGTCTGAGTCAGGAGGAGTTCTGGCGCAGGCTGCCTTCGCTCGACGCCGCTTTCGAGGCACACCGGCGCAGCGTGCTCTCCAGAGGGCTGCAGTGGCGTTTCGTGGCGAGGCTCTCTGACGGGGAGTGCAGTGTCGGGCTCCGGGAGGTGGACGCCTCCTCTCCCCTCTTCCGTCCGCTCGAGGGCTCGAACAATCTGGTCCTTCTCACGACGGCCCGCTATCATCAGCACCCTCTGGTCATCCAGGGCTACGGAGCCGGCGCGGAAGTTACCGCCGCCGGAGTCTTCGCGGACATAATGAGGGTGGCGAATATCTGATTCGGAGAGCTTCAGGCCCGACCTGCGTTACGTCATGCCCGACCTGCTCGGGCATCCCCTTCCACCCTCTGCCTCCTCCTCCCTTGTTCCGTTCCACAAGGGGGGAACCGGTGGAACGGACGGAACACTTCTAATTTTTGTTAAATATTTATCAAAGTTCTTGCCTTTGTCATTACAATGTATTTATTTTGCCAATACGATATTAATACGAATTGTTATGGCACAAGCAACTTTGTCAATGAGGGTAGATGATAACCTGAAAAAGAATTTTGATATTATCTGTGATGATTTCGGCTTCACGAGTACAGCAGCGATTACTGTATTTATGAAGACGGTTGTACGCGAAAGACGCATTCCGTTTGAAATCAAAGCAAGCAGCAGGGAACAGATTAACAAGGATGCCTGGGATGCTTTTATGGAGATGAGAAGTCAGGCCGCAGCGGCCGGAGCGCAGGATATGTCTCTCGAAGAAATAAATGCTGAAATCCGGAAGGCTCGTAATGAAAAATAAGTATTACGCCGTCATAGACACGAATGTAATTGTTTCCGCATTGATTTCCACCACACTGGAATCCAATCCCGTCAAGGTTTTCCGTGCGATTCTCCAGGAGCAGATTGTTCCTCTGTATAATGATGATATTCTGGACGAATACAGGACGGTTCTCTCGAGAGCAAAGTTTCATCTCGCACCTTCCCTTATTGATACCGTTCTGAAGGCCATCACAACCGATGGTTTATCTCTGGACAGAACCCCGGCAAATGATATCGACTTCCCGGACCCTAAGGACATCACCTTCTATGAGGTGGCACTCTCAAAGGAAGACTCCTACCTTGTGACTGGAAACATCAGGCACTTTCCCGCCCGAGAATTCGTTATCACTCCGGCAGAAATGGTCAGATTACTGGAAACTTTAGTTATTTTTTAGGAATCACTTCACCGACTTGGATACTTGAAAAGAATAACCTGCGTCAGATTCAGATGATGCAGGTTACTTTTTATCATCACTAAAGGTTTCTAAATCAGAAGCGGAGAGCGAGGGAGAAGTTAAGGCCGCCGTAGGTGGAGTCGCTGCGGCGGAGATTGTCTCCGGTAATCTGGCTGTCGTCGGAATAGAAAAGCTTCGGATGGTCGCTGCAGATATGGAAGGAGAGGAGGAAATCCAGACAGAAATGCGCACTGAGCTTAAGGCGGTATCCCCCGCCGAGCTTGCCTGTCAGCGTGACCTTCCGGTCATTGCCGAATGCGGGTCCCCCATCGATAAAGGCCATCCAGCCGTCCGTGAGATAAGAATCGAAATAGTATGTGCCCCTGAGGCTCAGCGGAACCATTCTCCGGTCCTGGGCCACTCCTATGAAGCCGAGATACAGCCCGGCCTCGTACTTCCGGGCGAAGGCGTAGCTGATTCCGGCCAGAATGTGTCCGTTGGAAGAATAGTCGAAGTCCACTCCCTTGTCGTCCACGCGCATACCTTCGGGAGAGAGGTAATTGTTATGGTAGATATTGAAAAGGCTGGAGGTGTAGCCCCATTCCGCACCGAAGACGAGGCGGTTCACCTTCTCGCCCGAGGACTGTTCGCGGGACGGAGAAAGCGCGGAAGCAAAAGACGGGCAGGATAGCGCAAGCACGGCTGCGGCTGCGATGAAAAGGATATGTCGGCGCGGGAGGTTCATCTGAGACTGTAGGCTATTCTGAGCTGCGGGTAGAAGAAATTCTTGAGGCCCGAGCGGTAGTATGACATATCGATCCCTGAAGTGTAGGGATGGGAGCTGACGAAAAGGGCGATGTCCATACCGAATTCGAAATAGAGCACTATCCGGCTCGGAAAGAACAGTCTGACGCCGACATCTCCGGTAAGGCCGGCCATAAAGCCGAAAGGCTTGTCCGAGTCGTGGACCACTCCGGCTATAATGCCGGGACCGGTATAGAAGGAGGCTTCGATGCAGTCATCCAGACGGAATTCCTTAAGGGTTACATTCCGGACGTAACTGAGCTTGATGCCCGGCATTGGGCGCGTGCCATCCCATAGGCCGTGCATATCGGCCAGAAGCGTGAAAAGGTCGGAGGCGTCATAATCATCGTCCGGAAGCTCGATCGTAAAGCCGAGCGATTTCGGCGAATGCATCGTGCCTATCTCGACGTGATGGAGCTTCTCCCTGTCCAGCGCGAACTTTTCCCTGAGCGCGGCGAATCTTTCCGGGGTCTCACGGCGGCCTGCCGTCTCCTGGGCACAGAGTGCCGCAGATACGGAAAGGCCCGCGAGAAGGGTAAGGAAGAATATGAGGGCTGTGCGCTTGTTCATATTCCGCGAAGATAGGAATTAGTGACGGAAAATGAATTGCCGCACGGCTTTGAAAAAGGGAAATAATGAAGTATTTTTGTGCCCGAGCAGGGTAAAGACCGGGCTGTTAAGGCTCCAAAATGACTTAACATTAATGTTATGTATTAAAACATCATTGTTTTATATACTGAAAATCAAACTATCGGGCAGGAGTCTAATTCAGCGCAGTCTTTGAACTGTAAAAATCCGCTCAGGGACTGCGGAACAGATGGCGAAAGGTGGCGATGGTCGGGAAAGGCAGTTCAGGGACTGCGGAACGGATGGCTAAAGGTAGCGATAGCCGGAATGGCAGACGCGAAAGCGCGAAAGAATATAGAGGATTATTTTTCAGATAGAGCTATGTCGGATGATAGAGCAGATATGGGGACCGGGAGGAGTATTCCGCCGCGCTCGGAGAGAGCGGACAGCGAGAGGAATCTTCCGCCTCTTCCGGAGAGGATGAGGCCCCGCAGTCTCGACCGCTATGCCGGCCAGAGACATCTGGTGGGTGAGGGCTGCATCATAAGGAATATGATTGACAGCGGCACCCTCTCCTCCTTCATTCTCTGGGGTCCTCCGGGAGTCGGCAAGACCACCCTCGCAAGGATAGTGGCCGAAAGCCTCCGGCGGGAATTCTACACCCTCTCCGCCGTCAGCGCGGGAGTCAAGGATGTCCGGGATGTCATCGACAAGGCCCGAAGCCGCAATCTCTTCTCCAAGGCCGCGTCCCCCGTCCTTTTCATAGACGAAATCCACCGCTTCAACAAGGCCCAGCAGGATGCGCTTCTGGGGGCCGTCGAGGACGGAACCATAACTCTCATCGGTGCCACCACCGAGAACCCCTCGTTCGAAGTCATCTCTCCCCTGCTCTCCCGCTGCCAGGTCTTCGTGCTGAAATCTCTGGAAGCCGCCGACCTGGAGCAGCTTCTGGACAGGGCCCTGAAGGAGGACGAAGTCCTCTCGAAGATGGACATAAGGGTGGACGGGACGGAGGCTCTCTTCCGTCAGAGCGGAGGGGATGCGCGCAAGCTCCTGAATATCCTGGAGATAGTCGTGGACTCATTCGCGGGCAGAAGCCCTGTCATAATAGACAACCGCACCGTCACCTCCTGCCTGCAGGAGAACGTCGCCATCTACGACAAGAACGGCGAGATGCACTACGACATCATCTCCGCATTCATAAAGAGCATTCGGGGGTCAGACCCCAATGCTGCGGTCTATTACCTCGCGCGAATGCTGGAGGGAGGCGAAGACCCGCTCTTCGTAGCCCGCAGGCTCTGCATCAGCGCGGCCGAAGACATCGGCCTCGCCAATCCCAACGCTCTGCTTCTCGCCAATGCCTGTTTCCAGACAGTCAGCAATATAGGTATGCCGGAAGGGCGGATTCCGCTTGCGGAAGCCACCATCTATCTGGCCTCCTCGCCGAAGAGCAACTCGGCCTATATGGCCATAGGGGCGGCATTGGACGAGGCGAAGAGAAGCGGAGCCGCGTCCGTCCCGCTTTATCTGCGGAACGCGCCGACCCGGCTGATGGAGGAACTCGGCTACGCGGACGGCTACAAGTACGCGCACGACTACCCCGGGCATTTCACCAATCTGGAGTTTATGCCGGAGGAGCTTCGCGGAAGGGTTTTCTACGAGCCGCAGCCGAACAGGCACGAGGATGGGCTGAAAGCGTATCTGGAGGCTTGCTGGCCGAAGTATTACCCGAAGAAGAAGTGAGGTTAGAGAAAAACGTAAAACTATATGTCAAGAAATAAGAAAGAAGAACTGATTGTGGAGGATGTGCTGATAGAGTCGGTGGCTGCGGAAGGCAAGGCTCTTGCGCACGTGGACGGAGCCGTGCTGTTCGTGGAGTTCGGAGTGCCGGGAGATGTAGTGGACGTAAGGATAGGAAAGCGCCGAAAGAACTATCTGGAAGGAAGGATAGTGCGCATAAAGAAGCCTTCGGAGCATCGTCTGGAGCCTTTCTGCGGACATTTCGGAATATGCGGAGGCTGCAAGTGGCAGATACTCCCCTACGGGATGCAGCTGCAGGCCAAAGAAAAGCAGGTATGGGACCAGTTCGTCAGACTCGGCCATCTGGACATCCCGCCGGTCAGCCCCATCATAGGCTCGGACAGCATAAAGTACTACAGGAACAAGCTGGAGTTCACCTTCTCGTCGAGACGCTGGTTTCTCCACGACGAGGACCCCGAGGAAGTTCCGGAAAACGAAAGGAACGGCCTGGGCTTCCACGTGGGCAGGTTTTTCGACAAGGTTCTGGACATAGAGCACTGCTACCTCCAGAGGGATCCTTCGAACAGCATACGCAACTTCATCCGCAGCTATGCCCGCGAGCACGATTTCGAGTTCTTCGACATCAGGGAGAACCGGGGTTTCATACGCAATATGTTCGTCCGCACGAACGAGGCCGGGGACGTGATGCTGATAGTCTGCTTCTTCCGTGAAGACAGGGAGAAGAGAGAGGGGCTGCTTGACGCCGTAGCTGAAGCTTTTCCTCAGATAAGCTCGCTTTACTATGTGATAAACACCAAGCTGAATGATTCCATAGGAGACCAGGAATGCCTGCTCTACAAGGGTGACGAGGTACTCATCGAGAAGATGGAGGGCCTGAGTTTCCGCATCGGCCCGAAGTCCTTTTTCCAGACCAACACCCCACAGGCCATCAAACTCTACAGCGTGGCCCGGGACTTCGCCGCACTAAGCGGAAAGGAAACCGTTTACGACCTCTATACCGGAACGGGAACCATAGCACAGTTCGTCTCCTCCGAAGCCGCAAAAGTGATAGGCATCGAATATGTCCCCGAAGCCATCGAGGACGCGAAAATAAACGCCGCGATGAACGGCATTACGAACTGCTCCTTCTTCGCCGGCGATATGAAGGACATCCTGACCGGAGACTTCATCGCGGAACACGGGAAACCGGATGTAATCATCCTGGACCCGCCCCGCGCCGGAATACATCCGGACGTGGCGGAGGTCATTTTGGACGCGGAGGCGGAGCGTCTGGTCTATGTAAGCTGCAATCCGGCCTCCCAGGCCCGCGATATGGCCATTCTCAGTTCCAAGTATGAGATAACGGCGGTACAGCCCGTGGATATGTTCCCGCACACCCATCACGTGGAGACAGTCTGTGCATTGAGACTGAAAAAGTGACGGGCGCTTTCCCCATTTTTTATTATTTTTGTGAGTTAAAACAGCTTCTGAATGACAATACAGATTCTTCTCCTTCTCGCGGGACTCGCCCTGGTGGTACTGGGGGCCGACTGGCTCGTGGACGGAGCTTCTTCCATCGCCCGCAAGACGGGCCTGAGCGAATTCGTAATCGGACTTACCATCGTGGGCTTCGGAACCTCCTGCCCGGAACTGGTGGTCAGCCTCACGGGAGCCTTCGAGGGCAACGCCGATGTGGCCATAGGCAATGTGGTGGGCTCCAACATCTTCAACACCCTCCTCATCCTCGGCCTCACCGCAGTGCTCGTGCCCGTGGGCATCACGAAGGAGAACAAGACTACGGACATCCCCATTATGGTGGGCGTCACCCTGCTGCTGATTCTCTGCGGTATGAGCCATACCCTGCTGGGACTCGGCAAGGCCGATATGCTCACAAGGATAGAAGGCGCTGTCTTTCTGACAGTTTTCGTCCTCTACCTCTGGCACTGCTTCAGGTCGAACACTGGTGTCGTGGAAGGAGAGGAGGGCAAGCGGAGATCCGTTCCCGTGTCGACCGTGCTGGTATTGGCCGGCCTCGCCGGCCTCATATTCGGAGGCAAGCTGTTCGTGAACTCGGCGACTGGCATCGCGCAGATGCTGGGAGTGTCGGACAAGTTCATCGCGATCACGATTCTCGCGGGCGGGACCTCCCTGCCGGAGCTGGCCACTTCGGTGGTCGCCGCGTTGAAGGGAAAGGGACAGCTCGCGCTGGGCAACATATTGGGGTCCAATGTGTTCAACATCCTGCTGATACTCGGTCTTTCCTCCATCGTGTGTCCGCTGTCGTTCGCTTCGATGAACCTCGTGGATATGGGAATTCTGCTGCTCAGCGCACTGCTGGTGCTGCTCAGCGCATTCAGCTTCAGGAAGAATTCGATGGACCGCGCGGACGGGGCGATTCTGCTGCTCTGCTATGCCGGCTACCTTTTCTGGCTTTTCAGGAATATGTGATAAAACCTATAGAATATGAAATTTGAACCTACCAAGTACCGTCTGATGAATGTCGGGACCGGCCGCATCTTCGATGACGAGGGCTGGTCTCTCGCCGACCCGCAGGCCACTTCCCCTTCGCTCGTCAGAGCCGTTTACGAGAACAGCCTGTTCACTCCGAGAGAGGACCTCAAGGGACTCTACAGATATGCGGAGTGGCTTCCGATAAAGCGTACGCTGCGCCACTCCCACGCCCCGGTGACCTATAAGAGCAAGGGCTTCGCCAAGATTCTGGGGATGGAGAACCTGTACATCACCTTCTCGGGCTATTGTCCGAGGCTCGGGGCGAATATGAGCACCTGCTCCTTCAAGGAGACTGAGGCTTTCTCGGTCTGCGCCAGGATTCCGAAGGGCTGCAAACGCAGGCTCATAGTGCAGTCCGCGGGAAACACCGCGCGCGCTTTCGCGAGGGTCTGCTCGGACAACAACATCCCGGCGGTAATCTGCATCCCGGAGGACAACAGACACGATATGTGGTTCACCCGGAAGCTGCGCGACTGCGTGAAGATCATCGCAGCGCCGCAGGGAGCCGACTACTATGACGCCATAGCATTGGGCGAGAAACTCGCCCGCGACCCTAAGTATATGCTCGAGGGCGGAGCGAAGAACATCGCACGGCGCGACGGTATGGGTACGACACTGCTGAGCGCCGTGGAGTGCATCGGACGCATCCCGGACGCTTATTTTCAGGCTGTGGGCAGCGGCACGGGGGCCATCGCGGCGTACGAGAACAATCTGCGCCTCATCGAGGACGGACGCTTCGGGACGCACAAGATGAAGATTTTCGTCTCGCAGAACAGTCCTTTCACTCTGATGCACGATTCCTGGAAGGCCGGTTCCAGAGAGCTGGTGGATATGAGCGCCGAGGAGTCCAGAAAGAAGTCCGAGGTGATACTCGCCAAGGTGCTTTCGAACCGCAAGCCGCCGTACAGCCTCGCGGGAGGTCTGTATGATGTGCTCAAGGATACGGGCGGAGACTTTTTCGCGGTGTCGAACGACGAGATCGTGGCCTGGATCATACGCGGTATGAAGGCTGAGGGCTATGACCTGCTTCCGGCTGCGGCTACGGCTGTGGCGGCGGTGGCGAAGGCTCTGGAGCAGGGGAAGATCTCCCCTACAGACACGGTTATGCTGAACATTACAGGCGGCGGTCTGCTCAAGGCTATGAGCAGGGGCTACGTCGAGGAGGAGCCTCAGCTCGTGCTCGACCCGGCGCTGCCGGCTGAGGAAATCATCGCTGCGGTCGACGCCCTGTTCTGATGATACCGCTGCAGTTCACCGGCGCGCTGCCCGCGCCGGACACGAATACGGTGAATATCGCCGATTCGGTGAAGGTCGCTGCCAGGTACATCCACGAGAGTCTGGCGACCGATCCGCAGGGCTTCTTCGAGGAGCTCGTCAAAAACCTCATCCAGTTCGGTCTGAAGATCTTGGCCGCTCTGGCCATCTACCTCATCGGGGTGTGGGTCATAAGGCGCATAAAGAAGAGCCTCGCACGCTCCTTCGAGCGCCGGAAGACCGAGAAGACTCTCGCGAGCTTCGTTTCTTCATTGGTGAGCATTCTGCTCACCATACTGCTCATCGTGCTGACAGTGGGCGCATTGGGCGTGAACACGACCTCGATAGCGGCTATGCTCGGAGCCGGAGCGATGGCGGTAGGGCTTGCTCTCAGCGGCACGATGGAGAATCTGGCGGGAGGTCTTATAATCTTGATTTTCAAGCCTTTCAAGGCGGGGGATTTCATAAGCGTGCAGGGCAACCTCGGCACCGTGACGGACGTGAACATTATGAGCACGAAAATCACGACCACGGACAACCGCATCATCACCATCCCGAACGGCTCGATTTCGAACGGCACGGTGGACAATTATAACGTGAACGCCATACGCCGTCTGGACTGGAATCTGGAAATGGAGTACGGCACGCCCGCGGACGAGTGTATGGAGGCGATAAGGGCCATCGCCTCGCAGGAGCCGCGCATCCTGGATTCCGGGACAGCCGGCGCTTCAGATCCTTATGTGGCTCTGACTGCCCTGAACGAGAAGAGCGTGACCTTTATGCTCCGCGTATGGATGAAGACGGAGGACTACTGGTCTCTGATGCACGATATGAACAAGCGGCTCTATACTGAGCTGCCTGCAAGAGGTTTCCGCTTCGCCTACACGAAGCTGAAGATGGAAAACTGAGAACCGCTTTCCCGCTCCGGGACGAATCACTGAACGGGGAAGCCCAGCTCCTCTTTCGCCGTAACGGGGTTTGAGTAGATTCTGAGGAAAATTTCACGAAGGTCGGATCTGTCGAGAGAGGATTCGACCTTTTCCATTTTGTGAGCCATATAGGCCTTGAAGCGGTCGACGCTCTCTTTCTGGTAACGGTCCGCATACTTGGTAGTCCCGTTCACCATATCGTAGGCGATGAAGTTAGTCATCCAAAGCCTGTAACCCTCTATGATGTGCCTGTCCACAGCGTGGCGGATGGCCTGGTAGCGGTCGTTCTTCACCTCAGCCCGCTCCGCCGCTTCGATTTCCTCCGCCGGCAGAGGACTGCCGATGCTCAGGTGCACGTTCCCCTTCTGCTGGCGTATGCCGATGATGATGCTGTGCAGGTCTTCGCGCTTGCCCTTGACGTAAGGACGGCTGCGCGAGATGAGAAGTTCGCGTGCCTTGCGGATGTCGCAGGGTTCGTATTCGTAGGATATGCTGAGCGGCACGATGCTGAGCTCGATGAAATTCTCGGCGAAGGAGTGTGTCCCACTCATATCCAGCATCTTGAGCAGTCCCTGCTCGGTGGTGTCGAGACCGTTTTTCGTGCGTCCCTGACGCTGGGCGAGCCATACCGAGGAGCGGCCTGTGGTTATGGATTCGCGGATGTAGTGCGAAAGGATCTGCGAGGAGAGATAGGTCTCGCGGGCCGAGATGCCCCGGATCACCTTTATCATCCTGTTCGAGCGCAGAAGATACTCCAGAGTCTTGCTGCTCAGAAGGTTGCTGCCTACGCATATTTCCGTCATCGGAAGTCCGTTCTTATTCAGTACATACTGCGTTATGGCCGGGTCGAGTATGATGTCGCGGTGGTTCGACAGCAGCAGGAAGCGTCTGTCGGTATCGCGCAGATTCGCTATTCCGTCGTAGGAGAAGCAGTGCGTGGTGGTGTTCAGCACCCAGTCTATGGCGGTGCTCATCACCACCGACTGGAACTCGTCTATGCTGTGCATATTGCCGAGCAGGCCGGCGAGGAAGCCGGACGGCTCGTTCGGAAACAAATACTTGGATATAGCCGACACTGCCGGATGCTGAGCCACTTTGCGCAGCGCCTGCACGGCTTCTTCGTCGTTATAAGGAATTATATCCTCAAGGTCTTGGTTCTGTTCCACGTCAAAAAAGATTTGGAAAGGCAAAGCTATGTAAAAAGGCGGAAACCGCCAAATTTCAACTGCGGTACAGCAGCGAGCTGTCACCGTAGCTCAGGAAGCGGAAATCGTGCGCGAGAGCGTAGTCGTAGATGCTGTGCCAGTCGCCTCCGACAAAGGCCGAAATGAGCAGCAGGAGCGTACTCTGCGGCTGGTGGAAGTTCGTCACCATCAGGTCGGTGAGACGGAAGCGGAAGCCCGGCACTATGATGATGCGCGTGCCGCAGACGAGACTCTCGAGCCCGTTCGACTCGAGATAACCTACGATTGCTCCGAGCGCCTCGGCCGTGCCGACGGAGTATTCGCGGGTGTAGGGGGCCCATTGGGCGACGTCCGCAGGCGCGCCCGTCTCCAATATGCTCACTCCGATGTAGTAGAGCGACTCGAGCGTGCGCACGGAGGTGGTGCCGACGGCGATGAGCGGGCGCTGCTCCAGTCCCCTTTCGAGATTCTCGCGCAGCTTGCGCAAGAGGCTGAGGCTCACCGAGAAAGGCTCGCGGTGCATCGGGTGTTCCGCCACGTCGGAGGACTTCACCGGCAGAAACGTCCCCGCACCCACGTGCAGGCAGACGTTCCCGATGTCGATTCCCTTGGCGGCGATACCTCCGATCACTTCATCCGTAAAGTGCAGTCCGGCGGTCGGCGCGGCCACGGAACCCCGGTACTTGGCGTAAAGCGTCTGATAACGCTCAATGTCGACAGCCTCCGTCTCCCGTTTCAGATAAGGCGGAATCGGGACGCTGCCGCAGACTTCGAGCACGCGGGAGAAAGGCGCACCGTCGTCCCAGAGGAAGCGGACGGCAGCGCTTTCGCCGCTGCGTCCAATCAGCTCCGCACGCAGGTTCATTTCCGCGACGCCCGGGTCCGCGTCCGGGTTGCAGAGGGAGACTGCGCCCGACTTCCAGCGTTTCGCGTTGCCTATGATGCAGCGCCAGGTGCAGGTGGAAGTGGTGGCGAAGACGGTGTTGTACTCGGCCGGACTGAGCGGTTCGAGGCAGAAGATTTCTATGCGGGCGCCCGATTCCTTGCGGAAATGCAGGCGGGCCGGAACGACTTTCGTGTCGTTGAAGACCATAATTCCGTTATCGGGCAGAAGTTCGGGCAACTGCCTGAAAATGAATTCATCCACTCTTCCTTCACGGTAGCGAAGCAGTTTCGAGGAGTCCCGCTGCGCGAGGGGATATTTCGCGATGCGCCCCTCCGGAAGCGGATAATCGAAATCTTCGATATGAATATGAGGTATCATCCGTTTTCTGTTTTTGCGGCGCAAAGGTACGCATATTATCTAAAAATGCAGGAGCCTTTTTCAGCCGCTTTCCGCAGCGCCCCGCCTGCCGCTTCGCCCGCTGCGCTTCAGCAGGAATACCGGGAGGACCAGAAGCAGGGCGATGATGGAGAAGAGCATTCCCCCGATGGTGCCGGCCGCGAAGTCGAACCAGAACACCTCCGAAGGGCCGTCCGTAAGGAACGGCAGCAGGCCCAGAACGGTCGAGAGGACGGTCAGCATTATGGGTTTAATCTTGTGATTATAAGCCCTTATGTATGCCTTGAGCGGGTCCGCATAGCGTTTTTTCTGGTTCTGCCAGCTGTTCACGAGATAGATGCCGGCGTTCACCGTGACGCCGCAGAGCATCACGAAGGCGGCGAACCCTCCCTGGTCGAAGGCGAAATCCGTTACGCCGAACACCAGAAAGAGTCCGATGAAGGATAGCGGAATCATAAGAATCACCGCAAAAGGGTAGCGCAGGGACTCGAACGCCATAGCCAGCATAACGTAGATGACCAGAACTATCAGCAGAATAAGCCGGGCATAGCGTTCCTTGTGCCCGTCGAACCAGCCGGCGTTACTGTCTCCCGCCTGAAAGCCGAGCGGCAAGACCTCGTCATTCATATAGGCCACGGCAGACAGGATGTTCTTTTTAGCCAATTCGTAACTTCCTACGAAATCGAAACATACGTTGAGAGAATAGGACTGGTTCACTTTCCGGATATCCAGTCCGGACTGCCTTTTCACCAGACTGCCGACTTCCGACAGCGTCGCTTTCACGGAATCGACCTGAACAGGCTCATTCAGCAGATGCCAGATATCATAGACATCGGTATCGGATGAACGCAGAACTACATCCACCGGCTCCTCCCCCGTCCGGATGACGGCTATCCTCTCGTCATAGACCAGAGATGACAGTGCTCCGTAATAGGAGTAGGGACTGGCTCCGAGAGCCGCGAGACGGCTGAAATCATAGTCAAGCACATATTCCGTCTCCGGCCGGCCCATCCAGCCGGAACTCCAGATTTCCGGCTCGCTGACCCTCGGGTTCCGTGCGAGATAGTCCGCCATTATCTCCGCATAGCGGTACAGTTCCCTGTAATTGTAGCCGCGAAGGGCGATGTTGCCGCTCTTGAAATAACTGCCGATACTATTGTTGAAGAACGTGTCATCTACACCGGTGATGGTCCAGGAGGCTCCGCCGAAGTTTATGGCCATAGCCGTGACCTTGGACTTCAGGAGCAGAGGGAAATTCGTATGCTCGTACTCGGGCTTAAATTCCACCGTTATCGTGCCCCGGTCATATGATTCGACGGATGTAGTAAATACAGATATCTCATCGAAGGATGCCAGATAGTTCTCCATAGCCTTTATGACCTCGTTCAGCTGCTGCACGCTGCAGCCCTCGGGCATAGACGCACGGATGTTCAGCTGGAGTTTCTGTGGCTCGCGGTAGAAATTGGACCGTCCCAGAGAATTGTAGAACAGCCGGAAAGTGGAGCCTGTCCATTTTTCTATCTCTTCCCTGTTCGAGGCATAGGGCTTCCAGGAAAGAACGGGTCTGACGTATTTTTCATAGAATGGCCCCTTCTCCTTTGAAGACGGTTCCGGAATTAGGAAAAGCGGCAGGCCGAAAGCCGCGATGAATATCACGACATACACCAGGCGATGCCGTGTCCCCCAGCTTATATACCGGGAATACAGAGAGTTCCACTTTATGACGCGGCGGCTTCGGCGGACCATAGCCGCAGGCATCGCGCGTTTACCGGGCAGATAATCCATCAGGGCCGGGATGAAGAAAAACGCCACAGCGAGTGAGACGCAGAGATTGATGGCTATGACCCATATGAAATCAGTCAGATTTCCCCTTTCGGATTCCGGCAGGAGCAGAATCAGCAGCAGGGCAGCCACAGTGGTAAGTATCGCCATCAGAAGATCCGGGAAGGCTCCCCTGTCGCGGTAATAGGCATAGTGGTCGGCCATCACTATGGTGGAGTCTATGACGATGCCCAGCGAGACGGTGATTCCGGCCAGAGTGTAGATGTGCACCGGGATAGCGAGAAAAGCATAGAAGGCTATGGAAATCAGGATATTTACCGTCAGTGAAGCGGCCACGATGAAAGTGCTCTTCCAGGAACGGTTCGTTATGAGCACGAAAAGCAGCAGAATGAGAAGACAAAGTCCTGTGCGGAGATAAATCTTGTTCAGTTCCCGGGCGACGTATTCCGACGAGTCATAGCCCGTGCTGATCGTGATTTCGTGGGGAAAACCCTCCTGGAGTGCGGCCATTTCCCTCTTTATGGCCTTGACCGTGGAAACGAGATTGGAGTTCTCTGAAACGGATACCGAGAGAGTGACCGTATTCAGTCCATTGATACGGTAATAACTGTCCGGAAGGGCCTCGACATATTTCCAGTCCGCAATGTCCCTCAGATAGACCAGACGCTCTCCGGACCGCTTAATCGGAATGGAGCCGAAATCTTCATCATTCCCCCCGGTCACAAGACGGACCGCCATAAGACGTCCGTCCTCTTCAGTCATTCCCGGCATTTCTTCCCGGAAAAAGTGCCTGAATGCATCGGCGATATCATTCGCGCTGATTCCCAGAGCCGAAGCCTGTGCCGCATCGAAGGTGATCACCCAGTGGTAAGGAGTCGAACCGCTGACGCTTACCTTGTCCACACCTTCTATGAGAGAGATTGCCGGCTGTATGCTGCGCTCCGCGAAACGGCTCAGTTCCCGAGACGGCAGACTCCCCTTTATCCGGTAACTGATGGCGGTGGAACTCTTGTTTCCGCCGGAATTAAGGGAAATGGAAGGATATGAGGCATTCGGCGGAAGGCTCGGATAGATGTTTCTGATGGCCGAAGCCACATCGAAACGGGCGGCCGCCATATCAGTTTTCTTGTCGAAGGAGACGGTTACGCTTCCGGAACCCTTCCCGGATATGGAAGATATCCCCGTGCAGCCTTTCAGGCCCGAAAGCACGCCTTCAATCTTCGAGGTGACCTCAGACTCCACCACTTCAGCGGACGCCCCGCCAAGGGCGTAGGAGACGGAAATGGAGCGGCTTCCCTTAGAGGGTTTGTATTGGATATGCAGACGCCCCATACTGAGGATGCCGATTACCGAAAGCGCCAGCATCACCAGAATCACAGAGAACGGAGAAATGTCCACACGTGCGCGCATACTCACTTCTTCCTGTAGATGGACCAGTACAGCGCCGGAAGAACCAGAAGGCTTACGAGAGTGCCCACCACCATACCGGCGATGATGACTATCGACATAGGATACTGCAGGTCATCGCCCATATTGCCTCTGCCGAGGAAAGGCACTACAGCCAGTATGGTAGTCAGAGAAGTCATTATGATCGCTTTCATCCTGCGCCCGGAAGCTTCCACCACCGCCTCCCGAAGCTCCATACCTTCGCGGCGCAGGCGGTTTATCGTATCCACCTTGAGAATGGAGTCGTTTATGACTATGCCGCTGACCACCACCAGACCGATGAGCGACATCAGATTAATCGAAACTCCCGTAATCCAGAGCAGCGCCAGACTCGCGAAAATGTCCACCACGATTTCAGCCATAATCAGAAACGGCTGCAGCAGAGACTCGAACTGCGACGCAAGTATCAGATACAGAAGCACTGCCGCTATCAGGAAAACCACGGCCATCTCTCCCGCGAGTTCGCGCGAAGAGAACCACGTGCCGCTGAACGACGCTTCGAAGTCGCCGCGCCCGCGCAGCGCCGTGCGTACGGCGTCCACAGTTTCCGGGACGTCGCTCTGCGCGACGTCCAATACCAGAGGATAGTAGTTCCCCTCCACTCCGGACACTATGCTCTTGAAGTCCCGGACATAGGTCTGCCTCATCATTGCAGATACGGGAACCTTATTTATGTATGTGCTTTGGAGAGTTTCCCATAGCGTCTTCCGGTCGCTTCCTGTCACTACGGGAAGAGTTCTGCTGCCCTGAACTATGGTGAAAAGGCGGTTGGAATGCATCGCATTCTTCAGAACGGAAACCAGACTCGAATAGGAAACATCATAGAGCGACATAAGGTCAGGATCCGCAATGAACAGCAGATCCGTCTTTTCAGACAGGTCTGCTATCCTCACGCCGGGCAGGGCCGCCCGGATATCGGAGAGGGCGGCATTCACTTTTCCTGTTTCCAGCTCGGGAGAGGATACCGGACGAAGCCGCGCCAAAAGTTCCGGTTCATCCCCGCCGAATACCATATCGAAAACATTGCCGGCCACCCCGAAGGACCAGTCGGCAGCCGGGAATCCGGCCATATAGTCCGAGGCTGCGGCCTTGGCCTTGTCCAGAGACTCCGCATCGGAGCAGTCCATATATACCGAGACTTCAGTCGGCCCGAGGTCTCCGCTGTGGCCGAGTATGAACTGCTGGATTCCGGCCATCGATGTCAGCTGAACGGTACTGCCCTCCACCGCCTTTTCCAGTCCGGCCACCCGGGCGGTATTCTCCTCCAGTGATATCTGCTCGTTCCAGTCGATATTCATTATGGTCTCGTGGTAGGTAATCTCCGGAAGCCGGGTTTTAGGCATAAGGGCCAGACATATTGAGGTTCCGGCTACAGAGACGGCCAGCAGACCCCACGCTGCCCAGCTGTGGGATATGAACCAGTTCACACCACGCTCTTCGGCCCGAAGAAGAGGCTCGTGCACGGAGATTTTCTGAAGGAAGGGGGCCGGGATGAAAGCATCCTGTTTTCTGTTCCAGCGATAGTAATACACCGGTATGACGGTGATGGTCACCAGATAGGATGTCAGGAGGACTATGGTGACTGACATCGCCTCGTCATAAAAGAGGGAGCCGGCCATTCCGCTCAGGAATACAAGCGGAATGAACACCGCGCAGGTCGTGAGCACGGAGCTCAGCATCGGTCCGGTAACCTCCGACGTTCCGCGCAGAACCGCCTTGCGGATGTCCTCTCCACGCTGCCGGCGGGCAGTGATATTGTCGATGAGGATAATGGTGTTGTCCGCCATCATACCTACGCCAAGCAGAAGTCCGGCCAGAGAGATTATGTTCAGAGTGAGTCCCGCCGCATAAAAGACCGCCATCGAGAAGATGAGGGCCACGGGCATAGTCAGCGTCACCAGAGCCGGTGACTTGAAGTCCATCATAAAGAGGAAGATGATGATGCAGGCCAGGACTATGCCGAGTACGATATTCTGTATCAGATTATTTATCGAATATGACAGCAGCTCGGTCTGGTCGCGGGTGATCGCGAAGTCCATCTGAGGATAGTCGATTTCAAACTGCTCCACAAGCTGCCCCACGGAGGACTTCAAGGCCGCCATTCTGGCGCCGCTCTGCTTGATGACGGCCATACAGACGGCATCTTTTCCGTCGGAACGAACGAGGCCCTGACGGGCTGCGCTCTGCCGGAGGACAGAGGCGATGTCCTTGAGCCGGAAAACTCTGTCTCCCTTGCGGAAACGGATGTTCTCCACATCCTCCTTGCCGCTGACATCGGAGAGGAACTTCACATTGTAGCGGTACTGGCCGTCCCGGATGGACAGGGATCCCAGCCTTACATTGGCCGAGGTGACGAGGCTCTCGAAATCGCTCTGGGAAAGGTCGAGCTGGGCGAGTTTGCCCGCGTCGGGGATTATGAGGATTTCGTCGGTCACATAGCCGCTCAGATCGACCATTGCGACCTCCGGGAGCTGCTCGAAACGCTTGCTGATGACATCCTGGACGAAGCTGCTGAGACTGGAAAAATCTGTCTGGGGACTGCGTGAAGTGACGTTGATGTAGAATGCCGGGATGTCGGTGGCGCTGGCTTTAAGAACACGCGGCCGGTCGATGTCGGGAAGCAGCGGAATCGTGCGGTCGATTTTCTCATTCACTTCGATGAAGAGGTAATCGGCATCTGCGCCGTGGTCGAATGTCAGCTTTATCACTCCCGACCCGTCCTTCGAGGAGCAGACCATATCGGCGAGCGAATTGATCTGGATAAGCTGCTGACGCAAAGGCTTGAGGACGCTCTCGTCAAGTTCGCGGGCGGACATATCCGGAGCGGAAACCTGCACCGTCACGTACGGGATGTTGACATCCGGGATGAGGGAGACCGGCAGCAGGCGTATGCTCACGATGCCGAGCACGATGACTACAAGCATAGCCATCGTGACCATAACCGGTCTGTCAAGCAGTTTCCTCAGCATAGGGTTCTATTCTTTTATGCGGACCTGAGAACCGTCGGCAAGATTCAGATTCGAAGAGATGATGACCTTTTCGCCCTCGGCGAGATGGGCGCCCCGGTCGCTGTTCCCCTCCACCACGAAGGAATCACGGTTCGAAGCGAGAATCTTCACATATACCCAGCGGGCGGTTCCGTCCGGCTGAAATGTGAAGAGCACATCCAGACCGTCTCTCACGACCACCGCGCTGCGGGGCACCACGAGCTGGAGGGGAACCGTCTTTTCCACGGTGACCTTCACGTTCATTCCGTCCACAAGGGCCTCTGAGCCTTTCACGGCGGCTTTCACGGCTATCTGGCCGTCCTTATCGACAGTAGGATTTATGCTCGTAATCCTGCCGGTGAAGGTCCGGGCGGCATCGGCGAAGGGAGAGACCTTGACTGCAAGGCCGCGCTCTATGAGCGGATACTCGGATTCCATAACGGTGAAGTCCACATCGAAGGTACTGTCGTCCAGAATGGTGCAGAACTCCTCTGCGGGAGCCTGGTCATAGAGCTTCACATTCAGGTCGGCCACTCTGCCGCTGAACGGGGCCTTGAGCACGGTAAGCGAAAAGTCGTACTCGGCTCGCACCAGAGAATTCGCGGCGGCCACATAACCCGAACGCATCTTGGCCATTTCGAGAACTTCTGCCGGAACAGAGGCTGTGTCGCGGGCCGCATAACCCTGACCGGCAAGTACATCGTAGAGATCCAGACGGGCTTTTTCCAGAGAGATGCGTGCCGATTCGAGCGCCAGCTTCAAGTCCGGACGGTCGAGACGCGCAATCACCTGACCGGCATTCACCCTCTGGCCGTTCACTGCGTGTATTTCCTTTATGGTTCCGGCAGTCCCGAACTTCAGGACTGCTCGTGAACTCGCGGACAGCTTGCCGTTCGACAGAAGCTGACGCGGAAAATCTGTCTTCTTCAGAGTCACGGCCTCGACGGCATTCACTTCCGGCGAATACTCCAATTTACCTTCTTTCAATGCCTTGCCCCCACCTCCTTTACAGGCGGCAAGGCAAAGGGCCGCAGTAAGAATAGCGGCTGTGATGTATCCGGTTCTGTTCATATTCTGCTTTTTCATTCTTCCATCATTTCCTCGGGGTCCACATCGATATCGGCTCCGTTTATGAAATCATAGAGGGAATATTGTCTGAGTCTATGATAGTATAGCCAGTAGTTGCTGATATCAGTGATGTATTTCTGCAGCGCGGCATCACTCTCAGACCGGGCAGTGTTGAGGTCTGTGACCGTAGCGCCGCCGCTGCGGAACTTGTCCATCATAAGACTGTCGCGTTCGGCTGCAATATTTCTGGCACGGCGTGAGACTTCGCACTGACGACGCTGGTTGTTGAACTGTCCCACAGCGGTGAAGACACTTCTGCGGTAGTCATTTTCAGACTGCTCGACCTGGGCGCGGACTACAGCTTCCGCAGCCTTGGCTTTCTGAACTTTTCCCCTGCCAAGTCCCCAGTCGAATATGGGGATGCTGAAGGACAGTCCCGCGACCTCCTGGTCCAGCGGATTCTTATAGGCTCCCGGCAGTTCCGGTGCAGTGTCGGAAAGTCCGAAACGGGCATTCAGGGACATAGATATTCCTCTGTCAGCCTTGGCCTTTTCCACGGCCGACCGGGCATTGAGGATATCTATCTCATTCCCCAGACTGAAAGTGGAATTCTGCAGCGAGCGGTCGAGGACCATTTCATAATCCATAACCACATCCGGAAGATTCTCGGGAAGTACCGGGTCTATCTCCACCGACTCATCATAGCCGAGCAGGGAATTCAGGTTCATCCGGGCATCGCGGAGCGCGACCAGACTTTCATTTATGGCAATGCTGTCATTCAGCATTCTGAGTTCCAGCTGAAGATACTCATCGCGTGTGACACTCCCCAGTGACAGCCTTTCTCTGGCGACATCGTGCATCTTAACGCTGTTCCCGTAATTCGTCTTGGCTATTTCGTGGTCAGTCCTCGCAAGCAGCAGGTTACTGTAGGCTTCCACCGCATCTATGGTTATCTGCTCCATCGATTCGATATACGCCCTGCGTCCTTTCTCATACTCCTTGGGTTCTATGAGTTTTTCCCATTTGAACTCATTGTAGGCGAAAAGGGGCTGCGTGTAGGATATGGTTATCGGCTGGGAGTACCAGGTAAGCGACTTTTCCATTCCGAACTGGTCGATTCTGGACAGGTCGGAATAAGCTGTCAGCGTACCTCCGGTGAGAGGTATATGCTGTCTGATGCGCAGGCCCAAACTGTTCTGAAGGTTGTTTGTACTGGCATAGCGGAGCGTTCCGTCGTCATAGTTCTGAAGCAGTACCAGAGAACGGTTATAATTCATCAGACCTCCGTAAAAAAACAGCGAAGGCAAGCGGCTGGCCTGATAGGAGCGCCAGGCCCAATAAACGGAGATGAATTCCTGCCGTGTCTGGAGGGCCGCTACAGACTGCCGGCGAGCCGTGGAGATGACTTCGGACATCGTCATCTGCTGGGCCCATCCGGAGACGGAAGCCGCTAAAAAAGAAAGAACAGTCAGTACTCGTCGCATAATTCTCGGTATTGCACTCATATAGCCAGCAAGAAAAAGTCCCAGCAGAATATACTACCAGTTCCAGTCAACCTATTCTGATTCAATTATCAACATAATAGTCTATCCGGACTATGCTTTGCGGTCGATCTGCATTTGTGAGTATTCTGATTACAGCTGTCTGCGGGCCATATTTCCCTTCGGCATCGATTTGAATCTGAACTATGCCCTTTTCGTTATGCTCGTATACTTTCTTATCAGTCTGAGCTTTTGTACAATTGCAAGTCGTTGTTACACCTAATATACATAATGGAGCTAACCCGGGATTTTCAAACTGTACATTTATTGTAATTTGATCTTTCGCTTTTATATGCCCATAATCGATAAGTCTTTTTTCCAAGAACCTTAGTTCAGGATTATATCGGGATGTTGGATCTCTTTCCTGTCCAAAACAATAATTGCTCATTAAGAGCAGAAACATTAACAATTGTACCACTCTTCTTATATCAAGAGCCAATGAATGATGCCGCATAATATACTTATATTCTGAAACTTAAAAAGATAAACTGATCCGAGTCCAGATCAAGGCTGTCGTAAGCGTAATAGGTGCTGTCATATTCACCGATCACTTCAAAGCCGTCACTGACAGGAACTCGGCCGACAAGGTTATAGTCGCCATCATAAATCTGAAGAATCGTCCCTGCCGCCTTGTCCAGCCTGCAGGTCCGGAAAATGTAGTCACCACACTTGACAAGCCGGTCATAATAACCGTGTTCTTTCCTCAACTTCTTGTACTTGAATTCGTACTCCTCGAATGATGCGGTTTCGGGGAATTTTCCTGAGATTCTCTCTTCAGAAAAACCGAACGAGCCGGTGACATTGCCGTCATAGTCCATCAGAAATATTCTCGGGTCGGCGGCGAAAGTGACGGCAAGTCCATCCTTCTCAGCATAGAAGTCATATTTCGAGAACACAGGGATGTTCCTCTTGTGATAGACAGGCGGATAATGGCCGAATATCACCTTAGTGGACTCAACCGCCTCAGGGCGGAAACGGATGAATATGTAGGAGTCTGTCCAGAATCCTTTGCTGTGCCGATTCCCGTAACCATTGTAGCTTATATGCTCGGTGATGGCAGGTATTATGACAACGGAGTCGATTGCCTGCATTCTATTGCACTCGAAATTATACTCGTACATTTCCGGAACCTCCGGATCGGGATGATTGTAAAGGTCATACCAAGCTTTGTTTCCAAGGTCTCCATAATTCGGACTCAGCGCGGTGAACCAGGCCTGGTTCAATGAAAACTGTTTTTTATAGTCTTTCGAGAACCTATGCATAAAACAATTCGAGTCTTGCATAATAAAATCTCCCGTGGACTTGTCAAAGGTTGAGATGAAAGAGGCGGCCAGAACTTCGTCAGGGCCTTTCCCTTGGCGGATATGTTCCCCTATGAAGTGACCGCTGAGGTCATATTCCTTGACCCCGACGGCATACTCATCAACGAAACATATGATGTCGTCTTTCATATGCCACTGTCCGGAGAGGGATGTATATTGGGCATCCAGCCTCAAGGTGTCACAAACCAAGGAGGTGCAAATGATGTTTTCTTTCCCATAATGCTTGATGTCATCGTATGGACCGTCACTTCCCGCGCAAGCGTACATAAGTCCGAGCAGCATCGATAGCGCAATGATAATTAAGGTCTTTTCGCAAAGAACAAGGCCTCGGTTACTATTTGAAACCATCCGTGTAGTCTTTTTTGAATAATAACTGATATGTTTCCCTCGCCCTGGAGGTTTTCTCGTCCGACCTCTTCTTCTCCTTTAACACCTTGGTATCATCGTTTCCACAGCGGACGAGGAGGTCTCTCTCCTGCCGCGTCTGAGTCTGTCCGCAAAGGATGTCCCACGTTGTTCCCGTGTCCTTCATTAACTGAACCAGATCAATCTCCTTTGAGAGTATCCGCTGCCAAAAGTTGAAATCACGTGAATCATTGTAGCACAAGATACTGTACGCCGGAGTTGCCTCGCCGTACTCCTCCCCGGGCTTGACCATCACAGGTTCCGAGAACTTCATAGTGAAGTCCGTCTCGACACAATTCTTGAACGGGTTGCGAAAAGGGTTTGCCTCAGCGCTGTAAAGGTCAGCGGCACCGTCCTCCGGTACTCTCCAGGACAATTCCTGTCTTATGCTCTCGGTGTAGATTTTTCCGTTCTTCTCGCCATAGGTGATTGTGTAGGTGTACGGCGTGACAAGGAATTTCTTTGAGAAGTTCCTGACGTACCTTGTGAACCTGTCATCCATATCTTTCACCACAATCTTTTGAACCCGCCCGTCACCGTCAATGAACAACTGCCCTGAACAGAGGATTCTCTCCTTGATGGAATGCTCTTTGGCATTCGAAGTGAAATTGATGACACGGACATTCCTGCCGCCAAGTTTGGCGGTGCCGGAACTCTTGTAGATGTAACTGCCTGTCATTTTAGGGTTCAGGGGAGAGAATATCTCAACGGCTCTTTTCCGATCCAAGGCAGACACATCGAAGTTGTTGGCATAATTAACCTTGAGCGCATTCATCCCATTACCCGGGTCTTTCGATTCAACACTCAGGACCGGATTGACCTCATTCTTGTCAGCGAAAAGGCTTTCGCTGACAAAAGTGTCACAGACGTACAGCCTTCCCATTGCATTGCGGTCATCCCAGTAGAGCTTTATGTTTGTTTTCTGGTTGAAATCCAGAGAGGCGAAGACACCCACAGCGCCTTGCACCTCTCTATATTTCCCACAGCACTTGATGGTCCGTATGATCAAGAATGAGGCGTAATAATCAGCATAGTTCTTAGAGAAATCACGTGCGGCCTCCTTGACGACGGACCGTGCGCTACGCTCCCCTCTGACCACAGACGCTTGCAGCGTGTCCTGCGCATTGTCAAAACCCGAAGCAGATACGCCATAACCCAAGAAGAACAGGGTAATTAAAAGAATAAAACGTCTCATTCTATAAATCAATGAATATCACATATGATTACAGTGAAAAAGATTACGGACAATTTCCAGCATATTCAGCACAATTTAAAAAAGTATCCGACTTTGCACAAGCTGCTCTAAAAGAGATAGCATTCCCGGCATAGCACCCTTCGTGTTTGCACCGGCAGCGATTCACAGAATCGAAATCTCCTTCAGGTAGAGTAATATCCGCTGCGGCATCTA
>JAUMVX010000068.1 GCA_030529945.1 Bacteroidia bacterium | reverse complement strand
AAGGCCGTTTGAATGAACCTCTAAGTGAAGCAGGTTATTTTTTACACATTACTTACCAATTATAATTTAACTTATGTATCAAAAAATTTCATCCAAATGTGCTGCCCTCGCATTATTGCTTGGCGCCGGAATCCTGCTGGTGCAGGGTTGCAAAGTCGATGACAGGTACTCTCTGGACAACATCAAGGATGTGGACACCGAAGTGACTGTTTTCGAGAATGGCCTGACCATCCCTCTGGTTCAGAGCACCGCAAGGATTACCGTAGATTCCGTTCTCCGGAAAGCCGGCGTGGACGACAGCTCGTTCGGCGAGTATCTGAAACAGGAGGCCGACGGCTCCTATTACCTTAGCTATGAAACGCTCTTCTCTCTCAAGGAGTCCATCAAGGAACTTGACCTGAAGAGCCTTGTGGATGTCTCGGCTGTGGATTATTCGCAGAGCGTCAGCTATGAGCTAAGTTCTCTGGACGCCTCTTCCCTTAAAACTGAAGCCAACTTCTTCGCATCTGAAGAAACACTTGAAGCCGTGGCTTTCGAACTTGACGAATTCGACCCCGTGAAGAGCAACACTCCTCTTCTTTCCCGTGAAATAGTGAACGGCTACGCCGCCGAGGCCGCTATGGCCGGACAGAGCAGCGTGACTCTCCCCGGACTTGACCTGCCCGTATCGGATGAGGGCACTGGCATAAAGGGAGCCGTTCTTTCCGACAAGATAGAGAGTATAGACGAAATCAATATGAAGGCCGGCTCGCAGATCAGAGTGGACGTGAGTCTGAAAGGCGCCATATTCGACGGAGGCGAGATAGTTCCCGAGGTGAAGATTGACCTGGGGGACATACTTGAATTGGCTGACGGTTCCGTCAGCCTCGACTGCTCCTCTCTGGTCCTGACTCCCGCGAACTCGTTCTCCGCCGGCAAGAGTTTCGAGGTGGCTTCTCTGAACGCCTCGAAGATTGCGGAGGACCGCGAGGTCGGACTGAGCGGAAATGTGGTCGCGAAGTCGCTGACGGCTTCCACTTCCGCCGCAGCCGCCCTGGCCACCGACGTGGAGGTGCAGATCGAAGTCTCGTTCGTGGATTTCGAAATCGAGAGCGTGTACGGGAAGCTTAAAGATATGACTTACAGTCTTGACAACGATGGCGAGACCGTAACTTTCGACTTGCCGGACGAGGTGAGCGGCTTCGGAGCGTTCACCATCATCCCGAAAGGTGACCCGACGCTTTTCCTCTCCCTCGAGCTTCCGGAAATCGACGGCGTGAAGATAGTCTCCGAGGAGGGTGCTACGATTATGATTCCGGAATTCCTGAAACTCGACGACGTTCCTTCGGACTTCGTATATGACGAGGATGCCGGGATGCTCTTTATGCAGGATCTGAAAAGCGGCAACTACAGCCTCAAGGTGGACAGGATAGAAGTCAACCCGAAGAAAGTGGACGGGAAATATGTGGCCGAAGGCCGCTATGCGGTGAAATGCACGTTGGGACTTCCTGACGAAAGGATGGACATCTATAAGCTTAACGGACTCGACGGACAGATGTTCGCGATAGACTGCGAAATTCCGGCCATCGAGGCGGGAGAAGTCATCGTGGAAGAGCTCTCCATCGACGTGGATGAGAAGTCCGACATCTCCGTGGTGGATGCCTCGGACATCCCGGATATGGTGAAGCGTCTGGGCGATGTGAAGCTGGAGGGCACCTACGCGGATGTCAGGCTGGACCTTAAGAATCTGCCGGACATAGGTGACGGTAAGTTCTATGTGGATGTCACCGCCACTCTGCCGGAGTTCTTCATTCCTTCCTCCATAGATCTGAAGGGTGAAATAAAGGACGGCAAGTTCTCCAGAAGCGTGAAGGTGGAGAAACTCGATTTCAGCGACATCGACATCGAAGCCCTGCGCCGGGACGGCAAGAAGATTGGGGGATATGTTCTGGTGAGCGGCTGCATCAGGGCTGAGGATCCTACCGTGGATGTAGGCAAGATATCGCAGACCATAAGCGGCGACATCGTCCTCAAGATAGCCGGAGCGGACGGGAAGATTACCATAGGAGACATCACCGCAGGTGTGGACTACCAGATCGACAGCTCGCTCACGGTGGACTTCTTCAAACTGCCGGAGGCCCTGGAAGACAGCTATTTCGACCTTCCGAACGCCGAATTCACCGCAGAAGTGAGGTCGAACCTCGCCATCCCGATGAGCGCGAAGCTGGATCTGAACGAGGGTATGTACGACCTCGACGTCGAATTCCCTTACAGCGATGAACCTTCCCAGGTCAAGACGCTCGTGAACAAGTATTCCCTCGACCTGAATCCGCTTCTGTCCGAGGGTAAGGACGAGCTTCCTGTGCAGTTCCGGATAAGCATCCCGGAGAACGAGGACAGCCACGTCCGTCCGGATGCGGAATATGATATGGACATAGACCTCGGCTTCAAGGTTCCTCTGACCCTCGGCACAGGCTGCGCCATCACCTATTCCGATACCCTGGACATCAGCGACAACGCCGAGACCATAGCCAAGATACTGAAGAACACAGCAGTGCAGCTTTTCGGCACGGTGGAGAACAGTATGCCGTTCAGAGTGTTCGTGAAAGTGGAGTTCCTCAGCCTCACGGACGGTAAATACAGCGTGATTCCGACTGCGGAACCGATAGAATCCATCCTCGCAGAAGCGAGCGGAAAGAGCGGCTTCTCAGTGAACGTTAATCTGGTTTCGAACACCGGTCTGGATAATCTCAGCCACCTCAGGTTCAGCTTCTCGCTCGGCTCGGACGGCTCGCAGCTGAACAGCGGCGACCACATCCTTCTCGAAGGCATAGGCATCAGAGTGCCGCAAGGCGTAACTGTGGACGTGTCAGATTAATAAATCCTAAAAGACAAATCGATGAAAAAATCATATATACTTACGCTATTCGCCCTGCTGTTCGGGGCGGGAGCGTCGGCCCAGATTCAGAGCACATATTTTCTGGACCATTATACATACGCCTACAGGAACAATCCCGCGAATATGACGGACAAGAGCTTCGTCGGGGTGGGATTCTCGAATATCGGTCTGGGAGCCGACGGAAACATAGGACTCTCCTCCATACTCTTCAAGGCTCCGAGCGGCAAGGGACTCGTGACGGGATTCAATTCAAGCGTTTCCGCCGATGATTTCCTCTCGGGAATAAACGATCGGAACACCGTCAGCGGCGATTTCGACCTGAACATCTTCAGCCTGGGCCTTCGCAAAAATAATACGATGACCACTTTCGAGCTGAATTCCAGGACAATGATGGATGCGACCGTATCCGGAGAACTGTTCCGTTTCCTGAAACTGGGCGGCGAGAACGTGACTTACGATTTCTCGGCCACCGATGCTCACGTAAAATCCTACATCGAGCTTGCTTTCGGCCGCAGCCGCAGAGTCAATGACAATCTCAGCTTCGGCTACAGGGTCAAGGGTCTGATGGGAGTCGGAGGCGTCTATGCTGCTCTGAAGGACACGAAAGCGTCGCTTTCCGGTTCGCAGATAGACGTGGCCCTGAAGGGCAATGCCGGTGTGGCGGGCAATCTTTTCCAGTTCAAGACCGATGCCGACGGCAAGGTCAGCGGAGTGGAGGGCGGCTCGGGCTTCGGCCCTGCCGGCTTCGGAGCGGCAGTGGATGCCGGCGTGAACTGGAAGCCGATGGAAGGTCTCACCGTCAGCGCCTCGCTCTCCGACCTCGGTCTCATCAGTTGGAAATACTCAAGTCTCGCTGAAGCGAACAATACCGTAAACTACAAGGGCGTGGACATCAGCGGCGAGAACTCGAAGTTCGAGGATGAGCTGGACAAGGTGACGGATGACTTCAAGAATCTCACGAATTTCCGGAAGAAGTCCGGGGAGGAGTCTTCAGCGGATATGCTGCCGTTCAGGATAAATGCAGGTGTGCGCTACCAGATTCCGGGCGTCAAGTCTCTGAGCGCGGCCGCACTCTTCAGCTATAAGAATTCCGTGCTTCCTGTAGCGGATCTCCGTGCGGCGGTCACCTACACTCCGAAGGACTGGTTCAGCATCAGCGGAAATCTCGGCGGCAACAGCCTCGGAATGGTCTGGGGCACTGCGCTGAGCCTCTGTTCTTCCCACGTGAACTTCTTCTTCGGCTTCGATGCCTGCGCTTCGTCTGTCAGCCCGGATCTTCTTCCGCTGGAGCCGTTCAGCTTCAGGATGAATCTCGGTCTGGTGTTCCGCTTCGGCGAACTGTTCGATTAGCAGTTTCGAAGAAGAACCGTCAAGGTATGAAAAAGAGGATGCTCCGTTTTCGGAGTATCCTCTTTTTCGATTTGGAAACCTTAAAAAAATAACCTGCATCATCTGAAGCAGGTTATTCTTTTATCCTCAGTAAGCACCTTGGAGATCGCTGAACGATTACACAGGGTTTACTCGCCCTTCGGGAAGAGAATCCAGCAGATGAGGTAGGCGATGAGGCCCACGCCGCAGAAGAGTACCAGTATCAGCCAGAGGATACGGACGATAGTAGGGTCGATGTTAAGGTAGTTTGCGACTCCGCCGCATACGCCGGCGATTTTCTTGTCTTTGGAAAGTGTGATTTTGTTTGCCATATTGAATTAAATATTAGGATTTTATATAGAATTCCCTGTACCACTCGGCGAAGCGGCGCAGGCCCTCGCGCAAAGGTGTGGACGGTCTGAAGCCGAAGTCCTCTTCGAGTGGTGTGGTGTCAGCATAAGTCACCGGAACGTCGCCCGGCTGCATAGGGACAAGCTCGGTGTGCGCCTCGAAATCATAGTCTTCAGCAAGCACCCCCGAGCGGATAAGCTCCTGACGCAGTATGTCCACGAAATCGAGCAGGTTCTCGGGGTGGCTGTTGCCGATGTTGTAAACCTTGTACGGCGGCAGCGGCAGGCCGTCCTCGCCCTTGCGGCGCTCCGGAGCGTGCTTCATCACCCTCACCACGCCCTCGACTATGTCGTCGATGTAGGTGAAGTCCCGGCGGCAGTTGCCGTAGTTGAAGATCTTTATCTTTTCGCCCCGCACCAGCTTGTCGGTGAATCCGAAATAGGCCATATCCGGCCTGCCGGCAGGGCCGTAAACCGTGAAGAAGCGCAGACCCGTGGACGGGATGTCGTAGAGTTTGCTGTAGGCGTGGGCCATAAGTTCGTTGCTCTTTTTCGTCGCGGCATAGAGGCTCACGGGATTGTCCACCTTGTCGTCAGTGGAATAGGGGATCTTGCCGTTGCTACCGTAAACCGATGAGGACGAGGCATATACGAGATGGTCTGTCCCGTGGTGGCGGCAGGCTTCGAGGATATTGTAGAAGCCGATGATGTTCGATTCGATATAGGCGTCGGGATTTGTTATGGAGTAGCGCACGCCGGCCTGAGCAGCGAGGTTCACCACCACTGACGGGCGGTACTTCGTGAACACTTCCTCCACGGCGGACTTGTCGGCGATGCTGGCCCGGACAAAGGTCCAGTCGGCTTTCAGGGCATCAGTATCCTTCAGTCTGCCGTATTTTATGTTCACGTCATAATAGTCGGTGATGGAATCCATTCCTATCACCTTGATGTCTTTCATCTCTGTCAGGAGCCTGCGTACGAGGCTCGAACCGATGAAGCCCGCCGCCCCGGTCACCAGAACGGTGCGTCCCTGAAGGTCTATATTGTTTTCAAGCATATCTCTGTTTATGTGTCTTTCAGCGTGCCTTGCCGCTGTTCTTCTGTTCTTCTGCTCCTTTCTTCCTCTATTCCTCTATCCGTATGCTCTCGATGCGGAGGTCGAAAGCGCCCGAAGGGGCCTCCACCCTCACCACATCGCCCTCGGCGTGCCCCATAAGCGCCCTCCCGATGGGGGAGTTCAGCGAAATCTTTCCGGCCTGGAGGTCCATCTCGTGGGGACTCACGACGGTGAATGACATAAGGGCACCCGTGGAGAGGTTCGTGAATTCCACCCGGCTCAGCAGGCAGACCTTGTCCCTGGGCAAAGCCCCCGTGTCTATCACTCTGGAATACTGAAGAACCTTCTGAAGGTATTTGATTCTGCTGATGGCCTTGCCCTGCGCCCTGCGTGCAGCCCGGTATCCGGCATTCTCGCTCAGATCACCCTGCGCACGGGCCTCCACCAGATCGTCCTTGATCCGGGGGTAGTCCACATTGATGAGCCTATGCAGTTCGGCGGAAATCTCGTTATACCGTTCTTTCGACAGATATTCCATAACTTTTTCACAAAGTGTCCGCCAAGATACGAATAATTCACGATTATTCCGAACAGAATATTCTGAAAATGTTCTGCTGAAGGCCGCGGGAGTCTCAGATAATCCGTATCTTTACGCACCAAATCTTTAGAATATGAACACAAAGGCTTTCATTCTTACCGCCATCGCCGCAGGCGCAGTATGCGGCTGTGCTCCTAAATCCCAGGTCCGTTCCATCGTAGTATATTATTCGGCCACAGGAACCACTGAGACCGTGGCTGAACTTTTCCGCGACAAGACCGGCTCTGATATGGTGGAAATTCTTGCGCTGAAGCCGTATGACACCGCCTATGACGCTCTTATCGAGCAGTATCAGAAAGAGATGCAGGCCGGCGTGACACGCGAAATCCAGCCTCTTGATGTCAATTTCGATGATTATGACGTCATCTATCTCGGAAGTCCTGTCTGGTTCGGGCAGTGCTGCGGCCCTGTGGAGAGTTTCCTGAAGAGCTATAATCTGAAGGGCAAGACCATCGTGCCGTTCTTCACTTTCGGCAGCGGCGGCAACACCGCAGTCGATATGGTGGAGAAGTATCAGCCCGAGGCTGAGATACCGGCCTGGTACGGCATCCGTGCGGCCCGCATAGAAAAGGCCGCCGCCGAAATCGACACTTTCCTGGTGGGACTCGGTGTTCTGGAGGGCGAGTTGGTACAGCTGCCCGAGTATTCGTCGGAGCGCGAATTGAGCGAGGCGGAAAAGGCTGTCTTCGAGCAGGCCTGCGGGTCATATCCTATGCCTCTCGGCAATCCTGTGGCGATCTCCTCACGTGAGACCTCAGATGCCGACGAGTACATATTCAAGACCCTGTCCCCAGACGGTGAGAGAACCGCCCGCATCTATGTGACACGTCCCAAGGACGGCGGCGCGGCGGAATTCACCCAGGTGGTCAGATAGCGCCGGATATATGCTGCGGTCCTCGGGCGGAGAGGCGTCTTCGCAGCGGCAGGTCATAGAAGCGGAGACAGAGCCAGGCGACGAGGATGCTGAAGGCGCATACGCCGAGGGCGAGAGGCCAGGTCTGTGCGAAAGTATAGACCTGGTTTTCTATGAGGTAGGCGTAGAAGAGATACATAAACGGATAGTGCACGGCGTATAGAGGATAGGAAATGTCCCCGAGGAAGGTGCAGAGATGGTGCGCCCTCGCGCTTTCAGCCGAAGATGAGGCGGCGACGGTCACGATAAGAGGGAACACCGCCATTATGCAGAAGAGTTCGAAAAGTGCATTCAGGCTTATGCTTCCGAAATCCGCAGCCGCGAAAAAGCCGGAACCCGAAGGGGCACAGCCGCCGAGTAGAGGTATTCGGGCCTCGATATACGGTATGTGGAACAGTATGATAAGGACGAGCGAGCAGAGAGGGAATGCGCCCTTTATGCGCAGGGGGCGGAATAGTCCCCTGCGGCGTGTCGTGGAACCTTGGGCATCGCGGAATTCTCTGGAAATCAGCATTCCCAGAGTGAAGGGGAAGAGCATTCTCAGGAAACCTCCCGTGAAATTCACCGCATCCAGGGTCCAGCCGATTCCGAGCTGATTGTAGCCCGACACGTCGAAAAGCGAGAACGCTGCAAGCAGCAGCCCCGTGACGATAGTCAGAACCCGGAGCCAGGCAGTGGACAGATGCCGGATAATCAGTGCATAGACAATGTTTCCTATATATTCGAAGAACAGCGACCAGTTCGTTCCGTTCAGAGGGAACATCTCCCCGTTGCCCCGGATTTCGCGCGGCTGCCCGGGTACGGCGGGAATCAGGAACATAGCGGCGAGCAGAGCCCACATCACTGCGGACACAGCCACGCGGCTGCCGTCCCACTGCACCGAACCCTGGATGAAGAAGGTGATGGCCCCGAGCAGTGCCCCCATCACGACCATAGGATGCAGACGGATAAGTCGGCGTCTGGCGAATGACTTCAGATTCAGAGACCTGCCCCATCTGTCGTCATAGGCGTAGCTCAGCACGAAGCCGGACAATATGAAGAAGAAATCGACGGCGAGATAGCCGTGGTTCACGACCTGTATCTGCCCGCCGCCGGCGAAGGCGTATCCCTCGAAAACGTGATGCCACAGCACCAGAAGCGCCGCCACGCCGCGCAGGGCATCGAGCAGTTCGTAATGCGCCTTGCTGTCCGCCGGATACCCGGCCTTGAGTGTAGAGTTTGATTCCATAGATTCGCGAAGGTAAGCAATTCCTGAAAAATAACTTGGTGCTTTTGCTTGTCTTTTTGGTCTAAGTGATTCCTAAAAAATAACTTGGTGCTTTTGCTCGTCTTTTTGGTCTAAAT
>JAUMVX010000067.1 GCA_030529945.1 Bacteroidia bacterium | reverse complement strand
GTGTATTTACCTCAACTGCAGTCCACTAAGGCTCCCCGGCAGGGGTTAGTTCAAAGACTATTCCACTCCCCGGGGACACATTTACGCCGTGGATGACATCCGCGCCACTCTGCGCACGGGGGCGCCGATGAGCGGGACAGAGGGGCCGCAACCGTCCACCTGCTGGACCTGCAAGAGTCCCGACGTACCCCGTATGATGGAATCGGTAGGGGTAGAGTCTTTCTATAATAACAAATGGGCGGCTTTCGGCAGCGAGATAGTGAACCCCATCGGCTGCGCCGACTGTCACGAACCTCAGAATATGAATCTTCAGATCAGCCGTCCCGCCCTGATCGAAGCTTTTCAACGCCAGGGAAAAGACATCAGCAAGGCGACTCCGCAGGAAATGCGCTCTCTGGTATGTGCCCAGTGCCACGTGGAGTATTATTTCAAAGGGGACGGCAAATATCTGACCTTCCCTTGGGACAAGGGACTCACGGTGGAGGATATGGAGAAATATTATGACGAGGCTGACTTCGCGGACTATACCCACAAGCTGAGCCGCGCCCGCATACTGAAGGCGCAGCATCCGGGCTATGAGATAGCCCAATCGGGCATACACGCGCAGAGAGACGTGTCCTGCGCGGACTGTCATATGCCTTACAAGAGCGAGGGCGGCGTGAAGTTCAGCGACCACCACGTCCAGAGTCCGCTGGCAATGATAGACCGCACCTGCCAGGTCTGCCATCGTGAAAGCGAGGAGACTTTGCGCAATAATGTGTATGAGCGCCAGCGCAAGGCTAACGAAGCTCGCACCCGTCTGGAGCAGGAACTCGTCAGAGCGCATATAGAGGCGAAATTCGCGTGGGAGCGGGGTGCAACGGACGAGCAGATGAAAGACGCCCTGGCTCTGATCCGCCAGGCGCAATGGAGATGGGACTTCGGCGTGGCTTCACACGGCGCCTCTTTCCACGCCCCGCAGGAGATTCAGCGTATCCTCGGCAATGGTCTGGACAAGGCTTTGCAGGCCAGACTGGCAATCTCGAAAGTCTTGGCGCTCAAGGGATATATGGACGAAGTGCCTATGCCGGACATCTCCACCAAGGAGAAGGCCCAGAAATATATCGGGCTGGATATGGCGGCGGAACACTCCGCGAAGGACAGATTCCTGAAGGAGGCGGTTCCGCTCTGGCTGGAAAAAGCGAAGGCCGGCGGCCGCATTTAGTGATGATGAAAAAACAAGTTGGTAAGTTTTTTTAGGAATCACTTAGTGATTCCTGAACCATAACTTGGGAAAACTTCCGTTTATGTGGGAAAAACCTTGGAAATATAAAGAGGGCATATTGGCCGGGGCCGGCCTTCTCGCGACGGGAATGCTCCTGCAGGCAAGCGTAGGCGGCATAGACTGGGGGCGTATGGCTTTCCCCGTAAATGTCATCGTCCTGTGCCTGTTCTTGCTGGCGCTGACGGTGATGAATGCGCTGCGGAGGAAGGTATATTTATTCGCCTGGCTCAGCCAGCGCTCGACCGCCGTTTCATCCCTGTGCTATGTGCTCGGGGTGACGGTGCTTATGGGGCTGGTCAGACAGGGGCCGTCCGCACATCCTCCGGGCGGCTCCGGAATGGTGGCCGCTCTGAGCGATATGCTCTCTTTCTGGCCTTTTGTCCTGGTGTATGTCTGGATGACGGTGGTGCTGGGAATGACCATCCTGCGTGCCGGTCTGCCTTTCAGATGGCGCAGACTGCCTTCCCTGCTTAACCATATCGGACTCTTCATCGTCATTGTCGCCGGAACGGCGGGAGCTGCGGATATGCGGCGTCTGCGTATGACGGTTCCTCTGGGCGAGACCGAATGGCGCGCACAGGATGAAAAGACCGGACAGATGGTGGAGCTTCCTCTGGCCATCGAGCTCAAAGACTTCACCATCGATGAATATCCCCCTAAACTGATGCTGATAGACAATTCGAGCGGCAGGCTGCTGCCCGAAAAAACTCCTGTGCATCTGCTGCTGGAGGAAGGGGTAAGCGGGGGACGTCTGATGGATTGGGACATAAGCGTTACTCAGTCTCTCCCGGAGGCGGCTTGCATCGTGAGCGCGGACAGCCTGAACTTCACCGGATTCCATTCGGTGGGTTCCACCTATGCCGTGCGCATCAAAGCCGCCAACCGCGTAAGCGGGGAACAGAAGGACGGCTGGGTGAGCTGCGGCAGTTTCTTGTTTCCGTACAAGGCTTTGATGCTCGACGAACGGACGAGCGTCGTGATGCCGGATCGCGAACCCCGCCGCTTCGCTTCCGAGGTCATAGCATATACCGACGGCGGAGTGCGGAAACAGGGAACCATAGAGGTGAACAAGCCTCTCGACGTGGACGGGTGGAAAATATATCAGTTGAGTTATGACGAGACCAGGGGGCGATGGAGTGAAATCAGCGTGTTCGAGCTGGTGAAGGATTCCTGGCTGCTCTATGTGTATATAGGTATGATTATGATGATTGGCGGAGCCGTCGGACTCTTTGTCGCCGCGCGGCCACGCACAGCGGAGGAGGAACGGAAATGAGTTGGGACAGTTTTTATCTATTCGCCATTCCCGCCCTGATCTGCTGGGGAGCGGGAGCAATCTTTGCCTGGAAAGGCAGGCGCAGCATATTGATATGCGGAATAACCCTGGCCGGTCTCGCCGTCTTTTTCAGTTTTATCGCGTCTATGTGGTTTTCGCTCGAACGTCCGCCGCTGCGGACGATGGGGGAGACCCGCCTGTGGTATTCTTTCTTCCTGCCGCTGGCCGGACTGATAACCTATATCCGCTGGAAGTATAAATGGATCCTGAGTTTCAGCACGATTCTCTCGGCGGTGTTCATCTGCATAAATCTGTTCAAGCCCGAAATCCACAGCAAGACGCTGATGCCGGCTCTCCAGAGTCCGTGGTTCGCCCCGCACGTCATCGTCTATATGTTCGCCTACGCTATGCTGGGAGCCGCAGCGCTTATGTCCCTCTATCTGCTGTTCCGGAAGAAAGCCCCGCAGAGCGGGGAACTCGCCCTGTGTGACAATCTGGTATATTCGGGACTTGCATTTATGACCATCGGAATGCTGTTCGGGGCGGTCTGGGCAAAAGAAGCCTGGGGGCATTACTGGGCCTGGGACCCGAAGGAGACCTGGGCGCTTGCCACCTGGCTGGGCTATCTGACCTATATCCATTTCCGTCTGGACCGTCCGTCGGATTACAGGAAATCCCTCCTCGTCCTCCTGCTGTCGTTCGTCCTGCTCCAGATGTGCTGGTACGGCATCAATTATCTGCCGTCAGCTCAGGGGACAAGCGTGCATACATATAACCTATAAAGATATATAATGATGAAGTACATAACTTTACTTGTCGCGGCCCTGTGCTTGCCGTCCGCTCTCGCTTATGCTCAGCAGACTGACGATTTTATGGTGTCCGCTCAGATTCGTCCGCGGACCGAATACCGTCAGGGAGCCTTGATGCCCCGTGACGAAAACACCTCTGCGGCCTTTTTCACCACTAACCGGGCACGGCTTTCTATGGAATACGGGTCTCCGCTCCTGAGAATGAAGTTCTCGTCCCAATATGTCGGAGTATGGGGTCAGGACCCGCAGATAGACAAGAACGGACGTGTCGCTATGAATGAGGCTTGGGCGAGGCTCGGGTCCGGGGAGGGCTTCTTCGCGCAATTGGGGCGTCAGACCCTGTCTTACGATGACGAGCGTCTGCTCGGCGGACTGGACTGGAATGTGGCTGGACGCCATCACGATGCGCTGAAACTCGGCTATCAGAGCCTCGGGCACAAGATACATCTGATATTGGCTTTCAACCAGAATGAAGAGAGGGTCAGCGGGGGAACCTACTACGATATGTCGATAGCGCAGCCGTACAAAACTATGCAGACCCTCTGGTATCACTTCAAGACGGACAGCGCTCCTTTCGAGGCCTCGCTGCTCTTTATGAATCTGGGGAGGGAGACGGGTACGAAGGAAAAGAACCGCATTTCCCATATGCAGACGGCCGGCACGTATCTCATCTACAGTCCCGGAAGGTGGAACTTCACGGGGGCGTTTTATGCTCAGACGGGGACGCGCAAGGAGGATGCCGCAAGCGCCGGGTCCGCGAAGGTCCTCGCCTATATGTGGAGCGTGGTCGCCACACACCGGATCGGCAGGTCCTGGACTCTCACGGCAGGAAGCGACTACCTGAGCGGAGACGGGGGCGACACGGACAGATATACGGCCTTTGACCCTCTGTACGGGACGCACCATAAATTCTACGGGGCTATGGACTATTTCTATGCCTCCGCCTGGAAGGCCGGCTCCCCGGGCCTGTGGGACAATCGGCTGGGCGTATCTTACAATGCTTCCCCGAAAGTGGCTCTACAGGCCCATTACCATTACTTCAGAACGGCGCGTGACCCTCAGCTGAAGAAAAAGCCGGGCAAATCTCTGGGTTCGGAAATCGACACCCAAATGGACTGGACGATTATGAAAGACGTGAAACTCTCTCTTGGATACTCGTTTATGCTGGGCACTGAGACTATGGACGCAGTGAAAGGCGGCGACCACAAGTGCTGGCAGGGCTGGGGATGGGTGTCGGTGAACATCAATCCGGTCATTTTTTCCGCTAAAAGGTGATCGATGCGCACCGTCCCGTCCGGAACATACCGCTCTACCCTCCCGAATGAACTAAGTGATTCCAAAAAAATAACTTGGTGCTTTTGCTCGTCTTTTTGGTCTAAATTCATTTGTTCATCAGTCGTGTACCCCGGTACACTCCTTCTTCACAAACAAATTTATCCACAAAAATCCTTCACAAAAACTTACCAACTTATTTTTTCATCATCACTAAATAAAGGAGTATCGGAAAATATGGCTATCTTTACCGATATTATCCGGAAAGTGCGGATGCCGAGGCATTGCGCTTAGATAACAGATATGAGACACTTACACATACTCACTTTACTTATAGGAATACTGCTCTGCTGCAGCCTGTCCATTGCCGGTGCCCAGGCTCCGGATTCTCTGGAAATCAGGAAGGGAGTGCTGTCGGAGGCACGTTACCTCAAGAGCATTTACAAGACCGATGAGGCCATTGAGAAGTTGTCGGCATATGTGAAGCCGGATTCTTTTGACGAGGAGGTTCTTTCAGAATTGGCCGACTGCCATTTCCAGAGCGGGGATTATGAAAGCGCGGCGGGAATCTACTTCCTGCTGTCCTCCCGCGCTCCCGGAAACATCCTGTACAAAATCCGGCAGATGCAGACGTACTCCCGGCTCAAGGCCTGGCCGCAGAGCATCCGGGCCGGAAGGGAAGTACTTCAGTCGGATTCCATCCCGGCCGTACTCAGTTTTATCGGCGATGCGTTCCGCCAGACGGAGCAGGCCGATTCTGCGCTGTGGTATTACCGGCGCTCCCTGGCGCTGAAGCCGATGAATGAGACGGTGGTGTCCAAAGCCGTGAACGTCCTTATCGGCAATAAAGACTATGACGGAGCCATTTCCCTGACGGGCGCATTCCTGTCCGAAGACCCGGACAATACGCTGATAGCTCCTCTTCAAGGGCTTGCCTATTACCGCAAAGGCGATTATGAGCCGGCCATAGATGTGTTCCAGCGTCAGAAGGACATCGGAGTCGATACCTATCCTGTCCATTATTATCTGGGGCAGAGTTATTGGCATGCGAATGTGCTGTACGAAGCCGAGAAGGAACTGCTGAAGGCTTGGCAGATCGATTCCAGCGATGTGAATCTGGCATATTCCATCGCCGCCGTGAAGTCGGAAGCCGACCGCCCTTTCGAGAAGGATGTCAAGCCCTGGCTGGACAAGGCCTGGGAGATGATTCAGCCCGACCCGGCCACAATGTCGCGCCTTCACCAGCAATATGGCCTGGGGTATTATGGGAACCCGCAAACCTGGGACAAAGCGATCGAGCATTACAAGGAAGCGTACCGCTACAATCCCAAGTTCATTTCGGCTCTTTCCACCATCGCTTACTGCTATGAGCAGAAAAAAGACTACAAGCGGGCGTTGGAATGGTACAATAAGTACCTCGCTGTAGCCAAACCCGGCACGAAAGGTTATGAATTCGTCACGGAGAGCGTCAAGTACCTGAAGGGTGAGCTGTTTATGGAAGAGACAGAGTAAGAAATCATCCTAATTACTTTAGCAATACAGAGTGGTCCGAAGATATGACAAATGATTTCATCTGGAGGCCGATAGAGTTAATTATCAAATGATTAACTTACTTTGAGAAGACTCTTTGTGTATCGTCCCATCATTCATTGACAAATACGAATCCTTCCGGTAATCTACCTCATAGGATGGCGTTTCTGCATCAAAAATCGAAAAATGAGGTAGATAAATCGCAAATGAGGCAGAAGAAACTTATATTTGCGGTACAGAATACGATTGCTATGCACGAATTTGATCTCATAAACCGGCCCAAGATCCTCCTCACTCCGGAGGTCGTTGCCCTTCTAAGCCGCCTTCACGAGTGCAAGGGGCGTCAGGAACTCTTCATTGAAACGGAGCCGGACGTTCTCACTGCGTTGCTGGAGGTTGCCAAGATACAGAGTACAGATGCATCCAACCGCATCGAGGGCATTTTCACTACCGACGAGCGGCTCAAGGCTCTTGTTCAGGATAAGGTTCAGCCCAGAAACAGGAACGAAGAGGAAATCTCCGGCTACAGGGATGTTCTGGCCACAATCCACGAATCCTACGAATACATCGCTCCTCGCCCGAACAATATACTCCAGCTCCATCGCGACCTGTACTCCTTCAGCAGCAGTGCCGTGGGAGGCGTTTATAAGAATTCTGACAACATCATTGCCGAGAGACACGCCGACGGCACGGAGACCGTACGCTTCCGTCCCGTTCCTGCCTTCCAGACAGCTGATGCAATGCTGAACCTTTGCACCCGATATAATGATGCCATAGAAGCCGGGACCTACGATCCTCTCCTTTTGATGCCGATGTTCATCCTGGATTTCCTGTGCATCCACCCCTTCAATGACGGCAACGGCCGTATGAGCCGTTTGCTCACGCTCTTGCTGCTGTACCGCTCAGGGTACATCGTTGGCAAGTACATCAGTATCGAAATGCTCATCGAGAAGAGCAAAGATTCCTACTATGAAGCCCTGCAGGCCAGTTCATCAGAGTGGCAGAATGACTCCAACGACTATCTGCCGTTCTTGAAGTATATGCTGGGAATAGTGGTCAAGGCCTATAATGTATTTGAGGACCGGGTGGAATATGTGCGATATCGCAAGGTTTCGAAGCCTGAGCGCATTAAGACTGTCATTGACCGTACTGTCGGGATAATAACCAAGAAAGAAATCGCCCGGGCCTGTCCCGACATCAGCCTGACCACCATCGAGCGCACCCTGTCTGATTTGCTTGCAGACGGCTTCATCGAGAAAACTGGCAGCGGTCGGTCCACGGCATACGTCAAGAAATAAAGCCTCTACAACTTCACAGCTCCGGATACTGCGAGATATTGACTGCGGTATCCGGTTATAGCGTTGAGGAGGCCGCTGCGGGCGAACAGGTCGAAAAAGGAGTAAAGTCCCCCAGAAAGGGTTGATGTTGTCAGATTTTAGATGTATCTTCGCAAGACTTGGTAAGGGTTTATTTATCAAGGCTTTTCATTTTAAAAAAACAATTAGCTTGCGACTTTTATGGAAAAAATGGTACGGGAAGGCAATCCATATGAGGGTCTGGACACATCGGGGTTCATTTTAACCCCTATTCCACCCAAGTATCCTGATGATTATCTTCTCAATAATATTGAGAGGCGCATTGTCACTGATGAAAGTGAGGCCGAAGAGTATATGGGGACTTTTTACCGAGCGCTCGTGGACAACGGGTTAAGTTGGCCTATGCTTGATTTCCAAGATCTTATGACCTCTTTCCATTCTTCCGGAGAACTTGTTGTGCTTCCGACTATTGAAGGCGCTTGTGCAGAAGATCTGAAACGTGGCTTGAAAGAGTCTCTTCTTGAGGAACACGTCGGCAAATCCGATATAGTCCTGTTGACACTCTGCAATCCGATGCAGAATGAGTTTTGTGACGAGCAGGGTGATTTGGGATTCAGGAACCGCATTGTGGATGTCACCGGTGAGGGTATAAAACTTTTCACTGCGTCTATTTCTTCTGAGAAGAGGGGAGCGTCTCCTTTATTATACATCGGGATAATGGTTATTCATCAAAAGCGTACCAGCTTACAAAGGACGGGTTACAAGCAATTCCTCTATTTGAAACGGAAGATGGTCTGTCTGAGATGATAGATCTGGAGTACAATATTCCCGACTGGTATTTCCGTGCGGGTAAAGGTGAAGGTTATGACTGGCTGTTTTTCTTTGATGACTCTATGAAGACCCTATATTATCCTTCTTCCGTAGAAGACAATCTCCTTTCTGACAGGTATGTCCCATATGTATGGGACGGTGAAACAATGCATCCGGGCCGGGAGGTGGGCAATCCCTTCCTGCACCCCTCTCTTCAAGATTACGAGTGTTTGGCGCAACTTGGACGGACTTCAAGGAATCTGATTCGCGTCGATAAAATGGCCGATGATACATATAGATACGCAGCCTGGCCATCCGGTTCCGAAATGAATGATAGTCCGGAACTGGTCGTGTCTGGTGGGACTCGTGATGCAGCAGGTAAATGTGTATTCAGAAATCAAGATGTCGTGTACAGGGTCTCTGAATCAGGCTTGAGCGTTATAAAGGCCGGAAAAAGAATTGCCCACTGGGAATTCGTGTTCCGACCGTAATCACAACTGTATATTGCCATCGAAAAGTGAACAGTTTTGCCACCGAAAACTGA
>JAUMVX010000066.1 GCA_030529945.1 Bacteroidia bacterium | reverse complement strand
TTATTTGGAAAACTGAAAAGAATAACCTGCTTCAGATGATGCAGGTTATTTTTATCATCACTAACTTTGCGGAACCCTGCAGGGGGAGGTAAAAAAAGAGGAATATGACGGCATTACAGACGCTGAAGAAGTACTGGGGATATGACGGTTTCAGGCCGGCGCAGGAGGAGATAATCTCGGCTGCGTTGGAGGGGAAGGATGTGCTGGCTGTGCTGCCGACCGGAGGCGGGAAGTCCGTCTGTTTCCAGGTTCCGGCGATGATGCGGGAGGGGCTGGCCCTCGTGATCACCCCGCTCATAGCCCTGATGAAGGACCAGGTGCAGAATCTGGAGGCGAGGGGCATAAAGGCGCTCGCCGTCTATGCCGGAATGTCCCGGCGCGAAGTAGATCTGGCTCTGAACAATGCCGCATACGGTGACTTCAAGTTTCTGTACATTTCTCCTGAAAGGCTCTCCACGCGTCTGTTCAACTCCTATCTGGAGGTGCTGGACGTGAACTATATAGTAGTGGACGAAGCCCACTGCATCTCGCAGTGGGGCTATGATTTCAGGCCTGACTATCTGACGATAGGGAAGTTGCGCGAGCGTCTGGACGCGAGCGTGATAGCTCTCACCGCCACCGCCACTCCGCAGGTCTGCGAGGATATAATGGAAAAGCTCGCCCGCCCGCAGCGGGCAATGGCGACAGCGATTCCGCCGCAGCCTGCCGCAGCGGTCGGTGAGCGGCAAGCAGAAAGGGTTGGGCCGCAGCGGCAAGCGGAAAATAAGGAGCAGGCGGCGGAGAGCACAGATCCGCAGCGGCAAACCCGGCCACCCACACCCACTTCCGCACCCGGCTTCACGCTGCTGAAAAGCGGATTCGAAAGAGAAAATTTGAGCTATATTGTCCGCAAAGCGGACGACAAATATGCGCAGATGCTGAATATCTGCCGCGCGGTGCCGGGGACGGGCATCATCTATATGCGCAACCGCCGCAAGTGCGAGGAGATCGCCGCTTTTCTGCGGGCGAACGGGGAGAGCGCGTCCTTCTACCACGCGGGCCTCGACAGCGCGACGCGGAGCGCGCGGCAGGCGGACTGGAAGAGCGGAGCGACACGCATTATGGTGTGTACCAACGCCTTCGGTATGGGCATCGACAAGCCTGACGTACGCCTGGTTCTGCATATGGACCTGCCGGAAAGTCCCGAGGCGTACTTCCAGGAAGCGGGCCGCGCAGGCCGGGACGGCCTGAAGTCTTACGCCGTGCTGCTCTGGAACGGCACGGATCTGCAGCGGCTCAGCCAGATAGAGCGGGTCAGCTTCCCTTCGCTGGACTTCATCGCGGACGTCTATCAGAAGCTGCACATTTTCTTCGGAATCACCTACGAGACCGGAAAAGGCAGGGAGCTGAGATTCGAGCTGGACGAGTTCTGCCGCCATTTCGGCCTGAACAGGCCGGCGGTGCACTACGCCGTGAAGTATCTGGAGCGCGAAGAGCACATCTCCTTCAGCGAAGATGTGGACATCCCGACCAGAATAAAGATTGAAGCGGAGCGTAAAGACCTCTACGACATAGAGTTGCCTTCGAAGAAGATGGCTTCCGTGCTCGAAGCCCTGATGCGCGCGTACCCCGGAATCTTCTCCTTCGCGGTGCCCATCGACGAGGAGCGGATCGCTGCGGCCTGCGGACTCAACGTGGGGATGCTGCGCGAGGAGCTCTACCACCTCAGTCTGGAGCACCTCGTCCGCTACATCCCGCAGACGCGTTCGGACGTCATACGCCTGCACCACGACCGCATTCGCCCTGGCGACCTGCAGCTCAGCCCGAAGAAGTACGCGACGCTGCGGGAGAACTTCCACCGGCGGCTCAGCGCAATGCGCGACTACGCGACGCAGGAGGACACCTGCCGCTCGCGCTACCTGCTCGCCTATTTCGGACAGGAGGAAAGCTCCGACTGCGGGGGCTGCGATGTCTGCCGCAAACGAAAAACCGCCCGCAAGAGCATTGCGCAGCGGCTTAAAGCTGTCATCGCCGGCCTGGACGGCCAATACTCGCTCAGCGATCTGAAGGTGGCTTTCGCGGACCGTTTCGGAGAGGAGGATTGGCCGGAAGTACTCCGAAGGCTCATAGACTCCGGAGAAGTTCCGCCGTATAAAAGTTTATAGAGGGACGCTCCGCGTCCAATCAGGTGGAGGGGTGCGCCGCGCTCCGCGTCAGTCGAGATCCTTCGCTAGGTTCACTTCCTCCGCGTCGGAAAGCTCGAGCAGAGCCTTGTAACCCGGTATCACAGAGGAGGTTCCCTTGTGGATGGCGTTCTGGTCCGAGCTGATGCCGAGCACCTTGCCGTCCGGAGTGATAGCGCAGAAATAGTCGTTGTAATTGGCCTTGCCGCTCTTCAGGCTGACGCTCGCCGTGAACTTGTAGTCGTAGTACGCCACCTCGTCCAGACGCTCGCCGAGGCTCTCCTGAATAGCCTCCAGCCCCTTCAGAATCTCCTGGTCATTGCGGATGGCCTTGGACTTGAGCTCGGCGTTCTTAGGCTTGCCCTCCTTCATATAGGTCTCGTAGAACTTGCGGTTCTGCTCGATCTTCAGATTGAAAATCTTGAACTTGCGCTCCAGCTCAGTGCGCAGCGTAGTGGAATCCACAGCCTCCATCGAATACACCCGGACCTTCCCCTCTTCCCCGGCAGCCTGCAGAATCTTCGCCGCAAGAGCCTGTTCCATAGGGTCAGCCTGTTTAGGGGCGCAGGAAAGCACCGCGCCGGCGAGCAGCGCCATAGAGACAGTTAAAATAAATATCTTTTTCATACAGTTTTTTTAAATTCATTTCTTCATCCACCTGTCCAGCCAGTCGAAATAAGTGTCGTGCCAGCACAGGGCATTCTGCGGCTGGAGAATCCAGTGATTCTCGTCCGGGAAGATAGCGAGCTTCGAAGGCACGCCCATCATCTGCGCACAGTTGAACGCCGCGAGAGCCTGAGTGTAAGGAATGCGGAAATCCATTCCGCCGTGAGTGCAGAGGATAGGAGTATGCCACTTCTGCACGTTCTTCAGCGGCGAATTCGAGTAATGCCTCTGAGCCTCGATGTATCTGCTCCAAGGCGAGCCGCTCAGATACCCGCGTCCCAGACCGCCGTTGTCCCACTCCGGGAACCACATCTCCTCGGTGGTATAGTAAAGCCCCGCCTCATCGAAAATGCCCGCGTGCGCGATGAAGCAATCATACATATCCTCGTGAATACCGGCGAGATAGTACACCGAATAGCCACCATAGGAAGCGCCCACGGCAGCCACACCGCTCACATAAGGCTCAGCCTTGATCATCCTCGCCGCGCTCAGATAGTCCTGCATATTCAGACCTATATAGTCTCCCGAAATCTGCTCGCACCACTCCGGACCGAAAGCCGTGGTCCCGCGACGGTTAGGCAGCACCACCACATAGCCCTGCGAAGCCATCAGATAATAGTTCCAGCGGTACGACCAGCCCTGGCTCAGAGTGCCCTGAGGGCCGCCGAGACACATCTCGATGGCCGGATATTGACGGCTCGCGTCGAACTCCGGCGGCAGGAGCACCCAAGTCAGCATCTGCTTGCCGTCTACGGTCTCCACGTAGCGCAGCTCGGTACGGCACGGAGCGAGCGCGTCGAGGATGCGGGAGTTCTCGAAAGAGATCTGCATACAATCCACATTGTCGCCTTCGAGCATCACATCCACAATCTCGCTCGGCATCTGCATACTGCAATAGGTCGCGTAGAGGTGCAGCGTGCCGCCGATCTCGGAAAGCGCGAAAGGCGAGCTGAAGTCGAACCACCAGGAGTCCTTCGTCAGCCGACGGACGTTTCCGTCAATATCGGCCGCCCATAGAGCCTGGAGGCCTTCGGCCAATGCGTTGAAATAGACTGTCCGGGAGTCTTCGGACCATACCGGGCCGGCCGCGAAGTAAGGGAAGTTCTCCGTAAGCTCCCTTCTCTGCCCGAAGCTGAAGCCGTTTTCTCCCTCATAATTAACCTCCTGCAGCATAAGTCGCGTCCTGTCAGCCTCATAGCCTTCACGCTCCATACTTATCCAGGCTATATGGCGGCCGTCCGGACTCCATACGGGGTCGGTATCATAGCCGCCGTCCATCTCGATGCGCTTGCACTCCCCGGTGGAGAGGCAGTACACATATATCTCAGTATCAGTGGAGAAGGCGTAGTCCTTGCCGACCTTCTTGCGGCAGCTGTAGGCGATGAAGCGCCCGTCAGGACTCCAGTCCAGCTGCTCTATGCCGGAGAACGGCTCCGTCGGAAGTTCGTAGAGTTCCTGCGTGCCGAGGATGTCCACGGAATTCTCCGGAGTCACCTTCGCTCCCGCGAACGGGGCCACGAAGGTCCTCGGGGTGCTGGTCACCCAATGGTCCCAATGCCTGTACATCAGGTCTTCGGCGATATAGACATTGGCCTTCACAAGCCTCGGATCCACGCTCACGGCCGTCTTCACCGGGCCGGGGACGGAGCTGACATAGAGGATATTGGAGCCGTCAGGCGAAAGCTTGAACTCGTTTATTCCCGCCGGGACTTCGCTCATCTTCACGGCCTTGCCGAGTTTGTCCCCCTTCAGCGGAGCGCGGTAGATCTGGCCTCCCTGTATGAAAAGTATCGCTTTTCCGTCCGGGGTCCAACGGGCGCAGCTGACGCTTTTTCCGAAGCGGGTGAGCTGAACCTTGTCGCTGCCGTCCGGGCGGCACATAAAGAGGTTCCGGCAGGAGCGGTTCTGCTCTATCGAGCTGTAGCTCACGCCGTAGAGTATCCTCGTCCCGTCCGGGGACAGCTGAGGGTCGGAAAGCCGGCCGAGGTTGAGCATTATTTCCGGAGTCAGCACTCCGCCTTCCACGCTGATGTCGGACGGGCCTATATAGCCCTCCCCCTTCTGTTCATTTCTGCAAGACATAAGAGCAAGTGCGCATCCCAGCACACAGATGATTGTTTTTTTCTTCATATAATCTAACTGATTTTACTATAATCCTTTACCTCTTCCCCGACCCCGGCGGCGAGCAGAGCGTTCCGCTCCTGGCTGAGCGTCGGATCCCGCTCCAGAACCATCTCGGCATAGCTTCGCGCCTGCGCGAGCATCCCCCCGTCGGAAGCGAGCGAAGCTATCTTCAGGCTGACCGGCAGCCCGCTCTGCATAGTACCGTCCAGATCGCCCGGCCCCCTCATCTTCATATCCTCCTCGGCTATCTCGAAGCCGTTCTCGGTTTCGCACATCAGGTCCAGCCGCCTTTTCGACTCTTTCGAGACCTTCTCGTCCCGCACCAGAATGCAGAAAGACTTCTCCGCTCCCCTGCCGACACGCCCGCGCAGCTGGTGCAACTGGCTGAGCCCGAACCTCTGGGCGCTCTCAATCACCATCAGCGAAGCGTTCGGCACGTCCACGCCCACCTCAATCACGGTCGTGGAGACCAGAATCTGCGCACGGCCTGCGGCGAATGCGGACATATTGAAATTCTTCTCCTCGGCGCTCTGCTGTCCGTGGACTATCGCGACCTTGTACTGCGGCAGCGGGAAGGCCCGGACAATATCCTCATAGCCCTGCTGCAGGTTCTTGAGGTCCATCTTCTCGCTCTCGAAAATCAGCGGATACACTACGAAGACCTGCCTGCCTTTGGCAATCTGTTCGCGCATAAACTTATGCAGCGCCGCCCGGCGGTTCTGACCTATCTGTATGGTCTGCACCGGTTTGCGTCCCGGAGGCATCTCATCAATCACCGACACGTCGAGGTCGCCGTAGAGCGTCATCGCGAGTGTCCGGGGGATCGGCGTCGCGGTCATCACCAGCACGTGCGGCGGCAGCCGGTCCTCTCTCTCCCCGCTTTTCACTCCTCCCGCCTCCGGAGCCACCTCAACCATTTTCCCTGCGGCCGGCGACCCGGCCAATGCCACTCCTCTCTCCGGCCCCTTGGCCCAGAGTTTAGAGCGCTGGTCCACCCCGAAGCGGTGCTGCTCGTCTATTACGGCAAGTCCCAGCCGCCGGAAGCGGACATCATCCTCGATGAGGGCGTGCGTACCTATGATTATGCCTATCCCCCCGTCCTCGAGGCCGGCGTGTATCTCGCGGCGCTGCTTCGCCGTGCTGCTTCCCGTAAGCAGGGCGCAGCGCACCCCGGTAGGGGCCAGGTATCTGCTCACGTTCGCATAATGCTGCTGCGCAAGCACTTCCGTAGGGGCCATAATGCAGGCCTGATAGCCGTTTCCCACGGCTATCAGGCAGCTGAGTACGGCTACCATAGTCTTCCCCGAACCCACATCCCCCTGCAGGAGCCGGTTCATCTGATGGCCGCTCATCATATCCGAGCGGATTTCCTTTATGACTTTCTTCTGGGCTCCCGTAAGCGGGTATGGCAGAGCGGAATAGCAGGCATTGAACGCCGCCCCCACCCTCGGCATCATAATCCCGTTCTCGGAGCGGCTGTGTATGTATTTCTGTTTCAGCAGCGAAAGCTGCAGGAAGAAGAGTTCCTCGAATTTCAGGCGATAGCGGGCCTTGGAAAGCGCGTCGGCATCGGTGGGGAAATGTATGTTGCGCAGGGCGAAGCGCAGGGGCACCAGTTCCTTCTCTTTCAATACATAATCTGGCAGTGTCTCCCGTACTTCGGGCAGGGCCTTGGAGAGGGCCTCGCCCACGAGGCGGGTCATCACCTTGTTCGTGATTCCGGAAGTCTTCAGCTTTTCGGTGCTTGCATATACTCCCGTCAATGTCCCCCCGGGGAGCGGGGCCGTACCTGCCGCAGGCCGCGATGGGGCGTGGGGCTCCTCAGACAGAGGTGGGGCAGGATTGGCCGAAGGCCGCTGAGTGAGAGCGGGATTGGCCGAAGGCTGCTGAGTGAGGGTTGGATTGGCCGAAGGCCGCGAGTTGCTGATGAGCGCAGTGCCCGGAGGCAGAGGATCGACTTCAGGGTGGACTATGCTGAAACGGCCGTTGTAGCTCTGCGGTCGGCCGAGAAAGATGAACGTTCCGCCGGAGCGGTAACGGGAGAAACTCCACTTGATGCCTTTGAAGAAGACCATTTCCATCCGCCCGCTGCTGTCCGCCACGGTAAGAGTCAGGCGCTTTACGGCGTTGAAACGGATGGTGCGGGCGCCGGAGCGGGCGTCGATGGGGAAATTGTTCACTTCGCCCTCGGGGCCGATGCGGTAGAAAAGCACGTTCTGCGGGCCGTAGAGGCTGACGCTGACGATGCTGGCGACGACCTGGACCTGGGCTTCGGAGGAGTCAAGTTCCGCGATGGGGCAGACGCGGCTGCGGTCGGTATATCTGAACGGGTAGAAATGCAGCAAGTCCCCGAAGGTGCTGAGACTCAGCTCCTTCTTCAGCAGTTCCGCCCTCTTGGGACCTACGCCCGGCAGAAACTGAATGTCATCATTCAGGCATCCCATAACCCTTTATCTTCGGCCGCTATCGTTTCGTCATACCTTTTTTCCGTCATGCCCGACCTGCTTTTCGTCATGCCCGACCTGCTCGGGCATCCCGTCACACCTTCATATTTCGTCATGCCCGACCTGCTCGGGCATCCCGTGTCTCGAAGAGATTGCCGGTCGAGCCGGCAATGACGGAGAGTGTCGCGTGTCCCGTCAAGCCCTTTTTTCCGTCATGCCCGACCTGATCGGGCATCCCGGGCCCGACCCGCCTCCCTACTCCCTTGCAAACATACATAAAATCTCCCGATTTCCGGCACTATTCTTTCTTTATGCCGGGCCACCGACTATTATGTGATTCCTAAAAAATAACTTGGTGCTTTTGCTCGTCTTTTTGGTCTAAATTCATTTGTTCATCAGTCGTGTACCCCGGTACACTCCTTCTTCACAAACAAATTTATCCACAAAAATCCTTCACAAAAACTTACCAACTTATTTTTTCATCATCACTATGTGATGAAGCCCCCGGCAGGACAGTGCATCGACTTGCCGAAATATAATGTCAGGGCATCAAAACCTTGTTGAAAATTTACGGCGGTAAATTTTACCGCCGTAAAAAAAATGACAAAGCTCACAGCTCACCACCCATTCTGCGGCAATATGCGGCCAGGTCTCGCTATAGCCCTTCCGCCTGTAATATTCAATACCCCGGTCGATAGCTTTCTCCGGATCTTGAATCTCATCCACCCGCTCCGACGCCACCTGCGCCATCCAGACCTTGAACGGCTCTGCCTTCGGTGACGGAATGGACTGGATGAGGCGGAATAGCTGCACTTGATCAGCCACATCCGTAAGCCTCATCTTGCCGTCTGCAGCCCGCATTTTGAAAGCGTTACATTTTGTAACGGTTTCATCCCCTTCATCAACGAGTCTCTTCTTTAAGACTCGCCAGTATGTCTGTGGATTCGCGCTATCCGTCAGCACCGCCACCACATCCACAATCGAGAAATACCATTTCTCCTCCTTGTCATCCCAGGCAGTTCTGATCTGCCTGTCATTGAACAGCTGCAAAGCTTCCTTCTATCCCATAACCTCAATTATTTTAGGCTACTAAGTTACGAATAATCGACGCCACTACATAGTTTTTCAGATCATTTTCGCACAACATTGCACTGGACTTTATGGAATTCCATAAAAGTCCATAGGGTGGGGTGAAACAGGATTGTACATTCGCAGAGCCGTTGCTCGGGGCGGGAGGCCCAACTGACCCGGGGCGCGGCATCCGAGGCGTTCTCTCCCGGACGGGCCGGGTCCCGGGTGGTCCCTGGCGGGCGCCCAAAGTTGCCGCCGACTACGGCTCGCGGCCCACAAGGCACAAGTCCCGCACTCCACCCACGTAGCGAGCCGGTTAATCTCCCCTCGGGAAGAGGATTTGGAGACATTTGCGGAGGCACGAGATATTCTTCAAGATATGACCAGCAGGCACTAAAACACGGTAATCTGACTTGAACTGAAAAAAGTTGACACTGTACGGGGACAAAAAGTACAGTGTAATG
>JAUMVX010000019.1 GCA_030529945.1 Bacteroidia bacterium | reverse complement strand
ATTTTCGATGGCAATCTCTGTTCAGTTTTGGGTGGCAATCAACATATAACATAACTTTTTCATTTTACATTTAACATCTGGCACAACCGGTTGTGTCCATAATGGACCGTGATATATCGACAGCAAAGAAATGGAATTTACTTTGAAGCTACAATAGTGTAATAGATAGCATTTTACAGGTTTCGTGCGAGATCGGGAGGATGACGAAACGATGTAGATCAAACGATATTTAAAGACATAATCCATTGGACACTTTTTTATGGAAGTGTCCAATGGATTATGCATTTTGGCCCTGTTTGGTTTTATTTGGTTACGGAATAGCCCGAAAAACCCGGAACAGTGTCAAATGATTCTGATGAAAAGTTCCCAGAGTTCGATGGTACGGGGCAGATGAACCTTGCCTTCATCCATCACGAGCCAGCCCTCGTCTCTCCAGTTGTAAAGTGTCTGGCGCGAGATGCTGAGACGTTCGGAGAGTTCCTTCATATTGTACAGCTTGCGGCTCTCGGAGAGAGCTTTCATCTTCTCGATGTGCACCTTCGGTTTGTCAATCTTGATGGCGCAGATGCTTATGAGGTCTCTGACGGTTATGAGCGAGCGGGTCTTCTGGACTCCGGTCTTCTTGCTCTTCCCGTCAATTTCCTTCAGCCACTTGAGCATATCTATGACTCCAGTGGCATCAAGGCGGATATTGAGGAGCTCGTGGATGGTCATAGGCTATTTCTTTACAATCTCCCAATGCCCCCCGAATGTCGGCCCGACTCTCCGGATGACCCCAATATCCTTCATTTTGTCAAGTTCACGTTTGACGGTGGATAATGATACCTTGAGCGCATCTGCAATGGATGAGCTTGTCGGTGTCATCTTGTTGGTGTCATCGTTGGTATCAGCCGCAGCTATGATATTGTAGATTAGTCGCTGTCTATCAGTAAGTTTGTTAGTGCCACTCTTGGTATCATCGTCGGTGTCAGGCTTAGGCTCATTCCTAGTGTCAAGTGATTTGAAATACAATGTCAATTCCACTTGGTCGGGGTCATACAGCTCCCGGATCTGAGGTTTCGGCCAGTTGTTTTCCTTCCATCCCTGCAATATGGTGTCGGCCCCGCTTCCCGCACGCTCCACATATCCGATGAAACCGAACATCTTCTGAAGGTAGGAATTGCGGCATATGCTGGTGCCGCCGGCAAAGAACTTCTCTACCGGAATGAGCATCGTCCCGGGATTGCGGAAAACGAGCCTGTCCGGATAGCGTTCAATCACAATGTTGTGCATCAGCCCGTAGCTGGCGTGGACCAGACAGTTGACTATAGCTTCCCGCAGAGCTTTATGCGCCGGCGTGTAATCAATCCTGACTACGCCTTCCATCTTGAACGGAACGGGCAGAGCCTGGCGAATCTTCGGATATACGCGGTTGAAAAACTGGAACAGGTTCGGCTCCCAATAACCGTCGGGATAAACACGGTCTGTCCACCGGATAGCAGGGTCATCGCTCAACTTCTCGCGATAGTCTATGAAATAATACGGCATTGCGTCCTCCAACCCTTTCTGCGTGCCGAACATCAGGATTCCGGCAAGCGTGAACCCTTCCTCCGAAGTCTTGTCATCCTTTGTGAATGATGTTTTTTCTCCTTATTATTTTCAGTTGCAAAGTTATTTGGATTCATCTGGACATATAGGACAAAAAATGCGGATTAACTTTCCATTTTTTCAGAATCGGGAATATTGATTGTTTGAGAGATATGTAAATAACATCCAAGAACTTAAACGAAATGTGACGCACGCCTATCTTAATGTTTACAGATACTAAATTTTATGAAATAATAGTGTTTACAAACATTATTTCATAACTTTGCAAAAAAGTTGCGTTGTATGGAAGGACTTGACGAAATACTTAGAATTTACAATCGGCGGCTTCAAGGCACGCCGGAAGGTTTCAAACGCTATCTGATTGACAAAATAGACTGGCGTGACAATCTTATAGCCATAAAAGGTGCGAAGGGCACTGGAAAAACCACAATGCTGCTCCAGCACATAAAAGAATCATTCACAGACAAGGATAAGGCACTATACATTTCTCTTGACAACCTGTGGTTCGAGACGCATTCCATAAATGACCTGATAGAGTACCATTACGCGCACGGAGGTACGCACCTGTTCCTTGATGAAGTTCACTATTCCCCGAATTGGAAGACATTGATAAAGAACATCAACGATGATTATCCCGGACTTCACGTTGTCTATACGGGTTCATCAATGCTCAAAATAGACAGTGGCGTGGCCGACTTGTCAAGGAGGCAGTTGCCCTACACCCTTCACGGAATGTCATTTCGGGAATATCTGCTCTACGAGGGACTTGCTGAAATAGAACCGGTTCCTTTTGACATTCTCCTGAGCAATCATCGCCGGATTGCTGAAGACATCCTCTCAAACGGGATGAAGATACTGCCGCTGTTCGCCGACTATCTCCGTTATGGTTATTACCCTTTTTACAAGAGTGTATATTCCGGATTTGAAATCCGGTTGCAGCAAGTGGTCAATCACGTGCTTGAAAATGACTATCCGATAATAGAGGGAGTGGAACAATCGACAATCAGGAAGACCAAGAAAATGTTCATGATCCTTGCGGAACAAGTCCCGCAGACTCCCAATATGTCCAATCTCTATAATGAGTTGGAGACTGACAGGAATCAGGGGCTCAAGATGTTGTACGCCCTTGAAAAAGCAGGACTTCTGGCTCTGCTTTCCGACAATCCGAAACACATTGACAAACTGTCGCGCCCTGAAAAGATATTTATGGACAATTCCAACTTGATGTATGCATACGCAACGAATCCAAACATCGGAACTGTGCGGGAGACTTTCTTTTTGAGCCAATTGGCGGTCGACCACTCTGTTACTTATCCTGCAAAGGGAGATTTTCTTGTAGATGGAAAATATCTGTTTGAAGTTGGGGGGCGCAGGAAATCATTTGAACAAATCAAAGATGTAGCCGATAGTTATCTGGCGGTGGATGACACCGAAATCGGACACCACAACCGCATTCCTTTATGGATGTTCGGCCTGCTATATTAACTGAGTCTTATCTAATCCCTGTAGTCGGACGGCTTCATCTTCTGGAAGTCGCGTTCGTTGAAGCGGTAGCGGCAAGTGCCGTCAAAGCACAGGCGATGGGCAAGGTACTCGGCTTCCGAATCCAGCGGGACCTCGCCGAGCCGGTTGGTGACCATTATGTCTTTTTGCTCTTCCATAAACGAATCATAGTCTTATGGGCCACTAATATACAAATTTCCGGCCTTCACACAAAGACCGGAAACAGTCCTATTGTCTTACAGATTCTTTCCGAAGAATTCGGTGAGCTTGCCGACAGCCTGATTCACATATTCAGGGACAGAATAGGTCTTGATGTGAGTCGCCCCGGGAATAAGGTAGAGTTCCTTGTTCTGTGTACCCGTCGCCTTACTGTAGCACTGTTCTGTCATATAGAATGTGTCGGCGAGGCTTCCGGCGATCATCAGAAGCGGCTGGTTTATGAGATACATCCCATCGCTGGCATCGAACGCCATCAGATCCACAAGACTGCTCTTCGTGTAGCGGAAGGTAGAATTCGGGTGAGTGTTACTCTGGAGGTAATATGCATAACCCTCGCAGTAGAGGTCGAACGGAAGTTTGGCTGCCTGTTCAGGGGTAACACCGCTCATATCGCCGACATATTCCGGCTCACCGCCTTCGGCTTCCCTCTGACGCGCCGCGCAGGCATCGGCGAGACGTGTCTGGACATCGCCTATCTGTGAGTCAATGAATCCGTTACGGCGGACAAGTCCGGTGTTGAACATACTGAGCGTGGCCACGGCCTTGAAGCGCTTGTCGGTCTGCGCCGCCTTCAGAGTGTAGCCGCCTCCACCGCAAATGCCGAGGATCCCGATTCTTCCCGCATCCACACCGGGATACTGCGCGATGATGTCCGCGGCTCTGTGAATATCTTCTATTCTATATGCCGGCTTGTCGGTGTTGCGAGGCTCTCCCTCGCAGGCTCCCTGATAGGCCGCGTCGAAAGCGAGACAGATGTATCCTGCCTCCGCCAACCGCTGGCTGTACAATCCGGCGACCTGCTCTTTCACACCTCCGTTGGGATGTGCCACCACAATGGCGGGATAAGTATTTGAGGCGTCATATCCCGCCGGCGTATAGACATTGGCGGAGATTTTCAGTCCGTTCAGGTCATAAGTGATTGGGTGAATATTCACTTTCCCCTGAATATTTTCGGTGATCGCACCGTCATAGACCAGTCCCCAAGGGTTGCCGTTGTGGCTTTTGAAATTTGACATATCAGCCAGTTTGAATGCTATGTTCTCCTTCATTTCCTGTGCGTTTAATGTGCCGGACACGGCAATGGCCGCAAGCAGCACGGCTGTGAGTATCTTTTTCATATTCAATAAGAACTATGGCACAAAATTATAGTGCTCCCATTTATTTTACGTTACCTCAATTTCGGTGACGAGTGCCTTTATTCCTGCTTTATCGGCGAGCCGCCGAAGACCTCGCTCATTCCCATCGAGTCGAGTTCCGTGTCTATGCTCTACAATGCGTTTTTTGTAAAAAACACTTTTGGCATATTTATGTTTTGTATAAAAAACACCGTATATCTGCAGGTGGCCTTTTTCTGCAACCAGCTTTCCTCTGCCGGACACCGGATAGAGTACGGCGGAATGAAGAATGCCGATTTCAAGATTGACGGGCGCTATGTCATAGAGGTTGGCGGGAAGGACAAGGGATATTCGCAGATTGACGTGCAGGAGGACGGGTTCATTGCGGCGGACGGCATTGACACGGCGGTCTTCCGGAAAATCCCCCTCTGGGTCTTCGGCTTCCTGTATTGAGTGAAGAGTGTCTGTGGTGTCGAGGCGGCTGGTACACTACAAGACACTGATTATCTTCGATGAACTTCAAAAATGCCCCGACTGCGCCACATCGCTCAAGTCATTCTGTCTGGACAGGAGATATGACGTCATCTGCGGAATTCGCCAGATCCGCGATAAGTTCATCGATGGACTCCCAAGTGACGTGCTGCATCACGACCACGTGCGATACCGCTCCTCCGAAAGCCTCATCGTAGCCGCAAGCCAGATTATATTTCCTCACGACGGCATCCGACGGCCGGCGGAAGAGCACCGTATTGCTGCGGTCATTGTTCCAGCAGGGCCAGCCGATTCGCCCGAGCTCAGCTTTGAGATACTCCGTGTTCTCCATTATCATCCGCGCCTGCTCCGCCCAGCCCTCGTCCCCGACGGTCTTTATCAGCCACCAGAACTTGAGAGGCTCAATCCCCGAGCGCGAGCAGTTTATCATCCGCATATTCGCGTTCAGATAAGGCACGTCGAAGGTCGCCTGATCGTCATAAACCGCACGCGTGGTGAGGAAAATCCCGCACGGACTGTCGATTCCGAAGAATTTGTGCCCGCTCACGCTGATGGATTCGAATTCCATCTTGCGGCGGTCCACCATTTCCCGGAACTCCGTATAAGGCAGATATCCCCCGAAGAGCGCCGCATCCACGTGGCGGTACACGGCCATCCCCGAGTGCCTCGCGAGCACGGCGTTCAGCGCCTTCTGGTCATCGATCGCCCCCTTCAGAGTCGATCCCATCGCATAGACCATCAGGCAGGGGCGCGAGGTGTCGAGCACCGCTTCGAGCGAATCCGGAATCATCCGACCCATCGGATCGCTCCTGACGAGCTGCACGTCCAGATGCTGCAGGTCGCAGAGGCGGTAGTTGCTGTAATGCGCCTCGTCTGAGACATATACGACCGGCATCCTGCCGGTCAATCCCTTAAGATAGTTCACTCCGAAATAGATGCCGTGGTTGTTCCCGTCGGTTCCGCTCATCGTGACGAGCCCCCAGCTGTCATCCTTGTCGAAGCCGTATTTGGGTGCGAAATACTCTATGACTTCCCGCTCGAAATCGAGCGAAGAGAGAGTGTGGTCGCCCTCGGCGAAAGGGTCGCCGGCATTGTTTATGATCATCGCCTCCAGATTATTGGCGGTGTACCATTCGTAGAATTCTTGGAGGCGGATATCGTTGTTGCCCGGATACCCCAGCGAGAGGCTGCGCCTCTCTATGCACTCCTCCGCCCAACGGTCCAGCTCCGGAAAACCGGAAGATACAAGGTTCTGCGAGGATGCCATACCGCTGATGCACAACCAGCATACCGCAGCGCCAATGATTTTTCTGTACATATCGAATTTCAATATTTCAAAGTGTGATATTCTGTATGCCGTCTTTACGGCGGAAGTCATAGTTCAACGTGCCCGCGGGTGCCATAAGGAAAGACGGTGGTTTTATTTGCAGGTCAGTTCCTTGTATTTCTGCAGGAGGAGGGCGACGCAGGAGGATTCGGTGGTGGTCTTCACGTCCATTCCGTAGGCGGCCATCACCGCGCGGTCGTTGTCCTGATGGGCTTTGCGCAAGTCCGCGGGCATAGTCACCTCATCGTAAAGGTCTGCCAGAGAACTGTCCGGATACCTGGCCCGGGCATCGAGGATGGCCTGCGCTGTCTGCTCTATGCGGGCTTTCTGCTCATCGGTCGGCGATGGCCACGGGAAAGTATTATACACAATTTCCTTTGAATAGCGGTAACGCATCTCAAGCCTTCCGCATACGGTCCTCATCCAGGCCATATGGACATTCGAAGTCAGAATGCCGAAATGAAATATTGATGCCTCGGGAATAATCTGTACGGCATCGGAAGAAATGACCGTACCGTCAAGATATCCGATCGGGACATAGCGCCTGCGTTCTGAAGAAACTCTCGGTATCAAGAGGTACGGCACATCGTCCGGCTGCGTTATCTGAGCGAAGAGATGAGGCACCTTCGCATAGCCTCGTGTAGTCTTCGCGGATGATTTGCTTCTGAACTCGAGGACAGCCTCAACCCGTTTATAGAGCTCTTTACTCGATTTGATGTCCGTAGGCTCAGCCTTCTTGAGCCATAGACAGTAACGCTTCTTCCCGTTGATGAATTCCTCTGCTCCCATATACTGACGAATCCACTTGGATAGGGAAGGCTCACGGCTGAGCAATTCCGCCCTTTCTTCTTCGAAGAGGATAAATGATCCGCCGTCCCTCGGCTGATTGCCGAAATTCATCTTCGGAGCACCGCACAGTGAATCTTTGGCGGCCTCCACCAGAATAAAATCTCCCGGGATGAGGTAAGGGTTTATGTTTTCGCAGAGGGTGTATCTCGTACCGTCGTACAGCCGCTTCGACTTTGTTTCCGCTGCTCCGAAACCCACAATCACGCAATACACGGCAGCTTTTTCAGAGGATTCGCTGTTCCATTTGAAGGTCCTGTAGGCATAGTTGATGCTTATGCCGTAATTCCGGCTCAGATACCCCCATAGAATCGGCACTTGAGAACCCTGGCAGATGGAGTTGGTGGAGACGAAACCGATTTGGATGCTCGTCCTGGAAATGTATTCCGCAGCTTTCTTATACCATCCACAGACATAATCAAGGTCCTGAACGTCTTTGATATTGCCGAAGAGTTCTTCTATCTCTTTTTTCTGCTCGCTGCCCTGAGCCATCATCCTTGCCCCCACGAACGGCGGATTCCCCATTATGTAGTTCAGCTCGGATGCGGGCACGACTTCATTCCAGTCCATCCTCAGGGCATTGCCCTCCACAATGTTGTGATAGGTCTTGAGGGGAAGGAAATCCAGATCGATATGCATCAGCCTTTCCGTCTCCGCCATCATCTGAGCCTCGGCAATCCACAGGGCGGTCGTGGCGGTGGAGACGGCGAAGTCGTTTATCTCGATGCCGTAGAACTGGTGGATATCGACCTTGATGGGATTGAAAAGGTCGTTGATTATAGGCATCACTTCATTCTCCAGACGCCGGAGCGACAGGTAGGTCTCCGTAAGGAAATTGCCGCTGCCGCAGGCGGGGTCGAGGAATTTGAGCGAAGCGAGCTTGTCTTGATACTCCCGGGCTTTCTGAACACGCTTCTTTTCTATCGGCTCGTCTTTTATCTCGGCAAGTTCCGCCTTGAGGTCATCCAGGAACAGCGGGTCTATGACCTTGTGGATATTCTCGATGCTGGTATAATGCATCCCTCCGGAGCGGCGGGTCTCAGGATTGAGGGTGCTCTCGAATACCGCCCCGAAAATGGTCGGGCTTATCCGGCTCCAGTCGAAATCGTCGCTGGCGTGCTTGAGTATCAAGCAGGCCAGCTTGTCATTGAATCGCGGTATTTCCACATCTCTGTCGGCAAAGAGTCCGCCGTTGCAATACGGGAATGCCTTGAGACTGTCATCCATATATGGGTCGCGCTTATCTACCGGCGTATTGAGCACTTCAAACAGTTCGATAAGCCCCTTGCGCATCTCTCCCCGCCCGGGCTTGAAGCGGGACAGATAGTCGTGAAACATACTGCGCTTCTCCCCGAAAATTCCGGCATCTTCCGCGTAGAAACAGAAAACCAGTCTTACGCACAGGATATTGAGGCTACGCAGAGTGTGGGGGTCATCCGGATTGATGTACTGCCGCAGGAGCTCCTCGTAAATCTCCCCGATGATTTCTCCCGCCTGCAGGGAAACTTCCATCTCTTTTTTCAGATGCTCGCTTCCGGTATCCACGAGAAACTGCAGACGATAGTATTCAGTTTCAAGGTTTTTCAGCTCTATGACCTCGGGTTCGCCCTGCGGATTCTCCATATCATAGACATAGAACTGTCTGAAGTTGCTGACGACAGTCCAGCGCGGACGGCGGGAGTAAGGCAATTCCCCCGCATAACGCTTGGCCTGCTGGAACGGGGTGAGGATGCTGCCGTCAGACTGCCTTATGCCTTTTCTCAAATCCTGGTCTATGGACTTCTGCTCGATCAGCACGTGCGTCGGCTCGATGTAGGCGTCGATGAAACTTGTATTGTTGAGCTTGACCTGATTCTCGAAGGAGATGATGTCATACGGCCGCTCCACTCCGAAGACCGTCTGGAGGAGTTCCAGCCAGAAAGGCTGGCTCTCACCTTTTTCATATCCCTTGCCTTCCCAATGCTCCGCGAAGGCCTTTGCCGCTGTTGCCTGCTGATTCTTGGCCATAGTAAGATTCTTATGACCCCAAAGGTAAGATTTTCCTGTCGGTTTGAAGAATTCCCTGTATTCCATCACGCCGGTATCCACACGGGATGACATTGCCATTCCAAGGATTATAGCGGGATAAGAACTCAAGATGTTCTGTCATATCCAAAAGTTTTCCCAAAAATACGAAGCTTTTCGAATATAACCAAAACGAATTTTAAAAGAAGGGGTAGGTAAGGTGATTTTAAGGCCGAAGCTGTCAAAATCTCGTCCGTTTGAAATCGGCGATGTGAATTTGTGATTCGTCTCCTTGAGCGCCGATTATCCTTTCGCATCTTCCCGAAGATTTATTTTCCGAAGTCACAAATTATCCGTAACTTTGCGACCTTGCTGTGTCTGTCTTTCAGAGGGAAGACCGGAAGACAGTGCCGGCGGCCTTTGCAAGAGGATAATTATATTAAATACGGTAACCATAATGAAAATGATGAAATGGCTGTCTCTGGCAGCTTTAGCCCTGGCGGCAGCGTCCTGCGGCACGCCGAAAGTGGCTTACTTCACCGATGCGCAGCTGGGACAGAGCGTGCTCGTCCCGTCTGCGGACGACCTTAAACTACAGGAAGGCGACAAGATTTCCATCCTGGTGAACACCCGCGAACCGCTTCTGACGAATATGTTCAACCTCCCGATTGTCACCAACCAGCTCGGGACAGCGTCAAATGCCGGAATCGCGCGCGGAATGTCTGGATACACCATCGACAAATACGGCGAGATAGACTTCCCGATTCTCGGCAAGCTCCACGTCGCCGGAATGTCCCGCAGCGAAATAGCGGGCTACATCAAGCAGAGCCTCATATCGAATAATCTCGTGAAGGACCCGGTAGTGACCGTGGAGTTCGAGAACCTCACCATCTCGGTTCTCGGCGAAGTGAACCATCCGGGCCGCATCAGCATAGACCGCGACCGAATCTCCCTTATGGACGCCATCAGTATGGCCGGCGACCTGACCATCTACGGCAAGCGTGACAACGTACTCATCCAGCGCGAGAACAACGGCACCAAGACCTTCTACAAGGTGAACCTGAACTCCAGCTCGGACCTCTACGCCTCGCCGGTCTATTTCCTCCAGCAGAACGACATCGTCTATGTCCAGCCGAACGACCAGCGCGCACGCCAGTCCACCGTGAACGGAAACAACGTCCGCTCCACCTCGTTCTGGATTTCGGTCATCTCCGCCGTCACCTCCATAACGGTTATGATCCTTAATGTAATCAACTAGGATATGGCAAACATTTCAGAAAATAACCTCATCGAGCAGGAGAACGACGCCATCAACCTCAGAGACCTATGGTCAATGTGCCTGGCCCGCTGGAAATGGTTCGCGCTCTCGATATTCGTGTTCCTCGCCATCGGGACCGCCTATTGCCTCCGCACGCTTCCGACCTACACCCGGACTATGTCCGTGCAGATAAAGGAAGATTCGAAAGGCAGCTCCATCTCCTCCCAGATGGGCGACTTCTCGAACCTGGGACTGTTCAACACTAAATCGAACGTGAACAACGAAGTGATAGCCTTCGCTTCGCCGGCATATATGGGCGAAGTCGTTAACCGCCTGCGTCTCGACGTCCGCTACTTCCGCCCCGGTATGTTCCGCGACCAGGTAGCCTACGGCCTCAGCCTTCCCGTCAGCGTGGAGTTCAAGACTCTCCTCGAGAACGAGGGGGCGAGCCTCACCCTCGACATCCGCTCCGACAGCACCTTGACCGTCAGTGAGATCATCCTGTACGCCGGCGGCGAGAAAACCACGATGACCGACAGCTTCGAAGGCAAGCTCGGAGTCCCGTTCACCACATCGGTCGGCACCCTTCTCGTAAACCCGAACGACAACTATCTCCCGGGCGAAAGCTACACCCTTTACGTGCGCAAGAGCACCTTCTACAATACCGTAGCCTCCTGCAGCTCCAGACTGAACGTCGCGCTGAAGAACAAGGACGCCACCGTCATCGACCTCACCTATGAGGACAACTCCCCGCAGCGCGCGGCCGATGTCCTGAACACCCTGGTCAGCGTATATAACGAGAACTGGGTGAAGGACAAGAACCAGATCGCCGTCAGCACCAGTATGTTCATAAACGAGAGGCTCGGAGTCATAGAGCGCGACCTCGGCAATGTGGACGACGACATTTCGAGCTACAAGTCCGAGCACCTCATACCCGACATCCAGGCGGCCTCGAACCTCTATATGACGCAGAGCAGCCAGGCCAGCCTCGAACAGACCAAGGTGCAGAACCAGCTCTATATGACGCGCTACGTGCGCAATTACCTCACGAACGACGCTAACCGCTACCAGCTGCTTCCGGCGAACTCCGGCATCGAAAGTTCCTCCATCGAGGGGCAGATCTCCGAATACAACAAGCAGCTTCTGCAGCGCAACTCCCTCGTGGCGAACTCCTCCGTCTCGAATCCTCTGGTGGTGGACCTCGACGCGTCTCTCGAAGCGATGCGCAGCGCCATCATCACCTCCATCGACAACCAGATCGTCACCCTGAACGCCCAGATCCGCTCCCTGCAGCAGACCGAGCGCCAGGCCACCTCGCGCATAGCCTCCAGCCCGACCCAGGCCAAGTACCTGCTCAGCGTCGAGCGTCAGCAGAAAGTGAAGGAGGCCCTCTACCTCTTCCTCCTCCAGAAACGCGAGGAGAACGAGCTCTCGCAGGCCTTCACCGCGTATAACACCCGCATCATCAACCCTCCGTACGGAAAGCAGCAGCCTACCTCTCCTGTAAGGCGCAACATCCTGCTGCTCGCATTTCTCATAGGCCTCTGCCTCCCTCTCGGCATCATCTACCTCAAGGAGATTCTGAACACCCGCATCCGCGGCAAGAAAGACCTCGAGAGCGTGACCGCCCCGTTCGTCGGCGAGATTCCTCTGCAGGCCGCGAAGAAAAAACTCTTCGCGTCCAATCGCAAAAAATCCGCCAAGGCCTCCTCCGCCCGCATAGTGGTCCGCCAGGGGAACCGCGACAGCATAAACGAGGCGTTCCGCGTGCTCCGCACGAATCTCGAATTTATGATGAACAAGGACAAGTCCCGGAATGTAAGCATCGTCACTTCGTTCAATCCCGGCTCCGGAAAGTCCTTCATCAGTATGAATACCGCCGTCAGCTTCGCCATAAAGGGGAAGAAGGTGCTGGTCATAGACTGTGACCTGCGCCGTGCGTCTTCCTCTGAATTCGTGGGATCCCCTCATCACGGCCTCAGCAATTACCTGACCCATCAGGAGGATGACCTTCAGACACTCATCCGTCCGGTCGAGGGCATAGAGAACCTCTACGTCCTTCCTGTCGGCACCATCCCTCCGAATCCTACGGAGCTTCTCTTCGACGCCCGTTTCAAGGAGACCATAGAGACTCTGCGTCCGCAGTACGACTATATCTTCATCGACTGTCCGCCTGTCGATATCGTGGCTGACACCCAGATCATCGAGACTCTCGCGGACAGAACCATCTTCGTCGTCAGGGCGAACCTGCTCGAGAAGAGTATGGTTCCGGAGCTTGAGAAGATGTACACCGGCCACAGATTCAAGAACCTATGCCTCATTCTGAACGGCTCCGAAGCCGATGGAAGCCGGGGACGCTACGGCTACCGTTACGGTTACCATTACGGCTACGGCGACAAGGGCTATTACGGCTCGTCCGACAGCAAGAAAAAATCCGAGGGGGGGGGCGTAAATAGGGCCTATTGGACTAAGAGATAAGTACTTATGTGGCCATTCAGCAGTAAGAGATCACTGTCCGCCTCCGGCTTCTTCGAGGGCTATGTCGACTACCACTGCCACCTCCTTCCCGGAGTGGACGATGGAGTCAAGACTCCCGAAGAGACTCTCGAGATACTGAAACTCTACGAGTCCCTCGGAGTCGGACAGGTCTATCTTACTCCCCACATAATGGAAGATATGCCGAACACCCCGGATGAACTGCAGCGCCGCTTCGCGCAGCTGCAGACTTCCTATGCCGGGACCGGAGGCGGCATCCGCCTGCATCTTGCGGCGGAGAATATGCTCGACAGCCTCTTCGAAGAGAGACTCGAAAGGGGAGAGCTGCTGACATTGGGCGCCGGAGGCGACCGCCTGCTTGTGGAGACCTCCTATTTCACCCCTCCGATGAACTTCCACGCCCTGCTCGAGCGCGTCAAGTCGAAAGGCTTCTTCCCGGTGCTTGCGCACCCCGAGCGCTACATCTATATGGACGAGGACGATTACTCCCGTCTCAAGGAGATGGGAGTGCTCTTTCAGCTGAACTACTACTCTCCCGTCGGCATCTACGGACCCGAAGCGAAGAAAAAATCCGAATGGCTCCTCGCCCACGGTTTCTACGACCTCAGCGGCAGCGACACCCATCGGCTGCGCATCCTGCGCGAAGCCGTTTCCGCCCGCACTCTCGGCTCCTCGACCCTGAACCGTATGCTCGACCTCGCCCGTCGCGAAAACTGACTCCGAAGCCGCCCGCACTCAAGTCCGCAACACCAAGTCCGAAGGAGCGGGATATCAAGTTCGAGTCCGCAAATACGAAAAAACAGAAGCCGGCCACGAAAGCCGGCTTCTGCTGCAATTCAGAGCAAATCCCTCTATCTCTTTTTCCAGAGCCTTGTCATATCCTCCAGAGTCTTGCCCTTCGTCTCCGGCACGCACTTCCATACGAACACCGCAGCCGCGATGCAGATGCACCCGTACAGCAGATACGTGAACACGTGCCCGAACTGAGGGTTCGAACCGAGCTGCATATTGTACAGAGGCAGGAAAGTCGAAGAGACGATGAAATTGAAGATCCACTGGAACGCCACGGCGATGGCGACCGCCGCGCCGCGTATCGTGTTCGGGAAGATTTCGGCTATCAGCACCCAGCAGATAGGCCCCCAGCTGAACATAAATGACGCGCTGTAAACCATAATGCTGACTACTGCGACCACAGGAGGAAGCGATGCGGATGCGCTCGTGAAAGCCACGCCGGCAGCGCCGATGGCCATACCTATCGAACCGCAGATCAGCAGCGGCTTCCGTCCCCACTTCTCCACGGTCAGGATGGCGAGCAGAGTGAACGAAATGTTCACCACACCCATTATCACCGTCTGCACCATAGGCGATTCCATACCGAGGGACTCGAAAATGCGCGGAGCGAAATACAGCACCGCATTGATGCCCACAGCCTGCTGGAACACGCTCAGCATTATGCCGATGAAGATGACCGCATAGCCATAGGAGAACAGCTTCTCCTTCTTCTCCGTCACGGTCTCGCGTATGCTCGCGAGTATCTCCCCGGCCTTCGCGCTGCCGTTTATCTTGCTCAGCACGTGCAGGGCCTTCGCCTCGTCGCCGCACATCGCGAGATACCTCGGAGTCTCAGGCACGAGGAAGAGCAGCACCGTGAAAAGGAACGCCGGCACCGCCTCGCTCACGAACATATACCTCCAGCCCACGCTCATACTCCACTCGGCCTCCGCCGGATTCATAACCGCATAGATGCCGCTGCTGAGTTTCTCCACCGCCGGCACGATATGGTCGCCCAGGATGAGGAAATTCACGAAATACACCACCAGCTGTCCGAAGATGATCGCGAACTGATTCCAGGACACGAGCGTGCCCCGGATATTGCTCGGAGCGACCTCCGCTATGTACATAGGGCAGATGGCCGAAGCCAGACCCACGCCGAAGCCGCCCAGGACGCGGTAGAGATTGAACGCGACGAGCAGCGACAGGGAAGCGTCGCCCTTGCGGAAGAACAGGAACTCCGGACAGTAGGAACCCAGAGCCGAGAGGAAGAAGAACACGCCCGCCAGAATCAGGGATCTGCGGCGGCCCAGACGGGTCGCCGCGAGTCCTGAGAAAGCGCTTCCTATCACGCAGCCTATCAGGGCGCTGGAGGAAGTGATTCCGTGCAGGAAATCCGTATAGACGAAATCCTTGGCCTGGAGGAAGAATGCCTGCAGCCCCTTTTCGGCCCCGGAGATGACAGCGGTGTCATATCCGAAGAGAAGTCCGCCTATGACGGCGACAAGGACTATCGAGAACAGATAGGCCTTGCTGCCTTTTACGCTTTCCGCTGAGCTCATCAGCAGTACATATTTACGATGGCCTCGTAAAGCTCCTGCTTGCCGCTCGTCTGAGCCGGCTCGCCGTGTGCCTTGGCATAGTCCACAAGCTCCTCGAGAGTGAGCTTACCGTCCTCGAACTCCTTGCCCTTTCCGCCGTCGAACGAGCTGTAGCGCTCCTTGAACATCTTGCAGTAAGGAGACTCGGTGACAATCGCGGCGGCTGCCTCCAGAGCACGCGCCATAGCGTCCATACCTGAAATGTGCGCGATGAAGATGTCCTCGAGGTCGGTGGAGTTGCGTCTTGTCTTCGCGTCGAAGTTCGAGCCGCCCGTGCCGAGACCTCCGTTGCGGATGATCTGGAGCATAGCCTGGGTCAGCTCATAAGTGTCGATAGGGAACTGGTCCGTATCCCAGCCGTTCTGGTAGTCGCCCCTGTTCGCATCGATGGAGCCGAGCATACCGTTATCTACAGCCACGGCGAGTTCGTGTTCGAAAGTGTGGCCCGCGAGAGTCGCGTGGTTCACCTCGATGTTCACCTTGAAATCCTTGTCCAGACCGTGCGCCTTCAGGAAGCCGACCACCGTCTCCGTATCCACGTCATACTGGTGCTTGGTAGGCTCCATCGGCTTAGGCTCGATGAGGAACGTGCCCTTGAAGCCCTTCGAACGCGCATAGTCGCGGGCCATCCTCAGCATCTGTACGAGATGCTCCTTCTCCCTCTTCTGGTCAGTGTTCAGCAGGGACATATAGCCCTCGCGGCCTCCCCAGAACACATAGTTCTCTCCGCCCAGCTCTATGGTCGCGTCGATGGCGTTCTTTATCTGCACGGCAGCGCGCGCCACCACGTCGAAATCCGGATTCGTCGCCGCACCGTTCATATACCTCTTGTGTCCGAAGACATTGGCCGTGCCCCAGAGAAGCTTGATGCCGGTCTGAGCCTGCTTCTGCTTCGCATAGGCGACTATCGCCTTGAGGTTCGCCTCATACTCCGCGATGTCGTCGGACGGGTCGATGAGGTCCACATCGTGGAAGCAGTAGTACTCGAAACCGATCTTCTGCATTATCTCGAAGCCCGCGTCCATCTTGTCTTTCGCTCTCTGGAGCGGGTCTGAAGCCGCGTTCCAAGGGAAAGTCTTCGTGCCGCCGCCGAACTGGTCGGTTCCCTCCGCGCCGAGCGTATGCCACCACGCCATAGCGAAGCGGAGCCAGTCCTTCATCTTCTTGCCGAGAACGACCTTCTCTGCGTCATAATACCTGAAAGCCAGCGGATTGCGGCTTCCCTTGCCTTCGAAACGGATTTTCCCGATCTGCGGGAAATACTCTTTTGTTGCCATAATCGTTAAGTGTTATTGAGTTATAATATCTTGTCCAGTCTTTCGTTCCACAGCCCGTAAGCGTCCAGATACGCCCCCCGGGTCTTTTCGTCAGGCTCCGTCACGCCGACCCGCTCCAGCGACGCGAACGCCTCGGCCGGTGAGGAGTAGATGCCCGCGCCGATGCCCGCTCCCTTGGCCGCACCCGCGGCCCCGTCGGTATCGTACAGCGTGATGCGTGCTCCCGTGACTTGCGCGAGCGTCTCGCGGAAGATTCCGCTCAGGAACATATTGGCTTTGCCGGCGTGTATGTCATTTATCTTCAGACCCATCTCGCGCATTATGCCTATACCCCGGCAGAACGCGAAGACGATGCCTTCCTGCGCCGCCCGCAGCAGGTGCGCACGGCTGTGGATGTTGAAGTTCACCCCCTGTATCGAGCAGCCCGGCTCCGCATCGCACAGCATACGCTCCGCCCCGTTCCCGAACGGGAGTATGCTGATGCCCGCGCTGCCCGGTTCCACGCCGGCCGCGAGAGCGTTCAGCTCCTCGTAATCCGCGCCCGAGGGAGCCACATTGCGTCTCATCCACGAATTCAGACACCCCGTGCCGTTTATGCACAGCAGCACGCCCAGACGCGGTTTTTCCGCGCTATGGTTCACGTGCGCGAAGATGTTCACCCGCGAGAGCCTGTCGTAGCTCACCTTGTCGCTTATGCCATAGACCACCCCCGAAGTGCCCGCCGTAGAGGCTATCTCGCCCGGCTCGAACACATTCAGCGAGAGGGCGTTGTTCGGCTGGTCGCCCGCGCGGTAGGTCACAGGAGTCCCTTCGCGCAGCCCCAGCTCCGAGGCGGCCTCGCGGCAGAGAACCCCCTGCTCCCCGAAGGTCGGACATACGTCCGCCAATACTTCTTTCCTCAGTCCGTACTCTTCCAGCAGGAAGTCCGCGACGGCGTTCTCCCTGAAATCCCAGAACATCCCTTCGGAAAGCCCCGACACGCTCGTGCGAATCTCCCCCGTCAGCTTCATCGCGATCCAGTCGCCCGGCAGCATCACCTTCCAGATCTTTCCGAAAAGCTCACCCTCGTTCTGACGCACCCACGCCAGCTTCGAAGCCGTGAAGTTTCCCGGCGAGTTCAGCAGATGCCGCAGACAGCGCTCCTCGCCTATGTTTTCGAAGGCCTTGCGGCCAATCCCGACCGCTCTCGAGTCGCACCAGATGATAGAGGGGCGCAGCACCTTGCGGTCCCGGTCCACGCAGACCAGGCCGTGCATCTGATAGGAGATGCCGATAGCCTTGATGTCGGCTCTGTCGGCTCCGCTCCCGCGAAGCACCGCCTTGGTGGCCAGAACGAGATTCTCCCACCACATAGACGGCTCCTGCTCTGCCCAGCCGGGCCTTAGAGCCATAATCGGAGCTTCTTTTTCGGGATAAAAAGCGCTTGCCGCGCACTTGCCGCTTTCCGCGTCCACCAGCGAAGCCTTCACCGAAGAACTTCCGATGTCATAACCGAGCAGATACATACCTCTCATATCATATTTTTCTTGAATGCTTTCCTGTCATAGCGGTAGAGCCTCGCCGCCCGGTGCCTCTGCCCCGTCTCCTTCTCATCGAGCGGAACCACATACGGCATCTGGGACACTTTCTTGTGGAAATTGCCCGGGTCCGCCTTAGTGCGATACACTATCTCGTACAGCTTGCGGAACTGAAGGATGGTGAATTTCCTGGGAAGAAGACGGAAGATGTACTCGTTGTTGAAATACGCCACCCTCGCGAAATGCTCCACCGCCGCCGCCACTATCGCGTTATGGTCGAAAGCCAGCTTCGGCAGACTGTCCACGGGGGCCCAGAAAAGGGAGGAGTCTTTCTTGTTCGCGCTCAGAGTCTTGTTTATCCTGAGTATGGTGATGTAGGCTACCGTGACGATTCTTTCCACCCTCTCGTTCTGCGAGCGGACGAGCCACTGCACATCGTCCGGGTTCGAAGTCCTGTCCAGAGAGCCGAAGGCCCGGAACTGCTCCATCTCCACTCCCGCCATACCGGTATAGTCCTCCATAATGCGGGATGCCGCCTGGTCGAGATTCTCGTCGGCGTAGATGAGGCTGCCCGGCAGCTTCATATCGTTCAGCTTGAAGTCGTTCCGTTTCAGCAGGAGCACGTTCAGCCTGTCCCCGTCGAATCCGAGGATTACGCAGTCCACCGAGATATGGTTCAGCGCGAAATGTCTTTTCGGGTCGTTAGTCATACATTATGCGGATAGTCTGCGCAAATATAATCAATCGATTCCGAAAAACAAAGCGAATTAGTTATAAATCTTTTGCTTTCAGAGTGTTATATATTTGCTTGTTACAATAACTACAGTTAGTTATTGTACTTTATACAACCCTCAGCCCCCTCCCCGCTCCGCCGCCTGCTCCGCCTGTACCGCCCCGTAAGCCGTCCCCTGCGTCTTTTTCCCCAATCCGCCGCCGCGCAGAATTGGTCACGCGCCCGCCCCTTCTACATAATGTAAACATACAATATCGCCCCCCCTTCACGTCATTCCCGGCCACGCGTTCCGTCATTGCCGACCCCGACCGGCAATCCCTTCGCACCCCGAGATGCCCGAGCACGTCGGGCATGACGCACCCCCTCCTTACCTTATTATATATACGACATCCGCCTCGCACACCGGAACCGCCGCAGAATTCGTCACCATATACAGCTTCGCACTGTACCTCCCCGGAGCCAGCCCCGAAGCATCCAGCCTTATGCTCACCTTCCCCGCCTCACCCGGCTCGACCCTCTCCGGACACTCCAGAGAGAAACGCCCGTCGAGCATCTGCGCACTCAGCACCTCCAGCACCCCCTCTCCCGCATTCTCGAACTCCAGAGCCGTACAGACATCCTTCTTCCCGCGTCCCGCCTCCAGATACACCGTACTGCTGTGCAGCAGAGGATACGGCCCCCCGTTCAGCATCTTCGCGTCCGCATTCCGGAAGTCCGGCACCGTCATCGCCCTGAACCTTATCGGCTCCACCGCCTCCCCGTTCACAACCGGCCTCACGCTGAACTCATTCCATCCCCACTCCTTACCGGCCTGCACCTTCACGCGCATAAAGCCCTCCCCGAGCGCGGGCACCGTCCCCTCCGCCATCACCGCACTCACCCCCTCCGGGCACTCTCCGATTTCCACCTCCACATCTTCCGTCCCCCTGTTAACCAGCTTTACGATTTCCGTCTTGCTCCCCCCGGCGTATATCTTCCCGAGCGAGACAGTCTCCTCATCCAGCCCCAGCGGCCCGTGCGCGTAAGGATACTTCTGCGCGAGCGAGGCCTCGTTCTCCACGAACTCCCCGCAGAGGGTCAGCGTCAGCGGCTCCCCGCTGCGGCTTGTCATCACCCGTATATCCTTGCGGAAAGCCTTCGTGTACATATCCTTGTGATACGCGAACGCTATCACGCAGCTGTCTCCCCGCGCCACGCTCTCCCCGCTCCACTCCACGCTCACGCAGTGACATCCCGGCACGACTTCCTCCACCCGCAGAGGGTCCTTTCCGACATTGCGCAGCACGAACTCACCGCGCAGCACCTCCACCCGACCGTCCTGCTCCCCGAAGCTGTAAACCTCCGGCGAGACCTCCATCCCATCCCTTACGAGAGTCTGGGCCGCGCAGCTGCTCCACGCTGCCGCGGCCAATGCCGCTGCGACCCCCGCCCTTCTCTTCCATATCGCATTCACTTTCATACCTGAATAAGCTTTAAAATCTATGCTGCAAATATCCGAATTTTTCTTCTACGCGATGCAACGTATCCGGCGAAAACCGCATCTTGTGTGCGTATAACGCCTGTTGAGGGGCTGTAAAAATGCATCGGGATATTGCATATGTGAAAAATAGTCCATATCTTTGTGCATTGGTGCTTATGCCTTTTTGTGGGCGTATAGTGCCCACAGGCCTCCAGAAGGCCGATACTGCTATGTTTACGGGCGGTTTGAGGCGACAGACGGAAGAAAGAAACAGAAATAAATTATAGTATTATAGTTTAACTTTATTTTAAATCTATTCGTTTATGAAAAAAATTTTTAGAATGGCTGTAGTGTGCGCCCTCGCTGGTGCTGCACTGCTGTACACAGGCTGTACTAAGGATTATTCAGACGACATTAACGACCTGAAGACCAGAGTCTCCACCGTGGAGTCCACCGTGGCTTCCCTTCAGGCCGCCATTAATGCCGGCGCTGTGATTACCAATGTACAGAAGACTTCTGCCGGCGACGGCTATGTCATCACCACCAGCGACGGTAAGTCTTACACCATCACTAACGGTAAGGACGGCGCTAAAGGCGACAAGGGCGACAAGGGTGACACCGGCGCTGCCGGCAAGGACGGTTCTGTTGTCACCATCAGCACTGACGGCTATTGGGAAATCGACGGCGTAAAGCAGGACACCAAGGCTCAGATCGACCAGATCACTCTTGACGAGAACGGTTACATCTGCATCGACGGCGTCAGCACAGGCGTCAAGGTCGGCACCGTAGCTATCTGGGACCAGACTGCCGGCACTGTCACCTTCAAGGGTCTCAACGCTGACGGCTCAGACCTCGTCATCGGCGTATGCGAGCTCCAGAGCATCGTATTCGTTCCTCAGATTTACCTCAACGGTGTAGAGGCCGTAAGATATGAGTATCTCGGCGGCTACTATTACAAAGCCGTCGCAGCTTCTGCTGACGATCCTATCGGTTACGATGATTCCGGTGCTGCTGCTGTCCTTACTAAGGGCGGCAAGCACGCGTGGACCCCTGCCGTTACCACCGCAGGTGTTGCACGTACTTTCGCTCTGGGTGAGATCGCCGAGGCTGAATATCACGTGAATCCTAACTCCTTCGACCTCGCATCCGCTGACTTCACTCTCGAGCCTTCAGATAAGGACGAGTACTTCCGCTCCGAGGGTCTCGACTGGGATGTTGAGCTCAAGAGCATCGCTAAGAACAAGGACGGCAAGCTCGCCGTAGTCAAGTATCAGATCGAGAACCCTGACAAGGCCACCGTTCCTTACACTTGGATCCCTGTAGGTTACAAGCCGCTTTCCGTTATGAGACTTAACGGTGTCGTCAAGAACGGCGAGAAGAACGTCAGCTCCGACTACGAGGCCATCGCTCCTTTCCGTGAGGAACTCAAGGCTCTCGCTTTCACAGGCGCTTCGAAATATGTGACGAACTATGCGACCGCCTACGCTCTCTTCCCTTGCGCGCTTCCTACACCTCTCGATGTAACTGAGCTTTATGAGACTTCTTCTCAAGCAGTTTGGCAGCCGTTCAGCGTGGATGTCCAGTACCAGACTCCTGTCGATCTCGCTAAGATCATAAACGTTCACGTTTATCCTTTCGATGACGACCTCCATACTCCTGATATGACTGAGGAGCAGGTGGTTTCCGTTGAGGACCTGCAGAAGAAATATCCTGAGATGAAGCTCAGCTTCTCTCTCGTTCCTTATAAGCTCGGTTCCCACACTACTGAGGAGCAGATGTACGGCCAGATTGAAGGCACTACATTCTATCCTTGCTGGGTAGAGTCCGACGGTAAGACTCAGCATCGCAACGACCAGTCTGACCCGCTTTCCGGTATCTCTTCCGTAGGCCGTCAGCCTGTAGTCCTCGCTACCCTCACCTATAATGACGAGGTGGTTCTCTACGGTTACTTCAAGATTAAGATTACGAAGGACACTTCCTTCAGAAAGGACTTCGTCATCAAGAGCTTCCCTGCAGTTCCTTATCTCTGCGACACTGATGTTTACACCACTTGGGCTGAGGCTTCTCACATCGTTCTCGAGAAAGAGCTCGGTATGACTTATGCCGACTTCATCGCCAAGTATGGTTCCGCTTGTGATCACAAGACCTACATCAAGAAGGACGGCAACTTCCTCGAAGTTCCTTCCACCGGCGTTAAGGATTACGGTAAGTTCACCTACACTCCGGACGGCACAGGTACCACCATCAACGACAAGTACAAGATCACCTTCACCAAGACTCAGCTTGACAATGTGATCGATGACTTCAAGGACAGGACCATCACTCTCTACACCAAGTTCGGTTCTGCTTCCGACTTCGTTTACATCGGTCTCACCGTGACCATCGATGTTCCTGCTGTAGTTACCTTCATCCAGCACAACCCTGCATACTGGTTCAAGGCTGCCGGCGATACTGACACTGACCTTGTCTTCGTGAACCCTCTCGTTCCTAACAAGACTACCGACGATGTCAAAGTTTACGCTAACCTCCTCGACAACTATTGGGTTAACAACCGCGTAAAGGTTGACCTCGACGAGGCTGCAAGCCCTGCTTATAAGGATGTCTGGACTTCTATGACCGTCAAGTACCACTATGAGCTGAACAAGGCTCAGACCTGCAAGGTTGACGGCAAGGAGCTCGTGGTCAAGAAGGCTGTCGGCACAGCTACAGAGGATGAGCTTTACCTCGGTACTGTACACGTTGACAACATCCTCGCCACCGTCGATGTTCAGAACGTTCGCGAGAACTCTACATCTGACAATATCGGTACTGCTCTTGTTCCAGATGCGGGTAAGGTGACATACGTTTGGGCTCCGGGCGCTACCGTAGCCAAGGAGGTTCTGAATATGTACGCTCATCCTGTTATCACCACCGGTGCTGAACTCAGCGAGAAACTTGCTGACCTTCTCTATGCTGACGTACAGCTCGTAGGTACCTATGACCTCTGCGACATACCTACCACCGTTGAGGACTTCCACGTAGGTTTCTTCCGTCCTGTGGACATCATCAAGAACGAGATGGAGCCTCTGAAGGACGCTGTTCCTACAGGTGACAATGTAGTAGTAGGTGAGCTCTTCCGCGCTAAGGATTGGCAGAACTACGACATCTTCACCTTCAACAAGACCACCGGTCTTTACGAGGAGTGCTGGTATGAGACCGCTGTTAACTGGTATGAGTACTATGGCTTCCAGACTCTCACCGTCGATGTTGACGCTGTCAAGTCTGACCAGACCGGCAAGAAGGAGTATCTCCACGACTACACTATCGGAACTACTACATATGAAGGTGTGAACAACGCCGCCAGGGTTTGGATTGCTGACAAGGCAGCTCCTGGCACCGCAGTTTCCCCTATCATCAGCATCGCCGCAGGTGCAGCTACTCTCGGTGACTATGTATTCCACTATGAGAATAACACCGGTGTAGTTCAGAACTTCCACCTCTACCTGCCTATCGCCATCGAGTACTGGTGGGGTGTAGTAAAGGCTGAGATCGAGATTCCTGTTACTGCTACAGTAGCTCCTACTCCTGCTCCGTAATCGATTCTGATTCGCGAACCCTGTTACAGAAACCTGTAACATTGTAAATACCAAGGCGCGCCGGGAGGCGCGCCTTTTTTTGTCATTGCCTACTCCGTCATTCCCGATATCACGTCATTCCCGGTCCCGACCGGCAATCCCTTCCCTGCCGCACCACGAGATGCCCGATCACGTCGGGCATGACGAAAACCGTCACTCCCGGCCCTTTTCCCGTCATTGCCGGCCCAGACCGGCAATCCCTTCCCTGCCGCAGCACGAGATGCCCGATCACGTCGGGCATGACGAAAACCGTCATTGCCGGCCCATTCCGTCATTGCCGGCCCCGACCGGCAATCTCCCCTGCACGCAGCACGAGATGCCCGATCACGTCGGGCATGACGATCCCGATCAGGTCGGGCATGACGAAAACCGTCATTGCCGGCCCATTCCGTCATTGCCGGCCCCGACCGGCAATCTCCCCTGCACGCAGCACGAGATGCCCGATCACGTCGGGCATGACGATCCCGATCAGGTCGGGCATGATGAAAACCGTCATTTTTACTCCCTACTGGATTCGCCACCTGCCTCTCACGCGGTTCGCATTGGCCTTTCGGCTATCAGCGGCACTTGAATATGGGACACCATAGCCGCAGAGTCGGAGATGACGGGCGGTGTTCGCCGCGTGTGGGACGAGGCATCTCACGCTTGGAGATTATGCGTTTATGCCACTTTTCGGGATTATGCTTAGTGTATTTCGTAAACTGTACCCTGAATTCTTTCCAGTTCTTATATCCGACAAGTCTTCCGATCTGGCTAAGCGGTTTCTTCGGGAACAGAAGTAACAAAAGCACCGCATCTTGAATTCTGAGCACGCGTCTTAGCCGCACATAATCGGTATCAAGATGATAGCTCAGATACTCCGCCACTTCCGTCTCGTTAACTCCACAGCTTTCCGCGAATCTTACTATACTGTCATCCGGTTCCCGGTAACTGCGCGTCTCTATCCACTCGCTCAATGCATCCCTGATGTCGTTTTCTCTGAGTTCATCGAATGATAATTTCTGCTCCGGCCCTCTTCTGTGATGGCCGGATCTATTCAGTAAAAACATATTATCAGCCTTTTAAGTGTATGTTGTTCTAGGTGTTACAGCTGAAACAGCGACCTCTTATACGTCTCTTCTACGTCTCTCTACGATACGTTTGCGCCAGCCGTCCGGGCTATAGTCAGTGTATTCTCTGAACTGGCATCTGAAATTGCTCGGATCGAGATATCCTACCAGATGCCCTATGTGCCGCAACGGCTTGTAAGGGTGTAGCAGAAGCATTATGGCGGCGTCGCGGATCCTCAGCAGCCGCCTGAGCGTACAGTACTTTATGTCCAGGTGAAAGCGCAGATAATCAGCCACCTCGCTTTGTGTTACCCCGAGAACATTAGCGAACTCCTCGATGCTGTCGTAGGGGTTGCGGTATTCGCGGTTCTCGATCCAGTGGAATAGCCCGTCGCTGATGATTCTCTCGATACGCTCCGAAAGGATGTGGGTCTGATGATGTTTCCGATAAAAAAACGACATAGGTAAAACGTTTTTAGGATTAGTAACAAAAAATCCCGCTGATTGCATTGCGGGTATGGGTCTGAACTGTTATGTTATATGTCTGTGTACATTGGGGCCTGTGTTCGCTTTCTCAAATATAATTATTATAGGGCCTTTCCGGCTGCTCTCGGACAGGGTTTTTTCTCCAAAATGTACTCGTGCGCAAAAAAACTCCCCGATCGCTCCCTACCCTCCCACCCACATACCCTCCCGGCCATCCACAGAGCCACCCCACAGAGTCACCCTCCCGGACATTCGTCCCTGAAATCCACCCTCCAGCAATCACCTGATGACAGCCCCTACCGCAGCAGGGAATGAATCGGAATTTGTTTAATAGTTTTTTTTAAACTAATTTTGCTCCCAAATAGCGTTAATTATGAAAAAGATTTTAGCAGTACTCTGTACGCTCTTTATGCTCGCCGCCTGCCATAACGCCGGAAGGCAGAAGTATTACACTTTCGAGTCAGCACAGGCGGATTTCGAGGCGACCATCACAGCTGCGGACTCCGCTGCCGTAAAGGCTGCGACAGACGAGATAATGTCACTGCTTCAGGCGGGACAGCTCGACGATGCACTCAGCAAGGTTTATGTGGTCTATGAGGATGTTCTCTACCGTCCGGCTGATGAGTCGCTCGTGAACCTCAAGTCGAAATTCAAATACTTCCCTGTCCTCTCGTATGAGATGACTCAGATGGATTTCCAGACCCCTGCCATAAATGACGTGACCTACCGTTACGTTTTCGCGCAGTCTCCGGACGGCTCTGACCCCGCTGCCATCAAGCTTGCCTTTAACCCCGTAAAGATAGACGGCGAGTGGTACATCACCTTCAAGGACGGGAATATGACCAGCCGCACTATGCAGCAGAAATATCAGAAGAACCCTATGGCCCCGGCGCCTAATGAGGTAAGACTCCCTGAGAAGCCGGCGGCGAATGACTGATGGGAGGGCTCCGCGTCAGAGTTCATTCTTTTTTTTCAGTAAGTATGAACATTTAGCCAAAAAGACGAGCAGAGAAGTACCAAGTCATTTTTTTTGTAGGAGTTTCTTACTCCCTGATTATTCGATTTTTTAAAAACAATATTAACTCTATGAAGAAAGCAGTATTAGTTATCGTTTCGCTCTGCCTGTCACTCGGCGCTTTCGCCCAGACAAGCGAGTTCACCCCCGGCTGGTATGCCGGAGTAAAGGGTGGTGTAGGTTACACAGTAGGTGAGTATTCCTCCTTCTCCAAATTCCTTTCCCCTTCCGCAGCCCTTAACCTGGGCTACCAGTTCTCGCCGGTATTCGGCCTCCGCGGAGACCTTTCCGGTATCCAGGGCAAGGGTTCCGTAGGTGAGGGCAAGGAGTACGCCTTCAACTATGGCCAGCTCGGTCTCGATGCCACTTTCGACCTCTGCAACCTTTTCGCGGGCTATAAGGCACGCGCCGTGAATCCTTACGTCTTCGCCGGTGTCGGCGGCAACCTCCGCTTCAATAACGACGAGGCTCAGGACCTCAAGGCAAGTTTCGCTTCTGACAACTACCTCTGGGAAGACCCTTCCATCAGCTTAGCCGGAAGAGCGGGTATCGGTGTGGATTTCAGACTTTCCGACTGCGTGGCTCTCACCGCAGAGATTGCGACGAACCTCCTTTCTGACCACTTCAACTCTAAGAACGGCGGCTCGGGCAGTGTGTTCGACCATCAGTATCAGGCCCTTGTCGGCCTCAAGTTCAGCTTCGGCAAGAAGAAGGCCGCTCCTGCTCCGGCACCTGTGGCTCCTGTCGCACAGCCTGAGCCTGTAAAGCAGGTAGTGGAGCCAGAACCGGAGCCTGTAGTGGAGCCGGAACCGGAGCCTGTAGTGGAGGTGGTAAAACCTGCCATCAACCTTACAGAGAACGTATTCTTCGTAATCAACAAGTGGGATATCCGTCCTGCCGAGCTTGCGAAGATCGAGGAGATAGTAAAGGTTCTCAACGAGAATCCTGAGACCAAGGTGACCATCACCGGTTATGCCGACAAGGCCACAGGTACCGCTTCGCGCAATATGTTCCTTTCTCAGAAGCGTGCCGAAGTCGTTACCGCCAAGCTCGTGGAACTCGGCATCGCGAAGGACCGCATCTCTTCATCCTACAAGGGTTCCGAGGAGAATCCTTATCCGACTCCTGAAGAGAACCGCGTAGCCATCTGCGTAGTCAAGTAATAAAGACTCACATAAAAAAGACCGACCCTGTCCGGGCCGGTCTTTTTTATGTGCAGTAGTACAGATTAATTCCCCTGCCTGATGGCAGCCTGGGCGGCGGCCAGACGGGCGATAGGAACGCGGAACGGAGAGCAGCTCACATAGTCGAGCCCGATTCTGTTGAAGAACTCTACCGAATCCGGATCTCCGCCGTGCTCGCCGCAGACCCCGCACTTCAGCTCAGGCCTCTTCGAGCGGCCCTGCTGTATGCCGAACTCCACGAGTCTGCCCACAGCCTTGGTATCGATGGTCTGGAACGGGTCGGCATCCAGAATCTTGTTCCCGAGATAGTCGCCCATAAACGTGCCCACATCATCGCGGCTGAAGCCGAAAGTCATCTGGGTGAGGTCGTTCGTACCGAAGGAGAAGAACTCTGCGGTGCGGGCCATCCTGTCGGCTGTAAGAGCCGCGCGCGGGATCTCAATCATAGTGCCGAAGCTGTATTTTATGTTCACGCCGTACTTGCTCTCGACCTCCGCCCTGATCCTTTCGCAGATAGGCTTCTGGAAGCTGAGCTCACGTGCGGAAACCGTCACAGGAATCATAATCTCAGGCTCCGGATGCAGACCCTCTCCCATAAGCTCCGCAGTGGCGGTGAAGATGGCCCTGTACTGGGTCTCGGCGATGAACGGATAGGTCACGTGCAGACGGACGCCGCGCAGACCCATCATAGGATTCACCTCGTGCAGACCCTCGCCTCTCTTCTCGATCTCGGCCACGGTCACGCCAAGCTCGGCCGCAAGCTCTTTCTTCTTGTCCTCAGTCTTAGGGACGAACTCGTGGAGCGGCGGGTCCAGAAGGCGGAACACCACCGGCTTCCCGTCCATAATGCGCATAGTGGACTTCACGGCGGCCTTCATATAAGGCTCCAGCTCGGAAAGCGCTGCGCGTCTCTCGTCGTCGGTGTCGCAGAGAATCATCTTGCGGAGTTTCGCGAGAGGAATCTCGGAATTCTTGCCGTAGAACATATGCTCGATGCGGAACAGACCGATGCCCTCAGCGCCGAACTGGAGAGCCTTTTCGGCATCTTCAGGAGTGTCGGCATTCGTGCGGATGCCGAGTCTGCGGTATTTGTCCACGATGGACATAAATCTGATGAAATCAGGATTCTCTGAAGCGTCCACTGTAGCTATCTTGCCGGCGTAAACTATGCCCTTGCTGCCGTTAAGGCTCAGATAGTCACCCTCGTGGAACTTCTCGCCGCTATCGCCGAAGCTGAGGGTCTTCCCGGCGAAATCTATCTTCAGGGACTCGCAGCCCACTATGCAGCACTTGCCCCATCCGCGAGCCACGAGAGCCGCGTGCGAAGTCATACCGCCGCGCTCGGTCAGGATGCCCGACGAAGCCCGCATACCCTCGATATCCTCCGGCGAAGTCTCCTCGCGCACGAGAATCGTGTCCACACCTTTCTTGCGTGCCGCCATCGCAGCTTCGGAAGTGAAGACGATCTTGCCGACCGCTCCGCCCGGAGAAGCAGGCAGGCCTGCGGCCAATCTCCTTGCGTCCTTCTCGGCCTGAGGGTTGAGTATAGGATGCAGAATCTCGTCCAGCTGCTTAGGAGCGACTCTCATAACGGCCGTCTTTTCGTCGATCATACCTTCGTCCAGCATATCGATGGCCATCTTCAGAGCGGCCAGACCGGTACGCTTGCCGATACGGCACTGGAGCATCCAGAGCTTGCCTTCCTGGATGGTGAACTCGATGTCCTGCATATCGCTGAAATGCTCCTCCAGACGCTTGCGGATATCGTCAAGTTCCGCATAGACCTCAGGCATAGCCGTCTCCAGAGAAGCCAGATGGCGGTTATGGTCATTCTTCGTGGCCTCGTTCAGAGGATTAGGAGTGCGGATACCAGCCACTACATCCTCGCCCTGGGCGTTGATGAGCCACTCTCCGTAGAACTTGTTGTCGCCGGTGGCAGGGTTTCTGGAGAATGCCACGCCCGTGGCCGAATTCTCGCCCATATTTCCGAACACCATAGACTGGACGTTCACGGCCGTGCCCCAGTCATCAGGAATCTTCTCGATGCGGCGGTAGGCGATGGCCCTCTTTCCGTTCCAGGACTTGAACACGCCGCCGATGGAACCCCAGAGCTGAGCCTCTGCAGTATCCGGGAACTCCACTCCGAGAACTTCCTTAACTTTCTTTTTGAACTCCACGCAGAGCTCCTGAAGCTCCTCTGCGGTGATCTCGGTATCCGAAGCGTAGCCTCTGGCCTTCTTCAGCTCGGCCATCATCCTGTCCAGCTGCTGACGGATGCCCTGTCCGTCCTCAGGCTCCACGCCCTCGGCCTTCTCCATAACGACGTCCGAATACATCATAATGAGACGTCTGTAGGAGTCATAGACGAAACGCGGATTACCGGTCTTCTTTATCATACCCGGGATGGTGGCGGAGCACAGTCCGATGTTCAGGATGGTGTCCATCATACCCGGCATAGAACTTCTGGCGCCGGAACGGCAGCTGACGAGAAGCGGATTCTCGGCATCGCCGAACTTCTTGCCCATAATCTCTTCGGTAGCTTTCAGAGCGGCCGCGACTTCGGCCTTCAGCTCGTCCGCATACCCGCCGCCGAGAGCGTAGTACTCGGCGCAGCATTCTGTAGTGATGGTGAATCCGGCGGGAACAGGCATCCCGAGCCTGCTCATTTCTGCGAGGTTAGCGCCTTTTCCACCCAGCAATTCCCTCTGTTTTCCGTCTCCCTCGGCGGTTTTTCCGCCGAAGCGATAGACTCTCTTTTTGTTCTCAAACATACCTAATGTTCTTTTATATTGTAACTGTAAAATTCGACCGCGAATTTACGCAATTTTCCCGTACCTACAAAAGCTTTGCCGCCAGCTCCGACAGTTCGCTTCTTTCGCCCTTGCGGAGGAAGATGTGCTCGAACACCTTCTGTCCGTCCATCTTCTCCCCCAGATGCGACAGACCGTTCGACCACTGGTCCAGATAAGGCTGGTCGATCTGGAAGATGTCCCCCGTGAACACCATCTTGGTGCCCTCGCCGGCCCTCGTGATGATGGTCTTCACCTCGTGAGGCGTGAGGTTCTGCGCCTCGTCGACGATGAAGAACACCTTCCCGAGGCTCCTGCCTCTGATATAGGCCAGAGGGCTGATGAGAAGCTTCTCCTCCTTCAGCATAGCGTCGATTTTCAGAGCCTGCCTGCTCGACGGGCTGAACTGCTGCCTGATCACGTTCAGATTATCCATAAGCGGCTGGACGTAAGGACTCATCTTGCTCTTCTGGTCGCCCGGCAGGAAACCGATGTCCTGGTTCCCGAGTATCACCGTCGGTCTGGACAGGATGATCTGGTCGTAGTCCTTCTCCTGCTCGAGAGCGGCCGCGAGGGCTATGAGAGTCTTGCCCGTACCCGCTCCGCCCGTAAGCGACACCAGAGGAATGGCCGGATTCAGACAGGCGTCGAGAGCTATCTTCTGCTCGACGTTGCGGGGCCGGATTCCGTAAGCCGTGCGGGATTTGACCAGAACGATCTTCTTTCTCTCCGCGTCATAGCGTCCCTGGATCCGCTCCGCCCCGCTGTCCTCCTTCCAGGAGAAATTGAAAATCCGGTTAGGCTTGGGCTCATTGGACGAGACTGCCCGCCAGTCGAGTCCCTCTCCGCTCCCGTATGCGAGCTTCTGCAGCGTCGCGCCCGGCAGCGCGAGGTCGATGACTTCCTTCTGCGTGTTTTCGATCTTCTCCTCCTCGAGCTTGTCGGTCAGGTAGTCCTGCACCTCCATTCCGGCGGCCCTGGCCTTCATCCGCAGGTTTATGTCCTTGGTGACGAGGGCGGTGAAGCTGTCCGGGTGGGTGTCGCGGACCCACATCGCGGTCGCGAGTATGCGGTGGTCCTGGATGTCGTCTATGAAGAGGTCGCGCAGCTCCTCCGGGAAGGGGTGGTTCGGCTCTATCTTGATGAGCCCCAGCCCTTTGCCTATAGGAATGCCGTCGCGCCCGAACATCTTTCCGTCGGAGATTCTGTCGATGTCGCGGACGAAGCCCCGGGCGTTGTACGCGAGAGCGTCGTTCCCTTTCTTGAACTTGTCCAGTTCCTCCAGCACCGCCATCGGGATGACGAGATTGTTGTTCTGGAACTTGCGTATCGCCTTGTAATCGTGCAGGATGATGTTGGTGTCCAGCACGAAGAACTTGGGTTTCCCTGTGCCGGAATGTCTGGAATTTGCGTATTGTGGCATATAATCGGTTTTAGTCTTCTCCTTCCGAGCTGCTCTGGCTTCTGAGTATGGACTCCAGGATGCTGCTCACCGGCGAGAGGTCCGTGACCTTCACCTTGACCCCGCTCCTCCCCGGCGTTATGTGCCCCAGAGGGAAGTATGCCACGTCCTGCAGCAGGAATTCCGCGTCCACGTAGTCGTAGTCGGAGTCCGCGATCTGCATCACGACTCCCGGAACTTCCGCGAAGAGCAGCTTCACTGTGTCCTTCTCGCCGCTGGAGCGCATCAGCCCTCCGAGTTCCACCTCCACTCCGGCCCCTCCTTCGGTCATAGCGTGCAGCGCCGCCATCAGACCGCCTTCCCCGACCGTAGCCCCGGCGAGAGCCACCCCGTCCTCGACCATCTCGCGCACGACTTCGTAGCAGTCGATGAAATAGTCCGCGTCCAGCAGCTGCGGCGTGCCTTCTCCGCTCGCGTCCAGGGCTGCGGCGAGCCGCGAGCCGCCGAGCCTGAATTTCCCGTCGTCAAAGGGCACATACACTATCCACGCGCCCGCATCGCGAAGGAATTTCGCCGGGCACGCTCTGCGCGCGCCCAATCTCGGATCCGCGTTCTCCTCCTCTATTTCCTCTTCCGGCCCGTCTTCACGCAGCACGCTCGCTTTCACGGAAAGCGTGGACTTGTTCGGAGTCTCGGAGTACGAATAGGACTTGAGCCTGATGCCGAGCGCGTCTATGTAGTCGCCCGCCGCGCTGACGGAAGTGTAGAACGCGGCCATACTGCCCCGGATGCCCCTGTCCCATTTCCAGTCGAGCGTCAGAGCGAGGTTGCCGAGCTTGAAGCGGCCCTTGCGCCAGATGGCCTCGATGAGGCGCAGCGCAATCTTCTGCCGCGTGTAGAAATCCACGAAGGGGAGTTCGGCGGCCTTGCGCGGTGCGCGCGCGGCCAATACCATATTCAGATATTCGTCTATCCGTTCCGCACGGGTGACGCACGGACGGATGAAGCGGTCTATCGACTCGTCCGACACCGTCCCGTCCGCTTCCCCCTCCGGCCTCCGAGGGGCTTTCCCCACGAGGCAGCTGTCCAGAATGCGGGCCGGAGTAAGTTCCTGCTCCACGCCGTCTATGACATAGTGTGAGTATAAAGCTGAAGTCATTATCGGGTGATTTCTCCAATGTTGTCGTAAAAATAGTTATTTTTGGCATCTGTTGCAAGAATGGAAGAAAAAATGGACAGAACACTGTACCTTCAGAAACTTGACCGGATTTTCCGCCGCTTCCCTTCGGTGCAGAAATGCGGATTCGCGAAGGATTCCTATAAGCCCGGCCTGGAGCATATGCAGGCCTTCTCCAAGCTGCTCGGCCGCCCGCAGGCGCGGCTAAGGACCATCCACGTCGCGGGGACGAACGGCAAGGGGTCCGTCGCCAGTATGCTCGCCGCCGCGCTCTCCGAGCCCGGTCTGCGCGTAGGTCTCTATACTTCTCCGCATATACTCGATTTCCGCGAGCGTATGCGCATCATCTCCCCTCAGCGCCCCGCGCTCTCGCCGGGATGCCCTCAGAGTCGTGATTTCATTTCTCCGCCGCAGCGCCCGGAATTCATCTCCGAAGAGGAGGTGATGTCTTTCCTCGAAGACTACGAAAGCGATTTCATCAGCCTCGACCTTTCCTTTTTCGAAATCACCACCGGGATGGCCTTCAGATGGTTCGCCGACCGGGGAGTGGACTGCGCCGTCATAGAAACGGGACTCGGCGGCCGGCTGGACAGCACGAACATCATCACCCCGCTCATCTCCGTCGTGACCGGCATAGGCCTCGACCACTGCGAGCTGCTGGGGGATACCAGGGCGAAGATAGCGGCCGAGAAGGCCGGAATCTTCAAGCCGGGCGTTCCCGCCCTTGTCTCCGTGCGGGATGAGGAGACCGCAGCGGTGTTCGAGAAGGCCGCCTCCAGGGTCGGGGCCCCTCTGCATTTCGCGGATGAGATGGATGCCCGGGGGGAGGCCTGGCGGACGGAGACCCTCTCCGCGATGGACCTTCGGGGAGACTGTCAGAAGGAGAATCTGCGCACGGTCTGCGCCGCTCTGCAGCTGCTGCGCCCGGAGGCGACGGAGCGGGATTGGAACGCTATGCGTTCCGCCATAGAGAGGACGGCTGCCATAACTGACTTCCACGGAAGGTGGGAGGCTCTCTCGCGCGACCCTCTGGTAATCTGCGACATAGCTCATAACCCGCCGGCGCTGAAAGTGAATTTCGCCACGCTCGGCAGGATGCTTGCGGAGGGGGAGTGCGATGTTCTGATCATAGTTTACGGGGTGATGGCGGATAAGGACCTCGGTGCGATCCTGCCGCTGATGCCCCGGGAGGCGGAATATGTATTGGTCGAGCCCCGCTCGGCCCGCTCTATGAAAGTCGCGCAGCTTTATCGCCGCGTGCTGGACTTTTTCTCCGCCGCGGACTCCGCCTCGCCCCTCTCCGGCGTGACCGCTACGCCCGAGGCTTGTTCCGCTGCGTCCGCGTCCGGAGGGGCTTCGTCTGAGACTGACTCCGCCGCATCCGAGCCTGGCGGAACAGCTCCGCTGCTCTGTCCTGTGACGGCAGCGGGCAGCGTGGAGGAAGGGGTGCGTGCGGCTCTCGCTCGTGCCGAAGCTCTGCGCTCTCGGGGCCGGCGGCCTCTGATTTATATAGGTGGCAGTACTTTTGTAGTAGCCGAAGCCGTCGGATTATTCAAGAAAGGTGACACGCAGGACTGCACGTCACCACGTAATTGACTTTTACCTTATGAAACGTGAGCCGGGGAGATGCCGGCGTAAAAAGATGAAAATTATGAAAAAGAAAGCGATTCTGCTTGCAGCGTGTTTGTTTTTAATGGGACTGACTTGTATGGGTGCTATGATTATGGGCGGAAGCTCCGGAGCCGGCAAGGACCGGACTCTCGTGAAACTGTGGAAAGATTATGAGGCTGCGGAGAGTTCCGACCTCCCTCAGAAACAGCTTGAGATCCTTCAGAAGATAAAGAAAAGCGCTTTGTCCTCCGGTGCCGTCTATGACTGGTACCGGGCCGGAGAGAAATATGTGGATGTCCGCAGTTCGGTGAACTGGAAGGAACGCGAGCAGACCGAGGCTCTCTGGAAAGAGGAAGTGGAGTCCGGCGGCTTCCCGATAGCGGTCTATACCTATAGGCACGAGCGTGCGCTCCCGGTATTCGACTATCTTCAGGAGCACGCGGCAGAGATGGAGAAGTCCTGCCACAGGGACTTTTACGACAGCCTTAAGGACGGAGCCAGATTCGGAGAACTTCTTTCCGGACTGCTCGATGACGATTATGACTATGCACTCTGGAATCTGGCCACCTGCGGATGGACTGAAAATGAGCAGGCCCGCAAGGCTCTGGAATCCCGCGTGGCCGGCCGTTATCCGCTCGAAGCCTTTCTCGGATATCTTGCCGCAGCCCGATGCAGTGACAGCGATAAGGCGCTCGAGGACTTCTGCACCCGCTACAGCGGCAAGGCTGCCGCGCTGCTCGCCCGTGAAGACCTTCTGTGGCGGAGATTCCACAGGCTTGAGGACTCGGACAGGACCCGGAGCGATGACTACAAGGCCCTGCGCGAGGATGTGAAAGCTTTCGAGACGCAGCGCAAGTCCTTCAGCGGAGAAGAGTCCCGGATCGCCGCCTGCTGCACCTCGGCCTCGCAGCTTGCCGAGACTCTCGACGACAGAAATATCAGTGCCGATGTCAGGGACGGTCTTCTGACACTCTCCCTGCAGAATGTCCGGACCGTCACTCTCGAACTCAGACGGGAAGGAAAGACCGCCCTTAAGAAGGAACTGGAGAATACCAGCAGCAGCTATTATCTTCGGGACACGGTGAAATACACCCTTCCCGCCATCGACGACGGAAGCTACGATGTCATCCTCTCTTCCGGAAAGACCCGCTGCGAGTTCAGCTACGACAGATACACCATTTCAGCCGCACAGAAACGCGACTCGAAGGGCTATGCCGTCTATGTGGCCGACTATCTCAGCGGAGAGCCGCTGAAAAAGGCCGATATCCGCCTTCTCGACTGGAAAGGACGCGAAATGGGATCCTGCAAGGGTCTGGCTCTGGAGGGCTTCACTTATCTTCCCGAGGAGCTTTCATCCCGCCTCGACACGGCCTCGCACAGCTGCTCTCTGGAATTCTCTCTGGAAGATGGGGGAGTGAAGCGCCTCAGCCGCAGGGTTTCCGTAAGCGCTTCGCCGGGCAGCGGCGGCATTTATTCCATAGAGAGCCTGAACGCGCAGATACTCACCGACCGGGGGGCGTATAAGCCGGGGGACACCCTCCGTTTCAAGGCCATCCTCTACTCCGGAAACCCGCAGGACGCTTTCCGTACCCTCCCCGCCGGGCGTAAAATCAAGGCGGTGCTGAAAGACAGCCGGGCGAAGACCATAGCCGAACGGGAACTCAGCACGAATGAATTCGGCTCCGTCGCCTCTTCCTTCATCCTCGCGCGCGGCGAGCGCAACGGCCTATACTCCCTCTGCATTAATGACGAGAAGCGCACCATAGGCAACGCCTATTTCACCGTGGACGATTTCGTCCTTCCTTCATTCGAACTCACTTTCGACCGGGATGACACTCTTTATCTCCCGGGGGACGAAGTGGTGGTGAAAGGCACTCTGCGCAGCTATTCGGGCCATAGCCTCGGCTCCGCCGCCGCCGTTTATTCAGCAGGCCGCTTCGGCGGGTCCGCCGAGGAGAAAAGGCTGGAGCTGTCCCCTGACGGCAGATTCGCGGTAAGAATCGCCACAGACCCCGCAGACATATATGCAAGCTACAGTCTGAACATAAAGGTCACGGACGGCACCGGCGAGACTCTCGAGTGGAACAGATGGCTGAACGTGAACCGCGAGATACCGCTCGACATCAAGATTCTTGACACGCAGGAGGGCAGCTGTGACGGGAATCTGGACATAATCAGTTCAGACCGCCTCGGAATGGTCATAAACGTAGGGGAGAAGCTCCGTCGCGAGGGCCTTCTCATCACTTACTCGATTTTCTTCAAGGATAAGGAAATCCATCGCGGCACGGCGGAAAACGGAAAGGCCGTCTATGCAGACCTGAGCTCCTGTCCTTCGGGAGATTATAAGATAAGGGCCGAGGCTTCGGCAAGGGACGCATCCGGCTATGTCCGTTCTTCCGTCTGCGAGAAACGCTTTCTGAAACTGAAGGACAGCGACAGCGTGCTGGACGCTCCGGTGGAGAATGTCTTCCGTGTGCTGCCCGGGGACGGCGTAGGCCTCCAATTCGGTGCAGCCCGCGGTCCCGTCTGGGCCGCCGTGGAGATCTGCGGCAGCGGGAATCGCTCGCTTGTCTCCTCTCTTGTGCATCTGGAAGGCCTCCAGGCCCGCCCCGGCTCGCTGATGACTCTGAAATATGATTTCGCGCAGGATTGGGGCGATGTCGTGACGATGTACGTATTATATTTCAGGGGCGGCCGCCGCTACTTCTATCAGCACGAGTTCCGCCGCACCCCGGCAGTCAGGGATGCTCTCCCGCTGTCTTTCTCCCGTTTTCAGGACAAGACGCTTCCGGGCCGTCCATATACGTTCACGGTTAAGACAGACCCGGGTGTGGAGTGTGCCCTGAGCATCTTCGACAAGAGTACCGAGGCCATAAGGGGCAACGAGTGGTACCCGGTGCGTCTTTCCCCTCCTCCGGCCCCCACGATGCGCTTGAGCTGGAGCTGCGGCGTGAATTCCGGGGACAGCGATATGGTGGTAGCCTACGGAGTGCGGCCCCGGATGAAGACCGCCCTTATGTCCCGGAGTGCGGCTATGGTGCTCGAAGACTCCGCCGAAGCCGGGCGTTATGAAGAAGATGCCGAAGCCCCGAATTCAGTATCGGCATTGGGGGCGGAAAACTCCGCCAGTCCCGAGGAAGTGGCGGTTAGGTCCGATTTCGCCTCCACCCTCGCTTTCGAGCCGTTCCTGCGCTCCGACAGCAAAGGCGAGATCCGGCTGGATTTCAGCACATCTGACAACTTGTCCACTTTCTATGTCAGCCTCTTTGCCCACGACAGGGATATGCGTAACAGCTCCCTGCGCCGCGAGATGACAGTATCTCTTCCGGTGAAAGTTTCCGTAGCCGAGCCTCAGTTCCTCTATGTCGGCGACGAGTACACGCTCCGGGCGACTCTCTCTTCCTCGGCGGAGGCTCCCGTCACGGGAACCCTGCGTCTGGAAGCCTTCCAGGGCGGCGACTATCGGGCGCAGAAAGCCTTCGCATCGACTTCCGTCCGCGTGAGCATCTCTCCGCTCGAAACCAGGACGCTTTCTCTGCCGGTCTCTGTCCCTCAGATAGAGCAGCTCGGCCTCAAGCTGACCTTCACGGCGGATTCCGGGAGCGGGGTCAGCGATGCCGTATTCGTCTGTGTGCCTGTGCTCAGACCCGCGCAGACGCTTACCGAGGCGCACAGCGCGGTGCTCCGCTCCGGAGAAGACGAGCAGGCGCTCATAGACACGCTCCGCTCGCAGTTCGTGAATTTCGACGGCCTTGCGGCCAATCCCGCAGTGACTTCCGTGCTCGATCTGGTACGCGAAGCCCTGCCTTCGCGGGTAGATGTCACTTCGAATGACATTCTCTCCCTTACCGATGCATATTATAGCGCCGCTCTGTCGGAGCGGCTCGGCGCTCCGGCCGATCCGTCCGTGACAGAGTCACTTCTGAACAGGATTCTGGACTGCAACAATTCCAACGGCGGCTATGCCTGGTTCGCCGGAATGAACTCCTCGCCGGTACTGACTGCGGCCGTGATTGGCCGCTTCGCGGCCCTCGAAAGGAAAGGAGTGGCGCTGCCGGAAAGGCTCCGGGAAACGCTCGCGGGCAGCGTCGCATATCTGGACTCCGACTGTCACGGGAATTCTCTCAGGCCTCTCTGGTGCGGTGCGCTCTCGACGGGGCAGTATCTGTACGTGCGCTCGCTCTATGCCTCCGTGCCCCTCGGCGTGAAGCCTTCGCGGGAGTTCCGCAAGGCTGTCCGCGAGTACCTCGTACCTTCTGGCTCCGCGGGTCTGCAGGGACGCATTTTCGAAAAGGCCCGCCGGAGCTATATAGTTTACAGGCTCCTCGAAAACGATGAAGGCATCTCCCTGGCCAAGTCGCTCGGCATAAGTCTCGCGACCCGCAGCCGCCTGCGGAAGTCTCTGGACGCTGACCTCGCTTCGCTTCGCGAATATGCCGTGGAGCACCGAAGCGGCGGGATGTACTTCCCGAACGCGGTTATGCCTTGGAGGGGACTGCTCGAAAGCGAGGCTTATGCGCACTCGCTCATCTGTGACCTGCTGCGCGACTGCGGACAGGACTCTCTCGCCGACTCCCTGCGTCTCTGGCTTATGCTCCAGAAGGAGACTCAGCAGTGGGATGCGGATCCGGGCTTCATAGATGCTCTCTCCTCCATTCTGGACGGGTCGCAGCAAGTGCTGGACACCAGGATAGTCTCTCTGACGGCTTCGGGGCTTAAGCCTTTCTCGGAAATAAAGGCCTCAGGCAACGGCTTCTCCGTCGAGCGCATATACAGCATCGAGCGCGTCTCGGACGGGAAGAAGACGTTCGTTCCTCTCACGGAGGGAGATGTGCTGAAAGTAGGCGAGAGGGTGGTCGCGGAGTATAGAATCTGGAATGAGGAGAACCGCAGTTTCGTCAGGCTCAGCGCTTTGCGTCCGGCCTCGCTGCGCCCGTCCTCCCAGCTTTCCGGCCGTTACGGCTGGGGTCTCTCGCCGCTGCGTCTGGAGAACCATTACCTGTTTACGCCTCAGGGCTATCGCAATGTGCTGAAGGACAGGACGGAATACTGGTTCGACTCCTATCCTGAGGAGAAGACCGTCATCACGGAGGAATTCTTCGTGACGCAGGAGGGCCGTTTCAGTCCGGGAACGGTGGAGATAGAGTCTCTGTATGCTCCGCACTACCGTGCGGTCGGCGCTAGTCAATTTCCTTTGTGTAGCAGCGCCGGCGCATAAACGGCTTCGGGTCGAACTGGCTGAAGAGCATCTGCGCCTTTACGTTGTGCTCGAGCTGTGGGTTGAGGAGCAGACGCTTGATGCCGAATTTGATGCAGCCGTCGTGCAGATGCTTCATCATCAGCAGCGCGGCACCCAGTCCCTGATATTCGGGCTTGACCCCGATCATCAGGGCTTCGAGGGTGTCGTTCTTCCTGAGCGCCCTCAGGATGCGGAACACCCCGAGCGGGAAGAGCCTGCCGCCCGATTTTTTCACTGCTCTGGAGATGGACGGCACGCAGAACGCGAAGCCGACCGGCTTGTCGTCGTCGTCCAGACAGACGGCCACGAAGTCCGGGCTGAGAATCGGGACGTATGTTTTCAGATAGCGTTTTATCTGCCTGTCCGTGAGAGGTGCGAACTCGAACAGCGGGTCGAAGGTGTCGTTATACATATGGAAGATCTCCATCCCGTAGCGGTCAGCGAGTTCTTTCGTACTCCGCGCCTGATACATATGTATCCTGAAACGCTCTTCTATCTGTTCGGTGGTGCGGAAAACCGGAGGCAGTTCGGGCTTGATCTCCACGAGCCTCTGAGTCCAGTCCACGTCCTTCTCGAATCCGAGTTTCTTCAGCAGGGTGTCGTAGTAGGGGTAGTTGTACAGGCAGGTGAAGGGACAGAAATTCTCGTAGCCTTCCACGAGAAGCCCTTCCTTGTCCATATCGGTGAATCCCCAGGGACCCTTTATCCTGTCGCAGCCCCGGGCCTTTCCCCAGGCGGCCACGGCGTCGAGCAGCGCTTTCAGCACCTGCTCGTCCTCGATGAAGTCAAGCCAGCCGAAACGGACGGTCTTCTCGTTCCATTTCTCGTTGGCTCTGCGGTTTATGATGGCTGCGGCGCGGCCGGCTATCTTTCCGTCCTTCCAGGCCAGGTACAATTCTGATTCTGAATATTCATAGGCTCCGTTCGACTTCGGGTCGAAGGTGTCGTACTCGTCTCCTTCCAGTGCCGGGACCCAGTTCTCGCAGTCCCTGTATAGTTCCAGAGGGAATCTTACGAACTTTTTCAGATCCTTCTTTCCGTTCACGACGGTGATCGTCACATCCATAGGCTTCGGTTTTAATTCCACAAAAGTAGCAAAAATGTTCTTTTTTGTACACTTTTTCGGAATTCCGTCATTCCGGCCTGACTTTTTCGTCATTCCGGCCTGACCGGAAGCCGCGAGCGGAAATGCCAGAGCACAACCCCGACGCAGACCGAAACGTTCAGCGAATGCTTGCAGCCCCACTGCGGGACCTCGACCGCGAAATCCGAAGCGTCCACCACGCTCTGCTGCACCCCGTCCACCTCGTTGCCGAAAATCAGCGCGTACCTCTTCCCCGGCTCGGGCGTAAAGTCCTGAAGCTCACGCGCGTGCACCGTCTGCTCGACGCTGACGATCTCATATCCCTCTTCCCTCAGACGCCTCACGGCGTCCAATGTGTCGGCGAAATGCTCCCACGGGACGCTGTCCTCAGCACCCAATGCCGACTTGTGTATTTCGGCGGACGGGGGCAGGGCGCAGATGCCGCAGAGGCAGATTCTGTCCGCGTGGAATGCGTCGGCGGTGCGGAAAGCCGAGCCTACATTATGTGCGCTGCGAATGTTGTCGAGCACCAGAGCGATGCCGGAGCCGTTCCTGCGGCTGTAGTCCGGGGCGCTTACGCGGCCCAGTTCGATATTAAGTAACTTGCGGTCGGACATTTGTTAACAATGATAAGCGATAAGCCTAAAAACGATTATAATTTTTTACCTGCACAAAATTAGAAAAAACGATTATTAATAGTATATTTGTCCCATTAAAACTATATGACCATTTTATGAAACAGGATCTTCAAATCTTCGACCTCATAAAGAAGGAGAAGGAAAGACAGTCGGCCGGACTGGAGCTGATTGCATCTGAGAACTATGTCAGCAATTATGTGATGGAGGCTATGGGCTCCATCTGCACGAACAAGTACGCTGAAGGATATCCCGGGAAGAGATATTACGGCGGCTGCGAGGTAGTGGACCAGATAGAGCAGCTGGCCATCGACCGTATCTGCCGGATTTACGGGGCGGAATGGGCTAACGTGCAGCCTCACTCCGGAGCACAGGCTAATATGGCAGTGACTATGGCCTGCCTCAAGCCTGGCGACACCTTTATGGGGCTGGACCTGTCTCAGGGCGGTCATCTTACCCACGGTTCTCCGGTGAACGCTTCCGGCATTCTCTATCACGCCGTGGCTTACGGGCTGAATCCCGACACCGGCCGCATCGATTACGATGAGATGGAGAGAAAAGCTCTCGAATGCAAGCCGAAGCTCATCATCGGCGGAGCATCCGCCTACTCCAGGGAGTGGGACTATGAGAGGATGCGCGCCATCGCCGACAAGGTCGGAGCCATCTTCTGGGTGGATATGGCCCACACGGCCGGTCTGATAGCCGCCGGTCTTCTGAAGAATCCTGTGAAGTACGCCCACATCGTCACCTCCACCACCCACAAGACCCTGCGCGGACCGCGCGGAGGCATCATCCTGATGGGCAAGGATTTCGACAATCCTTGGGGCCTCACCACTCCTAAGGGAGTGCTCAAGAAGATGAGCCAGATTCTCGACAGCAGCGTGTTCCCGGGCATCCAGGGCGGACCGCTCGAGCACGTTATCGCCGCGAAGGCGGTTTCCTTCTTCGAGGCTATGCAGCCTGAATATGTGGAGTATCAGAAGCAGGTTCTCGCGAATGCCCAGGCTATGTGCAAGTGCTTCCTGGACAAGGGCTATAACGTAGTCTCCGGCGGTACTGACAACCATCTGATGCTCATCGATCTCCGCTCTAAATTCCCTGAGGTGAGCGGCCGCGTGGCCGAAACTCAGCTCGTGCGGGCGGACATCACCCTGAACAAGAATATGGTTCCTTACGATTCCCGTTCGCCTTTCCAGACTTCCGGCTTCCGCATCGGTACCCCGGCGGTAACATCCAGAGGTTTCGTGGAGAAGGATATGGCCGACATCGTGGAGCTCATCGATACCGTCCTGACTTCCTGCGCGGCCCACATCGAGGCTCTCTCCTTGAAGAAGGCCGATGTCCCTACTCCAGAGCAGCAGGCTTCTCTGGCCGAGCACGCCGCAGTGCTCGAAGAGGTCGCCAAGAAGGTTCATCAGATGACCGCGGGCTATCCTCTGAACAGATATTGAAAGGGATGACTTATATTGTCGGGGTCGGCCGGATGGCCGGCCCCGCTTTTTTATCTGCGGAGGTCTTGCGCAGCGCTCCGCCGCCGGAGCGTCCGCAGCGGGTACTCCGAAGGTACATTGGCCGCGCCTCGGGCGGCTGCGGTGTAGGAAGATTGGCCGCGCCTCGTGCGGCCGCGTGACAAAATGTCAGTGCTCTCCCGCTTGGCACGGGCTTTGATTTTCTCTCTGCGCCTCCACCGGGCTTGCGGCGCGGCGCAGAGGTTAACGGATAACAATTAATTAATAATATCATTATGATCAAACCATTGGCAGACAGAGTGGTCATCGAGCCTAAGGAGGCCGAGACCAGAACAGCTTCAGGCATTTACATTCCGGATACGGCGAAAGAGAAACCTCAGCAGGGTAAAGTTGTGGCCGCCGGTCCCGGAAAGAAGGATGAGGCGATGGAAGTTAAAGTCGGCGACGAGGTGCTCTACGGCAAGTATGCCGGCACTGAAGTCACTCTCGGCGAGAAGAAGTATCTCATCGTGAAGCAGTCGGACATTCTTGCAATCATATAATATATATAGGAGACAGAAATTATGGCAAAAGATATCAAATTCGATGTGGACGTACGCTCCAGAATGAAGGAAGGGGCTGACGCATTGGCAGACGCAGTGAAGGTGACGCTCGGACCGAAAGGTCGCAACGTGGTTATAGAGAAGAAGTTCGGTTCGCCTCAGGTCACCAAGGACGGTGTCACCGTGGCTAAGGAAGTGGAACTCGAGGACCGCTTCGCGAATATGGGCGCGCAGCTCGTGAAGGAAGTCGCTTCGAAGACTAACGAGCAGGCGGGCGACGGTACCACTACAGCTACCGTGCTCGCGCAGGCCATCATCAACGTGGGTATGAAGAATGTCACCGCCGGCGCCAATCCGATGGACATCAAGCGCGGTATCGACAAGGCAGTGGCCGCCGTGGTGGAGAACCTCAAGGCGCAGAGCCAGACCGTGGGCGACGACTACTCGAAGATCGAGCAGGTCGGAACCGTATCCGCGAACAATGACTGCCGTGTCGGCAAGCTCATCGCCGATGCTATGTCGAAGGTCAAGACCGACGGCGTGATCACCGTCGAGGAGGCCAAGGGCACCGAGACCGAGGTCAAGGTCGTAGAGGGTATGCAGTTCGACAGAGGTTACATCTCCCCTTACTTTATGACGAACTCCGACAAGATGGAGGCTGTCCTGGACAACCCTTACATCCTGCTCTGCGAGAAGAAGATTTCCACTATGAAGGACCTTCTCCCTATCCTCGAGCCTATCGCCCGCGAGGGCAAGGAACTCCTCATCGTGGCTGAGGACGTGGACGGCGAGGCTCTTACCACTCTCGTGGTGAACAAGCTCCGCGGCACGCTCAAGATTGCCGCCGTGAAGGCTCCGGGCTTCGGCGACCGCCGCAAGGAAATGCTTCAGGACATCGCAGTCCTCACCGGCGCGACCCTCATCTCCGAGGAGAGAGGCTACAGTCTTGAGAACGCCACTGTCCAGATGCTCGGAAAGGCCGAGAAAGTCACCATCTCGAAGGAGAACACCACCATCGTGGGAGGTGCCGGAGACAAGGCCGCGATCGCTGAGAGGACTGATCTTATCCGCAAGCAGATCTCCACGACCACTTCCGACTATGACCGCGAGAAGCTTCAGGAGAGGCTCGGCAAACTCGCCGGCGGCGTGGCTGTGCTCTACGTGGGCGCTGCGACCGAGGTCGAGATGAAGGAGCGCAAGGACAGAGTCGAGGATGCGCTGAACGCCACCCGCGCAGCTGTAGAAGAAGGCTATCTCCCCGGCGGCGGCGTAGCATACATCCGCGCAGCCGAAGCTCTCGAGAAACTCAGCGGCGAGAACGAGGACGAGACCACAGGTATCCGCATCGTGGCCAAGGCCATCGAGGCCCCGCTCCGCCAGATCGCGGCCAATGCGGGTGTCGAGGCCAGCGTAATCATCCAGAAGATTCGCGAGGGCAAGGGTGACTTCGGTTACAACGCCCGCACCGGCGAATATGTGAATATGTACGAGGCCGGCGTCATCGACCCTACGAAGGTCAGCCGCGTGGCTCTGGAAAATGCTGCAGGTGTGGCGGGTATGTTCCTCACCACCGAATGCGGCATCGTGGACATCCCTGAGCCTGCTCAGGCGGCTCCCTCTATGCCGCAGGGCGGTATGATGTAGGCTTGAAAAATTTTTCTGATTTTTTTGCAGAAAAGTTTGCGAGTTAAAAAATAGTTGCTACCT
>JAUMVX010000018.1 GCA_030529945.1 Bacteroidia bacterium | reverse complement strand
CCAAGACCGTCAAGCTGGAGAGTTAATTGTACAAAAATTGGTTAAAGTCACGTGACTTGAGCAAAGTAGTGGTGCGCATCCCTGAACATCGACATACCGAACTTTATGGAGCAGTAATTCCAGGGAGCGATGTAATCGCCTCTGACCTCCCACTCGCCCGGAAGCGCCGGAGTGCGGCATCGGAACATTTCCCTCCTGCTGTCCACGGATATGGAAGACAGGGACTTCCCTGCTGGCCAGTCCAGAAAATAATAGCGGCCGGTACCCCAAGGATAGCTGAACGGAGTATAGGCGGGATCCGCTACATAGCCGTTGCGGTTGGTGTAGACGATGTTGTTGCGCAATGAGCTCAGATCACTGATTCGCTTAAGAGCTATTTGAAGCGCCTTCAAGAGTGGAAAAGATCTGGACAACCTCTTCCGCACATAATCCCAAAACGCCTGCACAGCCTTCTCTTCCGCAGAAACCACAAAGTGAAAATGGTTGTTCATCACTTCGAACGCGATAATACAGACCTCCGGAGAATGAGCCGCAGCCTGCGCCACCACATTCATCACAAACGCGAGATCCTCCTCCCTCGAAAAAAGCAGAGGGGTGTCTTTCCCCGAAGTGTAGGCGTGCAAATATGGTTCTCCTGACCGGAATGTCGCCTCGCAACACTTTTCTTTTTCTGTAAAAGTACTCATACTCCATATAATTTGTCCACGCAAAGCTCTTCTCACCGGACGAAATAACCCCGAAGCTCCTTTTGTCCGGCAGAACGCCTTATTTCCGGACAAACTCATCCCAGCAGCCCTTTTGTCCGGCAAAACGGCTTTTTTCCGGACGAAATTCCCCGGACGGGCCTCGCACAAGGTATACCACTGACTGCCCCCGCAAAAAAAGCGAGTCATGTGCGATATGACCCAACTCGCTTTGCGGACTCAAGGTGCCGCGGTGTCCAGTCTTGTAACAGTCGAATGCGCACGTCAGTGCCGATGCGCAGAATAAGGAGGAAATGCTAACGCCGCCACTTTATGCCGACGTTATAACATCCTAATTATCAAATCAGTACTCTTCCTCGTTGAAGAAAAAGTCATCCTTGGTCGGGTAGTCCGGCCAGATATCCTCTATGCTTTCGTAGATTTCACCGTCATCCTCCAGTTCCTGAAGATTCTCCATAACCTCTTCCGGAGCGCCGGAGCGGTTCGCATAGTCTATAAGTTCGTCTTTGGTTGCCGGCCACGGAGCATCGTCCAGGCTGCTGGCAAGTTCTAATGTCCAATACATATAATAAATGGTCTGAACGCTTTGTTTTTCGTTCGGGCGCAAATATATTGAAAAAATGATAAGAATGAACGTTTTTTTCACTCTGATATGAAAAAAAAGCGACTTCGGCAAAAGAGGGTATTTCCGACAGTCTACCCGAAAACGAAGCGGTTATTTGAGGAAGAATGCTTATTTTTGCTCCCATATCATTCAGAACATCTTCTATGGCATACATAAAGGAAGAAAGATACGAGGCCGAGGTCACTGAAAAGATAGCCTCCCACGTCTATGAAATACTCGCCCTGCTCGGCGAAGACCCGCAGCGCGAAGGCCTGCTCAAGACCCCCGAGAGAGTCGCGAAGTCCCTGCAGTTCCTCACGCAAGGCTACGGACAGGACGGCGGCGAAATCATCCGCAGCGCACTCTTCGAGGAAAAATACCGCCAGATGGTCCTCGTGAAGGACATAGAACTCTACTCGATGTGCGAGCACCATATGCTGCCCTTCATCGGCAAGGCGCACGTGGCATACATCCCGAACGGCACCATCACCGGCCTGAGCAAGATAGCCCGCATCGTCGAGACCTACGCCCGCCGCCTGCAGGTCCAGGAACGTCTGACCGTAGAGATCCGCGACTGCATCGAGCAGGCCATCCATCCTCTCGGCGTCGCGGTCGTCATCGAAGCCACGCACACCTGTATGCAGCTCCGCGGCGTTCAGAAATCGAACGCCACGACCGTCACCTCCGCGTTCAGCGGCGCGTTCCTCAAGGACGCCCGCACCCGCAACGAGTTCCTCAACCTCATCGGCAACCGTTAAAGAATCACCAGGCGGCCGGCAAGCCGTCCAATCCCACGGCCTTACGGCCAATACGCCCCCACTCGCATACAGCCCATCCATCCCAGGATATGACGACAGACCCTCCTCTCTCCCCCGCCCCGCAGCCTCTGGAAATCCGTCCGGTGGCCCGCTTCCGCTCCCCGGTGGAAGGGAAGTTCGGCCTGCCACGCCAGGCGGGAATAGCGGAGAACCTTCGAGGCGAGATAGTGCTGGAGCAAGAGTGGAACTCCCCGGAAGCGCTCCGGGGCCTGGAGGGCTTCGACTACCTCTGGCTCATCTGGGGCTTCAGCCTTAACCGGGAAAGCCGACCGGGACAGCTCACCGTAAGGCCTCCGAGACTCGGCGGCAACGTCCGCGTGGGAGTCTTCGCCTCCCGTTCTCCCTTCAGACCTAACCCTCTGGGACTCAGTTCTGTAAAAATCAGCTCCATAGACCCGCGGAAAGGGGTAATCACCGTCCTCGGAGCCGACCTCGCGGACGGGACTCCCATCTACGACATCAAGCCCTACATAGAATACGCCGACTCTCATCCGGGAGTGCGCAGCGGCTTCACCGACGGCAGCTCCTGGCGCAGGCTCGAAGTGATAGTCCCCGAGGAGGTGGCGGTGCGGCTTGACGCCCTATTCAGCCCTCAGGACAGGGAAGCCCTGAAGGAAATCCTCGCGGAGGATCCGCGCCCTCGATATCAGAATGACCCGCAGAGAGTTTACGGTCTGAAATTCGGAAAGCGAGAGATTCTCTTCCGCGCAGAAGGCGACACATTGATTATCATAAATATAGACTGACGCGATATGAACCTTACGACACTTGCACTCATCTTTGCCGGGGCGGCAGCAGCCGCAGGGCACAGCACAGCATTGGACGAAGTCCGCGGCACGACGGCGGCAGAAGAAGCTCGCACGAGGGCCGCTCAGGCGGAAGCACCCCGGAAAATCAGCGAAACGACATTGGACGAAGTCCGCGGCTTCGGCTACACGAATCCTGTCATCAAAGGTTTTCACCCCGACCCGAGCGTCTGCGCGGTCGGCGAAGACTACTACCTCGTGAACAGCTCCTTCCAATACTTCCCCGGCGTGCCAATTTTCCACAGCCGCGACCTCGTGAATTGGACGCAGATAGGCAACGTGCTCACGCGCCGCGAGCAGCTGGAACTGGACGGGGCGCTCGCGTGGGGAGGCATCTACGCGCCGACGATCCGCCACCACGACGGCGTCTTCTATATGATCACCACGAACTGCAGCGGGCGCGGGAACTTCATCGTGCATACGCAGGATCCCGCCCTCAAGTGGTCCGACCCCGTCTGGATCGATCAGGGCGGCATCGACCCCTCACTCTTCTTCCACGAGGGAAAGTGCTGGTACACAGGAACGTGCGACAATTGGATCGTCCTCTTCGAGCTGAACCCTCTGACCGGCGAGAAGCTCGGCGAAGTCCGGAAAATCTGGCGCGGCACCGGCGGACGCTACCCGGAGGGCCCGCACCTCTACTTCAAAGACGGCTGGTTCTACCTGCTCATCGCGGAGGGCGGCACGGAGTACGCGCACAGCATCACGATAGCGCGCAGCCGCAGCATCGAAGGTCCTTACGAGGCCGACCCGGCCAATCCCGTCCTCACTCATTGCAATCTCCAGTCGCAGTCCAGCATCATCCAGGGTCTGGGGCACGGCGACCTGGTGCAGGCGCACGACGGCAGCTGGTGGATGTGCTGTCTGGGATTCAGAACTCAAGGCGGAAACTACCATCTGCTGGGCCGCGAGACGTTTATGACCCCGGTCAAGTGGGAGGAAGGCTCCTGGCCGAGAGTCGAAGGCGGAGCCATCCACATTGAAATGAACGTTCCGACTCTGCCTCAGCAGGAGGCCGAGGCGTCCAATCCTTCTCTCGATTTCTCTTCCGATACCTTCGGTCCTGAATGGGTCCACATACGCAATCCTTTCCCGGGGAACTACTCCTTCACAGGCTCCGCGCTGCGACTGACCGCCGGCAAGAGCCTGGACGAGAGGACGGTATCCCCTACTTTCATTGGCCGCAGGCAGGAAGACATCTCTTTCGAAGCGGTCACTTCGGTGGAGATTTGCGAGGGGACGGTCGCTGCGGTGGATGTTTGCGGGAAAGCTTTCACTTCGGCGGAAGTCTGCAGACCGATGTCCACTTCGGTGGAAATCTGCGGGGAGGCGTCCGCCGAGGCCGGGCTGAGTGTGTATATGGACGCGGACGCGCACTACGACATTTTCCTCAAGCGCGACGGGCTTCTCGCTTTCCGGGTACGTCTGGGGGAACTCTCGCACACTGAGGAGTTTAAGGTGGACAAGGGCCGGCTATTCCTCAAGGTGGAAGGGGACGAAAACCTCTACACGTTCTCCTGGTCTTCAGACGGGAAAGTCTATCACCGCATCGGCAGGATGAACGCCAAATACATCAGCACCGAGGGCTCCGGCGGCTTCACCGGCATCATCCTCGGGCTCTTCAGCGCCGGCGTCCCCGGCTCCGCCGCGGACTTCAACAGCTTCTCGTACAGGGGCCTGTAGTCATCCCCGGCTTGACCATTCCGTCATCCCCGGCTTGACCGGGGATCCCGTCATCGAGAGCTGTCACTGCCGGCGTGTGACATGTGTAAATTTGCAATTCAAATGCAAAATTGCACAAAGTTCAGAGAACTCAAAGATTGTTCGTGTATTATAACAATATAAGGACAGGAATCGAGACTATGCCCGATACCTTTCCTGTTCTCTGCGCTTTCGGGGGCCGATTTTGCAAGCAGTTGACAAACAATGTCGATGTTCTGGAATAATCGGCTTGGGTGTCCCGATGTGAAGAACAGGAGTGCAGTGACGGCCACAGAAAAACGTTTTACCTTATCCCGTCGATGTATACAATGACATCGACGGCCACGTTTTTGCCCATTTTCGTGGCCTTCGATGCACCTACATAGCCCAGGTAAAGTAAATAGGGCTGATTTCGAATCGAATTTGGGTGTCCCGTTGCGGAAAACAGGTCCGTCATCGAGAGCCGTCATTGCCGGCCCCGAACTTTTGCGTCATTGCCGGCCCCGACCGGCAATCTCGCGGCACGCGAACAGACCTCCGGACCCCCATAGCAAAATAGGACGGAGCCAAACGGCTCCGCCCTATCAAACCTCAACCCGCCGCCTTCACCTTCTCCACCCAGGCCGCATATCCGTCCCTCGGAATCTCCGTTTGCATCCCGAAGCGCACATATTCGGCATAATCCCCTGACGGCCCGTCTTCCGCCCTGCCCAGCTTCGCCACCTCCGAGCGCCGCAGAAGCGCCACGGGCATCAGCAGCTCCTCCGAAAAAGAGCAGGTTGGAGCCGCAACGTGCGTCACGAAAAACGCCGAATAACCGTAGGCCGCATAAAAACCCACAGCCGCATTGTAATAGAGATGGATAGTCTTTCCGTCATTCTCCACCTCATTAAAGGTGATGATATCAGTGTTCATATCGATTCTTTTAAACTTTCGTACAATACCTCTATCGGATGCACCGCCTTGACACCGGTCCCGTCCAGAATCTGCTGGCGGCAGGATGTTCCTGGCGCGGCTATGATGACATCTCCTCCAGAGACCGCAGACCGCACCGCCGGAAACAGCACCATCTCCCCGATGGCCATCGAAGTCTCATAATGCTCCTTCTCGTAGCCGAAAGACCCCGCCATACCGCAGCAGCCGCTCGGGATGATATTCACCTTCGCGCCGGGGATGAGCCGGAGCATATCGGCGCATTTCCCGGTTCCAACCAGTGACTTCTGGTGACAATGGCCGTGCAGGAATATTTCGACAGGCCGCTCCCTGAAAGAATCCGGCGATATCCATCCAGCTTCCACCTCTCTCATAATGAATTCATCGAAAAGCAGGCAGTTACGCGCCAGCGACCGAGCCTCGGAACGCATCTGCGCAGGCACTATGTCGGGATATTCATCCCTGAAAGACAATATGCAGGACGGCTCGATGCCCACCAGAGGGCTCTCCTCCGAAATCACGTCAGACAGCAGACCGACATTCCTGACGGCATACTTCCGGGCAAGCCTCAGGCAGCCCTTGGAGAACGCCGCGCGGCCGCTCTCCACGTGACGGGGAATCTCGACCGAATAACCGAGACGGATGAGCAGCCTCGCGAAAGTCAGCCCGAGTTCCGCCTCCTGATGGTCGGTGAACTCATCGGCGAAGAGATAGACCTTGCGCCCGCCCCTTGACACCCTGTTCTCCCTCGCCACCAGCTTCCTCATACTGAAGCGGCTCAGCTTCGGAATATTCCGCTCAGCCGAGAAGCGCACCACCTTCTTTATGAGAAGGGCCGAAAGCGACCAGCCGGCAATGAAATTATACAGCGGCCGAACCGCACCTCCAAGAGACTCCACCGCCGCCATCCTCGCCACCAGCCACGAACGCAGCGGAGTCCCCTGCCTGTCGTATTTCTGCTGCAGAACCTCCGAGCGCAGCCTGGTGATATCCACATTCGACGGGCACTCGGAAAGGCAGCCCTTGCAGGCGAGACAGGAATCCAGCACCTCCGACAGCTCCTGAATGTCAAATACGCTTCCTCCTGCCTTCACAGCACTGAAAGCCTCACTCTCATAACCCCTTGTCAGTATTTCCCGCAGCACATTAGCCCTCGCCCGGGTGGAGCGGGTCTCGTCGCAGCTCACCTTGTAGGCGGGGCACATAGTGCCGCCCATCAGACCGGACTTCAGGCAGGCGCCGGCCCCGTTGCATTGCTCCACCGAGCACATCATCGCGTGAGCCTGCGAACGCACTCCGCTCACCCCTTCCACCTTGCACTCATCGAATGCCGCACGCCAATTGTAATAAGTCCCGCCGCGCGGGAGTTCCTCCTCCACCTTATACTCCTGCCCCACCGTGAACCGCAGCCACTCGTCCATCGGAGGCGTATCGATGATCTTGCCCTCGTTGAACACCCCGTCCGGATCCCAGCGGCGTTTCACCTCCCGCATCATCCGATACACCTGCTCACCGTACATCAGCGGAATGAACTCTCCTCTCAGCCTCCCGTCCCCGTGCTCGCCGCTCAGGCTCCCCCGGTGCTTACGCACCAATAGCGCCGTCTCGACGGCAATGTCCCTGAAAAGCTTGCGTCCTTCCGCAGTCTTCAGATTAAGTATCGGTCTCAGATGCAGCTCCCCCGTGCTGATATGTCCATAGTACACGCACGAGGTGTTCAGCCGCTCCAGCATCGCCCGGAAATCCCTCATATAGTCCGGCAGCCGTTCGGGAGCCACCGCCGTATCCTCTATCACGCCGACAGGCCGGGCGTCCCCCTTCATCCCGCCGAGCACTCCGAGACCCGCTTTCCGGAGCGCCCATACCTTGGACACGTCCGCACCATAGACCCTCGTGCAAGTATATACCGGACCCGATGCCAGCACCTCCGCCTCGAAGGCGCCTGCCCGAGCATCAATCTCCTCCCTCGTCTCTCCCCGGAACTCTGCAATCAGCAGCGCAGCCGGATTTCCCTCCACGAAGAAGCCGTTCCGCTCCTGCTCGATGTTCTGCCGGCTCAGCTCCAGAATCTTCCCGTCCATCAGCTCGACGGCGGCGGGATGATGCCGGAGAGCTATGAGATTGGCGGGGAAGCTCCCCGCCAATGTGTCACAATGCGCGCATACCGCCATCGTCTCCGCCGGGGGCAGAGGGTCGAGCGAGACCTTTATCTCAGTGATGAACGCCAGCGTGCCCTCCGAGCCGGCGAGCAGCTTGCACAGCGCGAGTCCCGGACGCTCCCTCACCTCCTCCGCCGCCTCGTCGATGGCATAACCGCAGCTCCGGCGCCGGAGACTCCTGTCGGGAAAGTTCGCTTCGAGAAGCGTCATTGTGGCGGCATCCGCCGCCCAATCCTCCAACTCGCGCAACGCGCCGTCAAGCAGCGGTCGCGCTGAGCGGTACCCGGGTTCTCCGAGCCTCTCCGTGTCGAACAGGGTCCCGTCCGACAGAACTCCCTTGCAGGCGAGCACGTGATGGCGCGTGCTGCCGTAAATCAGCGAATGCGTGCCGCAGGAGTTGTTTCCGAACATTCCGCCTATGCAGCAGCGGTCGCTGGTGGAGGTCTCGGGGCTGAATTGGAGTCCGTATTGCCGCAGGCGGATGTTCAGCTCATCCCTTACCACCCCGGGCTGCACCCTCGCCCATCTTTCCTCGGGATTGACCTCCAGAATCTTGTCCCAAGCCTTGATGTCCACGACTATTCCACTGCCCACGACCTGACCGGCGATGGATGTGCCGGCGGCTCTGGGAATCAGGCAGGTATGACGCTGACGCGCCTGCCCGAGCAGAGCGACCACGTCCTCCGCCGTCTCGGGATAGGCTACGCCGAGCGGCACCTCCCGATAGACGGATGCATCGGTGGAGTAAGCGATCCTGTGGAGACTGTCTGTGTGGATTCGGGTCATATTCGGGGTGGAACTGTCCTACGCGAAGAAACTCTCGACGGCGGCTATGACCCGGTCCTGGATCTCCCTTGTCATCTCCGTGTGGATGGGAAGGGACAGCACCGAGTATGCGCAGGCACGGGAATTCTCCAGAGCCTCGGCCGCTCGCGTTATATGCTTGAAGGCGGTCTGCTCCTGCAGCGGCAGAGGATAGTAGATCATACTCGGGATGCCGCTCTGGGCCAGGTGGGCCTTCAGTCCGTCACGCTTTCCGTCCTTTATTTTCAGCGTGTATTGATGATAGACGTGCGTGCTTTCAGGCATCTCTTCGGGCGTGATGAAGTATTTCCCTTCCGGGTCGAATGCCTTGAAGCGCTCCGTGTAATAAGCCGCAGCCTTATGGCGTGCGGCGCAATATTCGTCCAGATGCTTCAGCTTCACATCCAGAATGGCCGCCTGAATGCTGTCCAGACGGGAATTGCAGCCGATTACATCGTGGTGATACTTGACCCTCTGGCCGTGGTTGGCCACCATATGTATCCTTTCTGCAAGTTCTTCGTCTTCAGTGAATATCGCACCCCCGTCCCCGTAGCAGCCGAGATTTTTAGTCGGGAAGAAAGATGTGCAGCCGATGGTGCCCATCGCCCCGGTCTTGGCCTTCCTTCCGTCGCTGAAGCTGTATTCGGCCCCCATCGCCTGGGCATTGTCCTCGATTATGTAGAGACCGTGTTCCTTCGCAAACTCCAGAATCGGCTCCATATCGCAGCTCTGCCCGAACAGATGCACCGGGATTATCGCCTTCGTCTTCGAAGAGAGGCCTTTCTTTACATTCTCTACCGTAACGTTGAAAGTGCCGTAATCCACGTCCACCATCACCGGAGTCAGGCCCAGAAGGGCGATGACCTCTGCGGACGCCACGTATGTGAAGGCCGGAACGATAACTTCATCTCCCGGCCTGAGTCCGAGGGCCATCAGGGCAATCTGCAGGGCATCTGTGCCGTTCGCGCAGGTGGTCACATAGCGTCCGTCCATATACCGGCTCAGATGCTCCGAGAATTGTTTAACTGCGGGACCGTTGATGAACGCGGTGTCGTCGATAACAGCCTGTATGCCGGCATCTACCTCATCCTTAATCTTGAGATATTGACCTTTCAGGTCGATCATTTGAATCTGGTTAGCCATAGCGTAGATATTGTTTAGTATTTCACATCTTCCCATCCGAACGGATGCTTCGAGAGCGGCAGCTTCGCAAGCGGGTGGTAGTCGCCCACAAGCCCCACCGGCGTAGCGTTCCTGATGTCGTGGACTATCTGTATGCAGGGCAGCGCCTCGCTTATGCGGAATCCCTCGCCGGACAGGATTTTCTGATAACTTCTCGTGTGCAGCTCCGTGAATCCGGCGCTGAACTCGAATTCGTCCCCGTCGATGCTGAGTGTCCTGTAGGTCTTCTTCTCGCCCTGCACAGCGTTCGGAGGCAGACAGTCAGGATTAATGCTCAGGAAATAGCGCACGCGCGCCTTCTTCAGACCCAGATATCCGGCCACCCTGTCGAAGCTCATCACGTGCACGATATTTTCCTGCACCGGACCGAATATCCACTGGAGCATATCATAGAAATGCACGCCGATGTTCGTGGCGATGCCCCCACTCTTGTGGTTATCCCCCTTCCAGGAAGAATAGTACCATTTGCCCCTCGAAGTGATGTAGGTCAGGTCGATGTCGTAAATCTTGTCCGCCGATCCCTCGTCCACCTTCTTCTTCAAGGCGACGATGCTGTCGTGCAGACGCAGCTGAAGAATATTGTAGGCCTTGTGCCCGGTCTCCTTCTCCACCTCCATCAGTTTCTCGAGGTTCCACGGGTTCAGCACCACGGGCTTCTCGCAGATCACGTCCGCGCCGAGACGCAGCCCGTAACGGATGAAAGCATCGTGAGTGTAGTTCGGGGTGCAGATGGACAGCCAGTCAATGTGGTCCTTAGTACCTTTCACCCCGCTACAGAAACGGTCGAACTGCTCCTGCTCCGTGAAGAATGAACACTCCGGGAACGAGGCGTCAAGCCTCCCCACACTGTCGAAACGGTCATACGCCGCCACCAGCCTGTTCCCGGTGTCGGCAATGGCCCTGATGTGCCGCGGAGCGATGTACCCCGCAGCACCGATCAACGCAAAATTTGGCATATATCTATGATAATGTATAGACTTATCGGTACCGGATATCTGACATTGTCAGCACTTGTGGTTTCCGGCTTTTACGAGAACACGTTTAATGACATTCTTGCTTTTCTGCAGAAGCAGTTCCTTCAGCCATAAGCCATAGGACTCGTTCCATCTTTGCGGATGAGTCGTTATCATCACGTGAGGAGGAATCCTGCCCTGGCCTATGCCTCTGAGGATATCGTCGGTGGAATGAAAGACCAGCCCCTCCCGGTTCCAGACTTCTTGATAATCGCCGATCTTGTCCCGGACGCTGACCTTGAAGCTATCCCACTGCCGTCCCGTATCAGTCAAGTAAAACACATCGGAAAAATCCACGTCGAAATATGGCTCTCCGATAATGTTCAGATCCCGATACGAATTATCCTTTCCCCAGAGCAATTTGCTGTCATATGGCGACTTGGGACTGCCGTGCATACATATCGTCTGCACAGGGACCAACTCTCTTAGTGTCGTGAGATTCATTTTGAAATCTTTAAGTGCCGCCTCCATATCACCTTTACAGGTCGTCAGCGATTCGTAATGATATCCGACCTCGTGGCCGAGCGAATGAATCGTCTTTATCACCTCCTCGTTCCAACTCTCCGGTACTGCCCTGAAATAGTACGATGCCTTCATCCCGTTTTCGTGTTCGATTCTGGAGACGGCCAGCGAGTGATACGGCAGCAAATCCACATCGTGACGAAGGATGACGAACTTTTCAGGACGGACACCCTGCATATATTCGGAAAAGGTAATCGACCGATAACCGTATCCTTTCAGTGCGGAAATCAGTTCCTTATATTTCTTTCTCGTGAAGTCCATTTATCTGAAACGGTATTGATAGTCAGGGTTCTCACTCATTATCCTCACGCTTTCCGGATAGTTCTCGATGAACCAGGTGAAAAAAGCGGAGACATCGATTTTGTCGCTAAGCAGCCTTTGCCGCTTCATTGACCATTCCTCCTTTAATGAGGAGTTCTCAAGCAATTCTGTAAGCTTGGCTATGAGATTCTCAAACTGATCCGGGGTATAGGCATACGTGAGGTCGTATTTGTGTTCCTCCTCACTCAGATAAGATATTCTCCCGCAAAAAGTATTGCAGCGCAAGGCGGGTACACCAAGGACGGCAGCTTCGGATGTCATAGTCTGGCTATCACCGATGTACAGCGAAGCGTAGGCTAAAACAGAATGCATATCTTCTGCCGGGACTGCCAGACGGTATGGTTCCAGATCGGGTTCCAACTGACGCTCCGCAGTGATGATTACCCGACCATTCTCTTTCAGAATATTGACTAGTGTCATTTTCTGCTCAAATGAGAGTCCTTTATTGCCGATGTCGTGATGCCCCTTCAAAGCAACGAACCGTAAAACGAAAAACTTCTCTCCTTCCTTGATTCCCAGCCGGTCCAGAACCGACCTGTCCGGAGAAAAAACGTTGGGATGCAGGTAAGCCAGTTCGTGATAGCCTGCATAAAACACCGCTTTCCCAGTTTTTCTATGCCCGGTCAGAACCGATGGCGAGAGCACCACATCCGAGAAAGGGTGACAATACTTTACGACAAACGGTTCCACCTCATCATCGTCATCGTCGAACACGAAAGACTTCATTCTCGTCAGGCGTGACACGTGCGAGAGGGCAATACCTGAACTCAAGCCGATGTCAATCTTATGCTTGATTACAAAGCGCAGCAGTTTCACATCCTGTCCGATCACTGTCCAAGCCTTCCCCATTATGGAATCACTCTTTCTCCCCAAATCATAATAGGGCATTCCATAAGTATCCATAAGCCGCTTGGCCACAGGGATATCCCTGACAGAATAGAACACGGTATGGCCGTCTTTCTCCAGATTCTTTGCCACATTCTTCAGCAAATGGACGTGCCCGGGATGTCCGATATCTACAAGTATTCTCATCTCGATAGTTTATTTGTCATCTTTTTACAATAACGGTATAATGCATAGCCTAACCTCCCAATATACATTTTCAAGAGCTTATGAACCTTCTCCCATCTGCCGGGGTCGATAAGTTCTCCCCCTATTTGAGATTTGAAACATCTCACCCCATAAGCTTTATTGGGGCTGCCGGCACCGCCATAGTCGAACACTTCATAACCATTTGCACTGGCCCAACGGAGCGTCTCCCATATCAGCAGGTCATTGGGGAATAACGAGTAATAGCGGCTACGACTTCCTGCATACCATCCATAGAGGGACTTCCCGAAAGAGAGTCCGAAACGGCACCCTGCCATTTCTCCGTCCTTTGTTCTGACCACAAACATCCTTAACAGACCCTCTTCATTCGCCGCCTCTATCTGGGCACAATCTACGAGAGGGAGTCCGGCCCGCCGATACACCTCCAGTATGACATCGAAACCTTCGTGAAGCTGTTGTGGGGCCAGTTTTAATGCTCCCGGACCGTACACATCTACATACAGACCGTTCTTCTGTGCCGTTTTAATATGCTTCGTCCGGCCATTGCCTATCCGGCCCCAGATGTTTTCTTCGCTGTCAAGCCATATCAGATAATTCAGGTGAGGCTCGAAACGATATCCGTGATTTCGGAATACATCACAATTCGAAAGCTGCTCGTACTGATTCCTGATCTGCGTATAAATGACCTGTCGTCCCACTGCATCATCGTATTCTCGGAGAAGAATCTCCAGTATCCTCGCATCATCATTTCTGACTATGGGACCGGAAGTTATAATGCTACGGGAGGAGAACCGAGATTTCAGAAAGCCTTTCTCTCTGATTATCACCGCTACAAGTATCCCGACAAGTTTCGTATTCTGGTATGCGCCGACTATGAATGGCGTCTGTCCCGGAGTTCGTTCATAACAACGGAACATCTGCGGAGTCTGGAAAACCGAACCCTTGGGATGTGTCGACACAAAATCAGACCACTCCTTTATGTCTATCTCATCTATTATTGTCTTTACGATGATCTCCATATCTGTCTGTCATTTCGCCGCAGCAAAACAGACAGATATTGGATTCGACTGCCCGACTACGGCTTATCGTCATCAGCGGCTATGCCGCCATCTTTTTTACGCGGCCATAACCGTCTCCAGTAATCGATAAGTCGTATCTGCCCCCCCCTCAATTGTTTAGACAATTCTCCCTTCATCACGGCCACACCAAGTTTTCCTACGCCATATAGCGCAGGATTCAATACGTTTCTGAATCTCCCGTGTTCCACTAAAACTCCCCCGAACTTGGCCTTGAAGTCCCTGACACCATATCCTTTGTCTGGACTTCCGGCTCCCATCATATCAAAGTGTCCATAACCGTTTTCAGCCGCATATTTGATTCCCGAATATGTGGCGACAGTGGACGGAAAGATGTTCTTATGCACCCCGTCTTCTCCGCAGGCGAACCATTCATAAACGGCATATTCCGGCAAGCACACGCATACGGTTCCTCCCACTATATGCCCGCCATATTCCACAAGCAGAAATCTGGCATAATCTTGCTTCGCCAAATACTGAAAGAATGACAATGGATAAAGGGGAGTCTTAACTCTCGTCCTGTACAGTTGTTCCAACACGGCATAGAACTCCACGACCTGTTCATCTGAAGGGTCATCAACGACAGAGGCACCGTCTCGAAACGAAACTCTGATGTCCCGCTTGCGGCTTTTCCCCATATTGCTCTCCACGACCTCCATAGATGACGTATCTATGTGGAAGTTTAGGTGAGGAACATATTTAAACCCACATTCCTCAAACAACGTCTTATAGGTGGAGTAGTCTTCAAAGTTCCTCGTTTCTACATATATCGCTTTGACTTTGAGGCCTTTTCTACAGGTGATAAGCAGTTCCTTGAATTCATCGGACGTTATATCATCAGCAACCAGCGGTCCACCATTGATAATCGCCCGGCGAGACAAAAACGATTTTATCGCACCGCCGTCTTTCTGGACATAGCCGACAATGACACCCTTCAATGCACTTTGATTGCTTACTGCATAGACAAAAGGCGTCATAAAGGACATCGCCTTGTAGAGGCCATAGCATTCGGGACTCTGAAAGAAACTCCTATGGGAAGAACTCTTCAGTAATTCTGCCCACTGGTTTTTATCAATCTTTTCAAACTCGTCTTGGCACATAGGGCTACATTATTACTGTCATCGACACATCGACACATCACCACACCGCACACGACACCGGACATCGGTGATGACCGATGTCCGCACTCGCTTACGATTTTTATATTGAATTCTTGTAAAAAATCCCCCCTAAAGGGGGCAGAAATAGATATTATGCCCGAAACTTCTCTATCCGGCAACTGTGGGTCTTGGTTTCCCTGTCGTAGCTGATGCCTACGAGAAGCAGATTGTCTTTATATTCAGCGATGCCCTCGGGATAGTTCTTCTCCTTGATCTGCCGGATGGCGGAATCTGCGTCCCTGTTATATTTCAGCTCGATGACCAGCGCCGGACTGTCCACATTCTTTCTCGGAATCATCACCAAGTCGGCGAAGCCTTTCCCGGAAGGGAACTCCCTGTGAATGGAGTATTTGTCGCGGGCGTAATAGTACGCGATCCCTATCACGCAAGCCAAGGAGTTCTCATCGTTGTAGCTCAGAATGCTCGTCCCGGTACTGTGGGTAGCCGCGATACCTTCAGCGACAGCCTCCTCATCCCCGTCAATCGTCGCTTGGAGAAGCTGTCTGGAGGCATCCAGAGACTTCATCACATAACTCCACTCATTGGCTTTCACCGCGTTCACCATCTCTCCCGCGACCTCCAGATTAGGAATCCGGCACTCGCCCTTCACCCAGTCAAATGACAGATAACCCAGATGAATCAGCACGGTCAGCACATCATCCCTGTTCCTGACCACGGACATATCGTTTGTGAAACCCGTAGGATCCACCATAGAAGTGCCTCCGGCCAACATCTTGATGATGTCATCCTTCAGCCCGTCGAAATTCATATTGATGTATTTCGCCACAGACTCGAAAGAACCAGTGAAGGCCCAGAAACTGCGGCAACGTCTTGATGCGATAGCCCGCATTACGGAATTCGGATTGAACATCGATTGCTCATCACCAATCTTATACCCGTCGTACCATTTCTCCAGATCATCGAAGTCCATTTTATGCTTTGCCGCAAGACCTTTCACTTCCTCTTTCGTAAAACCGAAGAACGGCGCCATATTTACCGGTTCCACCATCGAATACTCGATGAAGTTGTTCAAGGCCGATTCCGTCTTGTATTTCTTGACGGGCAGAATCCCTGTCATATAGACTCCTGCGAATACGCTGCTGCTGTTCACATCCTTGAACATACGGCGAAGCCAGTTGACGTACTCGTCCATAGCTGACGTTCCGGCTTGGAATTCTCTGCAGATCGCATCCCACTCGTCGATGATGAAGATGAACGGCTGTCTGGTTTCATCTACAACACGAACGAGGTAGCTCATCAGGTCATCCCCCTCCCGCAAAGGTATATCGGGGTAAACTGTTTGAATCTCAGCTCTTAACTCCGCATCTACCTTCCTCACTATAGTCTCATCCCTGAACCTCGTCACGAAACCCGTCACGTCAAGATAAATCACCGGATACTTGTTCAGATGCTTTTCGAAGCCCGAATCCCGGGCAATCTCCAGGTCCTCGAACAGACTCCGCGAGTCGCACCATTTGTCGTAGTAGGCGTAAAGCATCTTCGCCGCCATAGACTTTCCGAAACGGCGGCAGCGCGTCACGCAGCTGAACCGTGCCTCGCTGAACAAAGTTCTGTTCACGACGGCTATCAGTCCCGACTTGTCCACGTACTCGCTGTTCCTCGCCGACTGGAACCCCGCGTTCCCTATGTTGATGTATGTTCCCATAAGCGCATATGACCACTACCCACAAAGATAAGCAATTTCCCGTCAACCGCCCTCTTGAATCAGGCAATAATTATCAGTCCCGATACTTTTCTATCCGGCAGCTGTGGGTTTTGGTTTCGCGGTCGTAGCTGATGCCGACGAGAAGCAGATTGTCTTTATGCTCAGCGATGCCCTCGGGATAGTTCTTCTCCTTAATCTGCCGGATGGCGGAATCTGCGTCCCTGTTATATTTCAGCTCGATGACCAGCGCCGGACTGCTCACATTCTTTCTCGGAATCATCACCAAGTCGGCGAAGCCTTTCCCACCTGCCAGTTCCCGGCGCACGATATAGTCGTTCCTGGCATAGTAGTAGGCTAAGCTCAAGACACAGGAAAGGGAGTTCTCGTCATTGTAGCTGAGGATGCTCGTGTTTTCATCGTGGGCCTGGTCTATGCCCCGCGCTACAGCCTCTTCATCGCCGCGAAGCGTTGCCCTCAGAAGATGCTTGGAATCTTCCAGAGCAGCGATGACATTAGTCCAGTCAGTGCGCTCCACGGCGTTTGACATCTCGCAGAAAACTTCGAAATTGGGCACATAACACTCTTCCTCTTCTCTGTCATATGCGAGGTATCCAAGATGGATGAGCACCGTCAACACGTCATCCTTGTCACGGATGACCGACATATCATTCTGGAATTTGGTGGTGTTGACATTCACTCTGCCACCGCTGAGCATATAGATAATGTCATCCTTCAGTCCCTCGTAATTCATCCCGATGTAGTCAGCCACCGCATCGAAGGCTCCCGTCTTCCCCCAGTAGCTTGTGCACCACTTCTTCCGGAGGGCCATCATCACGGAATTAGGATTGAACATCGATGTCTCTCCGCCTATCCTGTAGCCATCGTACCATTTCTCCAGATCATCGAAATCAGCACGATATTTCCCGGCCAGTTCTCGGACTTCATCCTTCGTGAAACCGAAATATCCCGCCATATCACCCGGATCCACCATAGAATACTCGATGAAGTTGTTCAGGGCCGACTCCGTCCTGTATTTCTTGACGGGCAGAATCCCGGTCATATAAACCCCCGCGAACACCTGCTGGGAGAGGCCGCCTTTGAACATCCGGCGCAGCCAATCGACATACTCGTCCATAGCTGATGTCCCTGCTCTGAATTCCCTGCAGATTGCATCCCACTCGTCGATGATGAAGATGAACGGTTCTTTGGTTTCATCGACTACACGAACGAGGTAGCTCATCAAATCATCCCCCTCCCGTAAAGGAATATCGGGGTAAACTACTTGAATTTCAGCTCTTAACTCCGCATCTGCCTTCCGTACTATCGTTTCATCCTTATACCTCGTCACGAAATCACTTAAATCCAGATAAATCACCGGATACTTGTTCAGATGCTTTTCGAAGCCCGGTTCCCGGGCAATCTGCAAATCCTCGAACAGACTCCGCGAGTCGCACCATTTGTCGTAGTAGGCGTAAAGCATCTTCGCCGCCATAGACTTTCCGAAACGGCGGCAGCGCGTCACGCAGCTGAACCGTGCCTCGCTGAACAAAGTTCTGTTCACGACGGCTATCAGTCCCGACTTGTCCACGTACTCGCTGTTCCTCGCCGACTGGAACCCCGCGTTCCCTATGTTGATGTATGTTCCCATAACCGCATATGACTACTACCCACAAAGGTAAGCAATTTCCCGCCAACCGCCCTGCTGAATCGGGCAAAAAAATCAGATGTTTTCTACCAGAAAACTTCTGTAGTTCAGTAACTCGATTTCCGCGTCACGACGCTCCAGCTCTCCATCGTAGATCACGATGCGCCTCTCTAACGTGTCGCCAAGTCTTTCTTTCAGCCGCGTCAGCCCCTGCTCGAACGAACTGTTGTAGGTCTGGGACGATTTGATTTCGACGGCTGTCAGACGGCCTCCATCAGGTATGAGCAGGTCAGTCTCATTGCCGTGGGAGTCGCGATAGAACATCAAGTCAGCGGTCTTTCCCCCGTTCGCCAGCCTTTTTACGCAATCGGCAATTACCATATTCTCGAACAGATGTCCTCTCATCCTGTCCGTACGCATCTGTTCCTCGCCGTCGATACGAAGCAGATAGCTCGCAAGCCCTACATCATAGAAATACAGCTTCGGACTTCTCACGAGCCTCGTCTTCGTGTTGCTATGATACGGAGGCAACAGAAATACGATGTAGGAGGCTTGAAGTATGGACAGCCAAGCCTTTACCGTGTTCACCGCTATGCCCACCTCACCGGACAGCTCGCTGGCATTGAATATACTGCCGATACGCCCGGCACACAAACGCACGAAAGACTGGAATTGCCGCAGATCCTTCACCGTCTGCAACTGTCGCACGTCACGCTCCAAGTATGTGCTCACATAGGCTGGATAGAACAACCGGGGAATGTTCTGACCTGCATGTATGGCTGGATAGAAACCGGTTGTAAGCAGCCTGTCGACACTCATAGCCGAATGGTCAATCTCTTCCACAGACAAGGGCAGCAGCTCCAGCATCGCCGTGCGCCCCGCAAGAGACTGTGTGACACTCTTAAGCAAATTGAATTGAGCTGAACCGGAAAGGATGTACCGAGCCTCGCGATGGGAATCAATCACACCTTGCAAGTACGACAAAAGGTGCGGAGCATTTTGGACTTCGTCCAATATCATTCCGTCGGGGGATTGTCCCAGGAACGCCACGGGGTCGGTCAACGCATAGTCGAGCGTGTCGGGGTTTTCCAGCGAGAAATAAGGCTTGTCCGGGAACATTTCCCGAATCAGCGTAGTCTTGCCCGATTGACGGGGGCCCGTTACCGTCACTGCGGAGAAATACTGTAAATTCTCCTCAACGGCTGCCTTCAACTTTCTCTCTATTATTGCCATAACCCCTTGCTTGTGTAAATTTTCAATTCAAATGCAAAATTACACAAGATTCAGAGAATTCAAAGAGATTTCGTGTATTATAACAGTCCCTTTTTCCCGATTTCGTCAACCTTCTCTTGTGGCAGCTTATATAAATACGTAGAACTTATCTTTCATACTTCCGTATTCTCCTTGAATTTCAAGACTTTTGCGGGAACTCCCGCGACAACCGCATTATCGGGAACAGGTTTGTCTACAACAGAATTAGCCCCTATTGTCACATTGTTGCCTATACTGATGCCACCGAATACCACAGCCCCGTGGTAGATATGCACATTGTCACCTATTGTAGGCACACCGGGAAATCTGGAATTACCCCCCCCCAGTGTAACATTCTGACCTATAACTACATAAGACCCGATTTTACAATCCGTATGAATTACAACCCCTATGCCTCCATACCCAAGCCTCGTTCCTTTACCGATTTCAGCTTGGTATGGGACCTTGCTATTGTAAAGTAGAAAAATCAGCAGTGTAATCAGTTTTGGCAGGAAAGGGACGTGATGAACGTATAACCATCTTGAAACCCTGTAAAAATGGATTGCGTTGAACATAGTGAATTCCCCTCGTTTAGAAAAGTGATAATGTCTGCTGGAATCGCCTATCGGCATTCCCTTCATATGGTTGACAGGGCCAGTAACATCCAAGCCTGTGACCATCGCATATAGGGTATTCTGATCGTGTAGCGTTTAAACTTCCGATAATAAAAGTACCCTTTCTTCCTTGAATACATATGAGCTATAGTCCAATCGGCTATTCTTTCTGCAAACTCCTTATACTCTTCGTCATAGGAGGAAAACTCTGAAAAAGTGATGATGCCTTGAGCCTGATTGTGAATCTCCACCGGGTACTCTTTTGGGACTCTCCATTTCGAAACACCTTGGACATTGAATTGAACACCTCTGTAGTATCGCAGACCCCGCCTGATGGCTTCATCGACACGCGCATCCTCTAATGCCAGCAGATTCTTTATATGCCCGAGCGAGCATAAGATGAATCCCTGGTGAAAATCGACCTGTATCCGCTCCTTGCCGGTTCTTACATCTATCGAATATCCCCAGCTGCCATCCTCGTGTTGGTGGGCAAGGATAAAATCAATATTACGCCGTATGACCTTCAACAACGTTTCCTCTTTGCTGAGGGTATAGACAATAGCCAAAATCTCCGCTCCAAGCAAAGAGGCATTATAGCAGCAGTCAGCTTCCTCCTCCGTGTAGCTGAAGCAAATGCCGTCCTCCGTCTCTGTCACCTGCAAACTATTTGTAACATAGTTTCCTATACTCACGAGGACTTTTTTTACACCTTCGTCCTGCTTTATCCGGTAATATCTGTAGATGCCCTGTCCGACAAATGATGACACTACAACCGAGGGCATATACTTAGGGTGCACACTCTGCGGATTGGCCCAGATGAAATCATACCCCCAGCAATATTCCGTTTTTCCGGGACTTCTGAGAGATAACAATCTCTCATACAAGTAGTCCGCCACCTTAAGATACTTGACATTTCCGGTCTTGTCATACAGATTGCAGTAAGCGTGTAACATTAAGCCCAGACCTTTGGGATTCTCTTCTTTCCTGATGCCCATTAAAGGCCGAAGATTAAAAGGGATTAACTTTCCGGCCTGGACGGCTACCGCTTGAGCCATTTTCCCGAACCAACGGAACGGTATCCACGAGTTCAGATAATCATACGGGTCCCAGCCTCTGAAGTTTTCTTTCTCCATAAAGGCGGATAACTCCGCTATGGTCTTATTGATTGCTGTAGCATCCATCACGATTACATTTCATTGAAAATCCGCTCGATATTATTAACTATCGCTCTGGCCGAGAAATGCTCCTTGGCAAATTTCCGGTTGTTCAATCTAATTTGTTCCGCCTTGGCAGGGTCAGAAATCAACTCCTCATAAGCCTCGACAAAATCCTTCGGGTCCAACGAAGGAATCATCTTTCCGAAGTTGCACTGTCGGTAAAGATCGACAATGCCTCCTATAGGTCTGGCTATCACAAGCTGCCCCACAGACATAGCCTCCAGTATACTGATAGGAAGTCCCTCCTTATAAGAAGAAGAAGAAGAAGTGCCGGAATTGGCAAGAATCTTTAGCTTCTCAGCCCCCGATTTAAACCCGTGCATCTCGACACCATCTATTTGATGTTCTTCTATATAGCACTTCACATTCTCGTATTCACTGCCAGTACCCACGACATCTAAAGTCATATCAGGATGCTTGTCCTTCAGTATCCTGAAAGCGTCAAGTGTAATGTATATGCCTTTTGCCGTTTCTATGCGGCCGATGAACAAAGTCTTGGAAACAGGCGGCAGGACATCGCTTTCATAGTTTAGAATATCCTCCGACACGGGGTTGAATTGCGTATAGACCTTCCTTTTGTAGCCGGTCTTTATGATTTGTTGTCTGAATTCATTTGCAAGGACGCAGATGGCATCAGCTTTATAATATCCGAATCTTAATACCTTTCTGTGGACCAACGCCCTTTCATCAAATCCGTGAATGATCAGAAGCGTGTCAATGTTGAAAAGTTTACTGAAACACACTAATAACCCGTCTCTGACAATAAGAGAATTACTGAGTGACGTGTTGATTATTATACGTTCCGGTCTATGTTTGATAATGTGCAGAAAGTACCGGATAGGGCACATCAATTTATTTACGGCCTTAGATAAGTGTTTCCGCCCCGGCTTCGCCCCGCGATAAAACACCCGTGTGCCTTCAGCCATAACCGGATAAATGGCATCGACAAATGCTGCAACACCCCCTATATCAGAATAGGGTCTGGTAATGAGATATTTCATACGCTGCTGCTCAGAGAATAATTACGGTAATTCGTATATATGGTAAGGAATATAGCCAATGCGAATAACGCCATAGTACTGACAGACTGCGCATTATAGAAAACATAATCGAACAGCACCATTATCAACAGGACCCATCGGTATCGTGACTTATTAAGCAATAATAGCGTACAAATGAACAGGATGAACAACACAACGCCAATTGTTCCTATTGTGAAGAAAGTACTTACTATTCCCGTTATGCTCCCCCTAGACGTGATACCTTGATAATAGTCCGCATTAAGATAATCATCATGGTCAGCATACACCATATACTCCAATCCACGCCCGAACAAAGCCGACTCATCAGAAGATTTCATCATATCCAACATCAGCGAAACCGCACCTACCCTGCCGACACCTTTTTCTATGCTATCTCCGCCACCTTCTGAGCCGGTGGAATACTTCAAGCCATACTCCCAAGCGTATTGGGGATTAAAGCTCCCCCACACCTTGTCCTCGGGATTCAGTGTGGGCGTAAGACGCATACCCAGATACACAAAAACCGGCAACAGAATCACTATCATTAAAGCGGAACCGGGCTTAATCGTTTTGCCGTAGGCGACGATGTATATCAGGAGAAATAAAAGCGGGAACAGTACCCAAACGGCTCTTTTCCCGGCGGCAAAGCCGATAAGTAGCAATCCCCCAACAAATAGCCAATCCTTTCTGGAGCGGAAAGCCATATGCGACCTGATGCTCCAGAAGATGAGTCCCAGTAGAGGAAGGCTAGTCCCCGCTCCACCTCCTTGCAGACCACTTATCGAACCGACCCAGCCCTCAAGGAAGCCCCCCAAAAAGACCAATTTCCAGACCCCGAACAGCATCTGAAACAGTAGAAGCTGATAAAAAAGATTGTATAATTTCTCTCCGTATCCTCTATTAACCGACAGCTCAATTGCCGGTAAAAGCAATAAAGGAATCAGTGTCTTGGAAAACTGTGAAATAACCAGAAGTGTACTATCTCCGTGATAAAGAATATTAATATGGAAATAATAGACCGCATAAATCAAGAAAACAAGAACTAAACACTGATGCCTCATAGAGTTCCTTTGCTTTCTATGGAGAAATATCTTGACCGCCCAGACTAAAAGCAGTATCTGATACACATTAACGATTAATCGTCCACTTGTGAAAACCCTGCTGACATCAACAAAGAGACCATAGAAAAACAAGCAGACAATCAAAGAGCATACGCTGCCGCTCCTATACTTGAACAACAGGTACAGAAAAGATAATACAATCGGTATGTTATATAGCAGTATCTGAGCGTTCGAGATATCGTAAACTGATATTTGATGCATACTGTGCCCTTATTCGTTGAACAACGCATCCAAAACGGGATACATACGTTTGTTTTCGATAGTACTCCATAAGTAATCCGACAGGGAATTCCTTACAACTTGTTCATCGAAACGCTCGTTGTTTTCATATATGTACTGAAGAGCGTTTGCAAAAGAGTCCGGTGTATCACCTATTAGTATTCCATTGCGTTCATCTATCACTTGTCGATTCTCAAATGTTTTAGTTGCAATGACATACAGCCCGGACATCGCATATTCGAATGTCTTCGTCACCGGCTGGAAATCAAAATAAGGAGTGATAGGGACAAACGAAACACCAACATTGCATAGGTCGAACAAAGGTTTCAAATCCTTGTTAGGAATCCTACCGTGAAAAAAGACTATACTGCCTAAGCCACTCTGATCCACATAATCTTGAAGTCGCGTTTCTACATCACGATGATTCATTCCTGCATCTCCCACGATATGGTATTCTATCTGAGCAGTAGGATTGTTATCGACAAACCGCTTTAATCCTTCCAATGTCCTGTCAAGTTTCCTGTTCATAAAGGTCCCGACATAAAGTAACTTGATTGGGATATACACCTTAGCGGATGTTGAGATGACATCCGCACCAAGTGGTACTATGGCAGACTTGTCCCGACTAAATCCTATCTTATTGCGCATTTCCTCTGATAAAAAAGTCACAAAGTCGTATCTGCCTGCAGTCTTTTTGATGCGTTCATCTTCTTTCTGGTTTCGTTTTTCGTCCTCATACACACTTAAGGTTCTGATGTCCAGCAACATCTTCTTTCTTCTGGATAGCCTCTTATACCATTCGCATCCCGGGAAATAATAAACCAGAATGCCCCCTCTCCATATCAACGTATAGAAGAGAGATAACAACATAAATAAGACCCCTCTGATTTGCTTCGGGAAACATACCGGGACATACTTTACTGTGACATCCGGTTCCTCTATTTTCTTGTGGCCATCAAAACAGATATACGTGATGTCAATCCTGTCTTTCAGATATTGACATAGCTTGAAAGCATTATTATGGTAGCCAAACTGCGTCTTATGTATAATCAGTAATTTCAATTGGATGCATTTTTAAGCCCGAACACATTTGGCGCAAGCGGTAAGACAACACGAATCACAAGCAGACTGAAAAGAATAACGACTATGGTTTCTATTATAGCAGTCCAGACATCATTAAAAGCATAAGGAACTATCTGTAAAAGATGCTTGGATAATGTCATAAGCAACCCATGAATACACAATATCGACAGCGAATACTCACCAATTGTCAAAAATAGTTTGCGCGTACCCAATTTATCGGAATAAATTCTCGAACATTCAATCAATGAATAAGATAACGCTGTAGATGACATTAGAAATAGTGGGAAACAACCGAAGCTGCCAGTAGACACTTCCACGTGTGGAAGTGCTGGATTAAGTGATATCGGGCGGTTAATAAAAGCTATAGCAGAACCTATGACAAGCATAGAAATTACAGTCCAAATAGAGGAAGCGATACTGGGGAATGCCCTCCTGAAGAAAGCCAGCATATCACCAATGGTCATCAATAAAACTCCGACACAAGCAATATTCGCTGATAATGGGAAACCAAGCGCAGGCGCATATCTACCTATAAATAAACCTATTATACCTACCCCCCCCCGACAATATACAGACGGACTTTATTGTTTTTCACGATGCGTTTAATTCCATCATACAATACAGATGAAAGAAAGAAACAAGGCAGAAACCACAGAGGGGTGAACGACTGAGCTATCTGGATAGAGTCTCTACTTGCATATCCGATGTAACACCAGTCAAGATAACCGTTTGTGCCAAAGCTATATATCAAGCCAAAAAGCAGGTATGGCACAAACAATGCACTAATTTTAGTTTTTATCCATTTATGGAAAGATGTTCTGTGGGTCCTCCCTTCAGATAGATACCCCGAAACGATGAAGAAGAAGGGCATATGAAAAGCGTAAATCCACACTGTGGCTATATTCTGGAAGCCACAATGGCAGAGAATCATCAGTGTTATCGCCACCGCCTTAGCTAAATCTATATATGCTAATCGTTGCATCTTATCTTCCTCATTTACTGTTAATGTTGGTAAGGCCAGCCAGTTCCACAAAATATAGATTGCGTTTGCCGTTGTGCCCGGACTCAAAATAGATTCTTGTGCCGTCCATATTCCATTTAGGATGAAGATCGATTCTTTTGACTCCATTGTATTTTAGCGGCTGGTAGAATCGGCCAAGTGCTATCACTTTGTCTGTATTCAGGTTATATAGCAGAAGGCGAGAGTATCTTGAAAGGTCGGGATAGGTATCTGTCACCATCCACTCATTATGGAAAGTGGAAGGATGACCGTCACGGACAGGGAGCTTGTCCGACAACTTTCTGATAGAATTGGAATGGTCTGTGAACTCCACATAAGCGTTGCCGAATTGCTCTGTGTAGCAAAAGGAGATTATATGATTGTTGTCACGCCAAAAAGAGTGTGAAGTCATTTTGTCTCCATTAAGAATGTACAAGTCTGATCCGTCAGCATTTGCGGTTATCAATCTCATATACCTACCGGCAGGACCGATCCAACGATGCAAAAACATAAATCTCTGCCCGTCAGGCGAGATATCGATATGGTTGACCTTATGTTGCGCACCGATCATCGTATCAGATGGCTTAAAGTCAATGAGTTGCCGTAGAGTTATGATAAGTTTCACCGACTTGGTTAACATATCTACATACCATATCCCGTCATTTTCATTATCTGGCAGGGAGTCGACCGGCTTACAGAAGTATCCGTAATCGGGGCGCATCTTGGCAAGACGCTCGAAATTCAGGGAAAGATAAAAGTCCTCCTGCTTTGAAAGTGCGTAAATAGGCAAAGGATATATGTCATTCAGGCCCTCTTCCGTATTGGCGCGGATAGCTTCATAAGATTGCGTATTTGCATTGAACCGATTGTAGTATAGATTATTTCTTTGAGCATAGCCCCACTGCTCCATACATCCTTGTTGAAGATTGTATGATTGAGTAGTCGCTATAATCTTATCCTCATCACGAGTCTTGATATGTAGGTCAATCGATTTGTCTCTGTTTGGTGAACAATAAATGATATCTCCATTTAGGTTTTCCGGCGAAACATCGTAATAGCCGAAGAACGACACCTCTTGTGTAGATACTTTTTCTATCCGATAATCTGAGTAATATGGTTGAAACAATCGATTCTTGATAAATCTAAGATACACGTACCTCAACCAAATGAGGGGCACTTTTATTATTGATATCATCCTCACTCGCCTTTCTTTTTTCTAAAGTTGACCAATATTACATCCAAGACCTTCTTTGTCATATATAACTCGTGTAACTTGAGAATATATGCCCCACTGAAGTATAATGCCATAAAAACACTTCCTCCTACAAGGATTTGAAGAATGTTTGCTGTTCCTCCAACTAATTTGAACACAACCAGCCAGGTTCCAGACCCGGCTACTGCGGATAAGAGAATGGGACTTATGATATCCCTTAATTGTGAAAAAGGCCCATATCCGATTTCTCTGCCCAAAAAAGCTCCGTTGAGGAAAAATTCCAATACACTGTTAACTGCCAATCCTATGATTATGCCGAAGACTCCGCAAATCTTCGTAAAGTATAAAAGGAGACATACCCCTATCGCCTTTTTAATTATCTCCAAATACAAAACATAGTCGCTCCTGCCAAGTGCTTTCAGAGCTGTGAGATTACAATTATGAACGACAAGTAAAAGGCTGAAACCTATACATAATCCTTGAAAATAAGGGATTGAGGGGAGCCATTTTGAAGTGTATAGAAACACTATAAGAGGTTCTGCCAGAATAGCCAGACATACCATAATGGGGGTGTTAAGGAATGCTATCAGGCGAATATTCTGCTGCACCATAGCCTTGAATCGTCCTTTCTCATCCTGTAATTGAGCATAAGCAGGAAGAGATACATTGTTAATCATTGCAGATATTGCCTGCTCCGGGACTCTTTGAAGTTGCTTCGCTTGCGTGTAATAACCCAAATCTGCAGCTGTGAAACGCTTGCCTATAATGGCTGATTGCAGATTGATGTACAACTCGCTTAAAAGCGATGCTCCCAATAGTTTTATTCCAAATCCCCATAATTGTTTCATTGATGTGAGGCTATATTGCAAGACTGGCTTCCACCTGGAGTAATGGCAGAGCAGAAAAGATCTGGCAACGCTGAATGTAAGATACTGGATGACAAGCGACCATATTCCTAACCCACATAGAGCACAGATTATGGCTGACGATGCTGAAATCAGAACCGCGATGATTTTCAGTTTGGCTATTTCTTTGAATTTCATCTGCTTTACCAGCAGAGTATTCTGTATAGCGCAAATAGAATCAATAATCACCATCAGTTCTATAACCCGAAGATATGTAGTAATGTTAGGGTTGTTGAAATAATTTGCAATTGACGGAGCTCCTACAAAAACTATTAGGTAAACAAAAACCGCTATTGAGAAGTTTGTGTAGAATACTGAAGCATTGTCTATATTTGTAGCATCTTTTTTCTGAATAAGCGCCGTGGCTAACCCACTGTCAATAAAAACCATCGACAAGTTGGTAAATATCAACAATATGCCTACTGTTCCAAAATCATCCGGCATAAGTATTCTTGCCAGAACCAGATGCGAGACGAACTGTATCGAGAGGAATCCGAACCGCTCAATCAGAGTCCATAAAGACCCTTTTACGGCCTTCTCTTGTATTTCATCCATACCTTTGACATAGTGTTATTCAATCCGGTAGGAACTCCTTGAAGATTATTGAAGCTCACAAATTCTCCTTGTACCATTCTATCGCCTCGCCAAGGCCTTTTCTGAAATCATATTGTGGGTCATAACCCAGCAGATTCCTCGCCTTGCCGATGTCGGCGTTAGAATGCTTTATGTCGCCTTTGCGGTCAGGGCCGAAGATTGGTTCGATGTCCATTCCAAGAGTTTCTGTGAGGTCGTGATATATGTCTATCAAGTATTCCCTGCCGCCGTAGGCGATATTGAATGCTTCTCCGCTGGCCTCATCGGAAGCAAGACAGGCCTTCAGATTGGCCTCTACCACATTCTCAATGTATGTAAAGTCGCGACTTTGCTTGCCATCACCATTGATGGTCGGACGTTCGTCATTGAGGAGTTGTTTAATGAACTTCGGTATCACTGCGGCATATGCCCCGTGCGGATCTTGCCTGCGTCCAAAAACATTGAAGTAACGTAAGCCAATAGTCTTCAGTCCGTAGTGCATCGTGTACTGCTTCGCCCATTCCTCTGCGCAGCGTTTTGTAAGTGCATACGGACTGAGCAGGTTACCTTCAACACCTTCCTTTTTCGGGAGGTGGACTTCATCGCCATAAACACTGCTGGAAGAAGCATAGACAAAGGTCTTCACTTGGTTCCGCCTTGCTGCCTCCATCATATTCAACGTCCCCTGTATGTTGTTGACACAATAGAACTGGGGCATCTCGATGCTCCTCGGGACGCTGCCCCACGCTGCTTCGTGCATTACATAGTCCACACCTTCGCAAGATTTCAGGCAAGTGTCATAATCCTTTACATCTCCCTTTATAAACTCATAACCGGGGTTGCCTTTGAACAATTCCACGTTGGACTGTTTGCCGGTAGAGAGGTCATCAAGACATCTCACTCGATAACCCATTTTAAGAATCGCCTCACATAGGTTGGAGCCGATGAATCCCGCCCCTCCGGTCACTAAGAACAACGTACCTTCGGGGAATCTCAAGTCTGTATATTTCATAAAATCGGTATTGAGTTGATGAGCCGTGCTATTCAAACTCCTCTTGAGGAAAAAGATTATTTGCTTTCATTGCCGATTCGTATTCAGTAACAAGCTTTTTAATAGCTGAAAGGGCTTTCTGAATGATTGTGGAGTTTAATATTATATAGCCATCCTTGTCCAAGGCTATCTCTGGATGATCCGTACTAAATTTATCATCTGCTTTCCCGTCTGAATGGATAAACTTATGCCTAGCTTCCAAATAAGGAAGAGCGTTTGATATCGTATCTGGACTGACACCAAGGTTTAGCCTTTCGTTCAACGCAGAAACCAACAAGAGAGTGTCTTTTTTGTTTTCTATGCTACGAAACACTCTTGACATTATTAACGAAATAATCGATTTTCTATCAGGTAGAGATAAGAGATCGTTTGCATTAAAGCTGCAGTTTTGAGCACCAATTAATCTATTTGCATTTGGTGACGTTTGCGCTGCGCAATCAGATGCATAAGCACAATACAAAATGACCTCTTCATAGAGGTCTTTAATAACTGACACAAATAGCGTGTTTTGCAAATGACGGACGACCACATCCCTGCTTCCACTCGTGCTTTGTCTTTTGCTCAAACGAGGCTGGCCACGTTCAGTTACTGACTGAAATATCTTATCGCTATCAGCTAACAACTCCTTATTCTTCAATAATACGGCAACGGTTTCCATATCTTCTTGAAAATACTCTACCCTGCTTTTAAAACGGCGATAGCCTTTACTATTAGTATGCATTATTTTGATAATTGTAAGTGGTCTCGTTAGCGGTCATTTTTTGGACTATATTCATAATCAAGCACATGGCAACGATCTAACCTGAATCGGAGCCAGTCTTTGTACGTATTTCAGCGTATTGCTTTGTTTCTTTTGCGGGAGACCTATTCAGGAAGGCAAGATGCTTCGCCCCCACTAAATCACAAGGTCAACAGTTGCCACCATCCCGTTCAGCATCGGCAGAAGGTTTTCTATCTTGCGGCACTGCACACGATTATGGAAGAAGTCCATCTCATCGAGCAGTTCATCGGCCTGCGCTTCCGGCATATCACCTCCGTAACCTGCTGCCACCATACAGATAGCTCCCAGCTTGCGCACGTCCATTATCGGATCATTTGCCAGTTAGAGAGACTCCCAACTCATCCTCCAGCAGCGAGTACACGTAACCGGAACTTTGTGTGTATAATAACGTGTTCGGATCGGACAGCCGTGCATAAGTCCTCGAACGATATAGCAGAGAGAAAGCCTCCTCTATGGAGCAGCCACGCTCCTCCACCAGTATTCCCACAAGCTCGTTGGTCAAAGCGAGCTTCAGAAATTCTATCCTTTTGCTCTGCGTCATACCCTCCTCAATTTCGACGTTACTGCCGTGGTACAACTTGATCATAACGTCCCTCCTTGACGGCGGCAATAAACGCCCAAATCGTCCACCACTTGATCGTAATCTTGAGTGTGCAGATAGCCGTAGTGGTCCACCAGCAACTTGTCCCCACCATACTGCCTCAGATACTCATACGCCACAGGCTCGCTGTAACGATGCTTCTTTGCGAACATCATTACAATCATTGAGACAAAGCCTATCTTATTCCAAATAATCTCAGACATTGGCCAATACGTTTCGATGTACAAATATAGAAATTTCTCTCAAGACCTCAATCATTTTTGTACCACAAGTTTATAGTACTTTATCCGATCCGATATCGCCTCCCGTCTGCCGCACTGCGTAAGGGTTCTTTAAATACTGACTAAATATGATACACTCCATCCAACGGGCAGATGTTGAAGCAGTCGAGGATGACTTTGCCGCGAAGCTTGTCCCAGTTCTGTTTGATGTGGTCGTGCTTGACCATAATAACTACCATATCGAGGTCGCTCAGGAATTCATCGAAATCAGAGTACTGGTTCTCGGCTATCTTGTGGTTCTCGAGGAACGGGTCGTAGCATTTGAGAGGAGGGGCGAGGTGACGCTCCTGGGCTTCGAGAAGCTGGAGGGTCGGGGACTCGCGGAAGTCGTCCACATTCTCCTTGTAGGTGAGGCCGTAAAGGCCTACGCGGCGATTGTCCGTGATGCCGTTCTCCTGCATTATCTCGTGGATACGGTTGAGGACAAATGTCGGCTGGCTGTCATTGGTCTTCATAGACTCGTCGATGACCTTGGCAAGCTGAGGATAGTCTCCCACGAGGAACCAAGGGTCCACGCTGATGCAGTGGCCGCCCACGCCCGGGCCCGGCTGGAGGATGTTCACTCGAGGATGCATATTGCAGATGCGGATGATTTCATAGACGTCCATATTATCGTGACGGCAGATGCGGGAGAGTTCGTTCGCGAACGCGATATTGACGGCGCGGAAGGTGTTCTCGACTACCTTGGTCATCTCGGCGGAGCGGATGTCCGTGACCACGATTTCGCCTTGACAGAAACTGGCGTAGTACTTCTTGACCTTTTCGCCTATCTCTTTGCTGTCTGCTCCGATGGTGCGGTTGTTATGGAGCAGTTCATAGACCATATTGCCGGGGATGATTCGCTCCGGGGCGTGTACGAGGTTGATGTCCTCGCCGATTGTGAAGCCGTTGGCTTCGATGACCGGACGGACATATTTGTCGATGGTTCCCGGGCTTACCGTGGACTCGATGACGACTGTCGCGCCTTTAGGGCAGACGTTCATCACATCCTTGACTGCCGCCACGACGTAGCAGGCATCCACCTTCTTCGAGAACTTGTCGTATGGTGTCGGAACAGATACGATGTACATATCCGTTTTCTGGTATTCGGTGGTGAACTTGATTCCAGCCTTTACTGCGGCCTGAAAGAGTTCGTCGAGACCTTTTTCCTTAAATGTGGTCTTGCCTGCATTGAGGGTGGCGACAAGTTCTTTATTATAATCTGTTCCTATGACATCTACTCCGTGGGAAGCCATCATAAGGGCGGTCGGAAGTCCGATGTAGCCCAGTCCGATAACGTTTATCATATTTCTTTTGTGTGTTGTTTGTTTTCTTCTTGTTGTTAAGAGATGCCCGAGCGAGTCGGGCATGACGGCTTTTGCCAGGTCGGGCATGACGGGAACGTCATTGCCGGCTTGACCGGCAATCTCCTATACCCTGTAAGGCTCAGGACACTCGCCTCTCAGCACGTCCACTATACGCCTGCAAGCCTTCCCGTCGCCGTAAGGATTCACGGCCTTCGACATCTTGGCATAAGCCTGCTCATCCTCAAGCAGGGTGCTGACTTCATTCATAATCTTGTCATAATCAGTTCCAACGAGATGCACCGTACCGCTCGAAAGAGCCTCCGGGCGTTCAGTCGTGTCGCGCATCACAAGCACCGGTTTGCCAAGTCCCGGAGCCTCCTCCTGAATGCCGCCGGAATCAGTAAGCACAATCGTCGATTTCTCCATCAGATACACAAACTCCAGATATTGCAACGGCTCAATGAAAAACATATTCCCCAGTCCGCTGAGATTCTCTCCGAACACTTCGTGAATCGGCTTGCGCACATTCGGATTCAGATGCATCGGATATACGAAATCCACCTCCGGGTACTTGTTCTTGAGGTCGCGGATTGCAGTCACCATCCTGATGAACCCCTCTCCGAAGTTCTCGCGGCGATGCCCCGTGATAAGCACGAGCCTGCGTCCAGCATTACCTGGTTGAGATGCCCGAGCAGGTCGGGCATGACGGGAATCGTCAGGTCGGGCACGACGGCTTTCGTCAGGTCGGGCATGACAGTTATCGTCCGGTCTGGCATGACCGTCATTGCCGGCCTGACCGGCAATCTCCAGTCGTTTCACATCGTATCCGGCATCCGCCAATACTGCTTCCTGCTCCTTCGCCAGCTTCGTGTCAGACTTCATCTTGTCCACCACCAGACGCAGAGCGTCAATGACAGTGTTTCCCGTTACATAGATATCGCCGTGAACCTTCTCCTCCTGAAGATTCTTTTCTGAAAGCGGAGTCGGCGAAAAGTTATATGTCGCGATGCGTCCGGTTATCTGCCTATTCATTTCCTCCGGCCAAGGCGAATAGATGTTGTGGGTCCTAAGTCCAGCCTCCACGTGTCCCACAGGAATCTGCTGATAGAAAGCCGCAAGTGCCGCAGCCGTAGAGGTCGTGGTGTCCCCGTGCACAAGCACGACATCCGGCCTGCACTTCGCGAACACATCCCTCATTCCGGTCAGCACCCTCGCTGTGACATCCGTCAGGTCCTGACCCTGCTTCATAATATTAAGGTCGAAGTCAGGCTTGACTTCGAATATCTTCAGCACCTGGTCCAGCATCTCTCTGTGCTGCCCAGTCACGCACACGATAGTCTCAAACTCATCGGGATGCTTCTGGAACTCCTTGACCAACGGGCACATCTTAATCGCTTCGGGCCGAGTCCCGAAGACCAGCATTACTTTCTTCATATTGCTTATAGCTTATTTGCTTCTCGCTCCCTTAAACACTATATTCCCGAATGTCCCCCAGAAGTACCGCCAGTCGGTACGGAAGGGGTGCTGCAGATAGGCTTCGATGTAGCGGCGTTCAGATTCCTGCACGTCTTCTATGGTCTTGGGACGGGTCTTGTCGTAATAGAAAGGCGGCAGAAGTCCGGGCTTGACCTTGATGCGGAGTTCCTGCATCTCCGGGGTATAGAGGCTGAAATAGTGCTGCGACAGAGGGCGCACGCCCACCAGCTTCATCTCGCCTTTTATGAGGTTTATGAACATCGGCAGCTCGTCGATCCAGTATTTGCGCATAAAGTGTCCTAGTCTGCTCACGCGGTAGTCATCGGCGAACTTTCCGCCTTCCGCCAGTCTGTTATACTTGTAGATGTATGGCTGAAGGTACTCGCTATAGGAGTACATCGTGCGGAACTTATACACTCTGATAATCTTCCCGTCCTTTCCTGTCCTGCGGAGCCTGATGAGAGGAGAGCCTGTCGGTTCGTCATCCTTTATGGGAGCCTTTATCTTTCTTGCAGCCACGAAGTAATGCGCCCCCCGAAACGACTCGTCGATGACATCGAACCCGGCACGGTAAAGTCTTCCCAGCACCTCCACCCGATGGTAGTCCAGCTGTTTACCCTTTGTCAGAGCGAAGTACAGCCGTTTGGTCAGCCTCGCCTTGGGCATAACCCTGTGCCCGAGATAATGACAGAAGTAAACGATACTGTTCAAGACCGGCGGCCACTTCTCCATTATCTTCTTCTTATGCAGAGCGGCCGTGCTACAGTGACACCAGATGTAGCCGCCGTCCTCCAGAGCTTCATTCACTGCGGTCAGAAAAGTGTCCAAGTGGGCTATCTCGTTGAACGGTCTCAACATAACGACTGCGCCCAGACTCTTCTGCGGCAGGGAAAGGTCTCTGCCGTTCGTTTCGTCCGCGATGAGGGTCTCGGGCGAGAATGAGCCGGAATTGGTTTTTATCCAGGCCAATGTCTCGTCTTCGTCCAGAGCGGAGGTGGCCTCCATCAGTCGCTTGAAGTCCTCGTCCGTGACAGATGTCTCCGAGACGCTTGCTACCCGCTCCCCGTTGAACTCATCATATTCCGCTGAGGTTTCGGGCCTTCCGTCACAAACTATTCTTTCGACCCCGCTCTCTTCCATAGGTATGGCATTCCGGTCAGAATCATCTGCTCCCGCATTCATATTCATAGGGGTCACTTTTTTCTGAGCACATCATCTTGCAGCAAGTATTCCCGTCCGCAAGGACATTTGAGGCTCCCGTCAAGTTTCTTTCCGCACTCGCACACCCAGCCTATCTGACGGGCGGGAACTCCGGCCATAAGGGCATAATCCTTGACGTCCTTCGTAACCACGGCTCCCGCAGCGATGAGAGCGCTTCTGCCCACATCGTGTCCGCAGACCACCGTACAGTTCGCTCCGAGGGAGGCTCCTTCTCTGATGACGGTCTTGGCATACACACCGTGCACCGGGAAATGGGCTCGCGGCGTGTTGACATTGGTGAACACGCAGGAAGGACCGCAGAAGACATTGTCTTCAAGCTCCACGCCCTCATAGACGGAGACGTTGTTCTGAATGCGAACTCCGTTACCTATGCGGACATTGTTCCCCACGTTGACATTCTGTCCGAGCGAGCAGTCGCGCCCGATCACGGCTCCTTTCTGCACGTGGGAGAAGTGCCAGATCTTTGTGCCCTTCCCGATGGTCACGCCCTCATCCACGTAGCTGGAGGGGTGGACGTAATATTCTTTCTCCTGCATAATCAGAGTCTGCCGTCAACCATCTCGCGCGGAAGAATGCCTTTGACATCGAATATGACGTGCTCGGGCTTGAGTATGGATTTGATGTCAACTTCGCTTTCGCGGAACTCCTTGTGGGCCACGGCCACGATGGCGCAGTCGAACTGCTCCTTCGGAAGTTCGTTTACGATATCGACTCCATACTCTATCTTCACGGCAGAGGGGTTCGCCCAAGGGTCGTAAACGGTGATGTTCACGTTGTATTCCTGCAGTGCGTGATAGATGTCCACGACACGGGTGTTTCGGATGTCGGGGCAGTTCTCCTTGAAAGTGAACCCCATTATCAGAATGTCAGAATGCAGCACCTGAATGCCTTTCTTCAGCATCAGTTTGATGGTCTGATTGGCGACATACGCTCCCATCCCGTCATTCATACGGCGGCCGGCAAGGATGATTTCCGGGTTGTATCCGAGCCTTTGTGCGCACTGTGCCAGATAATAGGGGTCAACGCTGATGCAGTGGCCGCCGACAAGTCCCGGGTTCATTTTGATGAAGTTCCACTTCGTTCCTGCGGCATCCACCACATCCTGAGTGTCAATGCCCATAAGGGTGAATATCTTCGAGAGTTCGTTGAAGAAGGCTATCATTATATCCCGCTCGGAATTTTCTATGACTTTCGCCGCCTCCGCCACCTTGATGCTCGGGGCCTTGTGAGTGCCGTTTACAAGCACCGCATTATACACTTTGTCGATGATTTCGGCGATCTCCGGATTAGAACCTGAAGTTATCTTCTTTATGGTCTCGACGGTGTGTTCCTTGTCGCCGGGGTTTATGCGCTCGGGGGAATAACCCGCGAAGAAATCCTCATTGAACTTGAGTCCGGAAACTTTCTCCACTACGGGAATGCATTCGTCCTCGGTCACTCCGGGATAGACGGTGCTCTCATACACCACGATGTCACCCTTCGAGATGACCTTGCCGACAGTCTCGCTCGCGCCCCAGAGAGGTCTGAGGTCAGGCGCTTTGTTCCCGTCCACCGGTGTAGGCACGGCCACCACGTAGAAGTTGCAGCCGCGAATCTTCTCCACGTCAGTCGTGCAGACGAATCCGTGGTGATGGATTGCGTCCTGCAAAAGGTCGTCGCGCACCTCAAGTGTCGCATCGTGCCCCGTCATCAGGGCATCTACACGGGCCTGATTGAGGTCATATCCTACCGTAGGGAACTTTGTGGAAAAAAGGCGGGCCAAAGGCAAACCGACGTAACCGAGGCCGATTACGCCAATCTTAATGTTCTGCATAATTATATCTATGTTTAAGTATTATCCTATTCTTTAGAGCAACTTGACATAGTCGGGATTCACCTCCACCGCGACGGCAAGGAAATCCGGAAGTTCCACCAGCAGATGCCTCTTTCTCGACCCCCTGACGCTCAGCATCTTGCCCTCGAATCCGTCCAGCTGGCCTCCTATGATCTTTATTCTCTTTCCGCAGATGGCGGGAGTGATTTCGTCCGGCAAAAGATACTTCGGGTCTTCCGATGACTTCACGGCGATGATGAACTTCTCCATATCCGAGTCCCGCACGGTCATCGGGTTCAGGTAGCCGCCGCCTTTGACGAAGCGATACTGAATGGTGGGGACATTCCGCACTACAGGGTCTATGTCCTCTCGGGCGCCGTGGACGAAGAGCAGGTCGTGAATGAAAGGCACCTGCTCCTTGACGCGCTTGCCGCCCTGAACGGACAGCTTTTCTTTCATCGGGGTGAAGACCTCGAAGCCGCCGTCGACGAAGCGCTTGTATGCCGGGAGCTTTGCGTTAGGCCGCGTGAGGTCGCGCATAACGTACCATTTTTCCTTACTGTCCGCTTTTTGCCCTGTCATAGTTCGGAATAAGATTACAACGACTATCCTGCATAATCTCAAAAGTTTTTGCAGATTAAGCAGTTACCGATAGCTGATTCATAAGTTCGGGGCACAGCCCCAGCATCACAAATAACATTTACAGCACTGTTCAGATACTTCTCTTGACAAGAGATGTACTTGCCGGATTGCAAAGGTACTAAATAAACTGACATTCATAGCATCATTCCCGATAAAAATCAACAAAAATAAAGCATTAATTCTGAGTTTTTTACGGAAATCTAAATGGCCCCCCCCCCCCGTAAATATTTATTTTTCAGCCAGTTACAAATGTGCGACCGTTCCGATACATCTCTTGTCAAGAGAAGTATCGCGTCCCCCGGACGGCAACCCTCCCCTATTCGTATCACAAGGAATTGATAATGATACTGTTCGCCCTGTCCACGACGAGCGTGTCCAGCGAATCGAGGTAGATTCTCGTCGTCTTCTCCGAGTCGTGCCCCATTGCCTCGCTGATGATGGAGAGAGGAATCTCCTTGCTCTTTGCGATGCTGGCCCAGGAGTGGCGTGCCACGTAACTTGTCAGCGGCGCGTCCAGACCGAGCGCCTTGCCCATCTCCCAGAGTTTCGCGTTGACGAGATGGATGGAGTTCCTGTATTGACGGAGGAGGTCAGCCTCCCCGTCGCGGATGATGGGAAGCAGATAGACGGTCCCGCTTGTGTCGTACTTGTCGATGATCGCCTGCATCGGAACTTCCCATCTGATAAACAATTGCTGCCCCGTCTTGCGTCTCCTGTACGAGAGGATACCGTTCCGGAGGTCATCCTTCTTCAGAAACGCCATATCGACGAACGACATTCCCCGCATATAGAACGAGAACATAAACATATCACGGGCGAAGTCTTCCATAGGGCGTGATTCCAGTTCCATATCCCGTATCAAGCGGATGGTCTCTATCGTCACCGCGCGTTTCACGGTCTTGTCCACACCCGTGTAAACGTGCTTGAACGGACTGCGCTGCGCAGTCAAGCCCTTCTCGACTGCACGGTTGTAGATCGCCCTCAATCCCCTCATATAATAAGAGGAGGTGTTCGGGCACACGCCGGCGGATTTCAGATAGTTTTCGTACCCCTCCATAAGGTCGGAGTCCATCTCCCCCAGAAGCACATCCCGCTCCCCGAGAAAACGCCCGAAGCTATTCACCACGGTCGTGTAACGCTCCGCAGTGCAGACCTTTCCGAGCTTCGCCTGCTGCCTGATCACTTCCCGGGCGAAAACCAAAAAACCTTTTTCGCACTTGAATCCTTTTGTCTTTACCATACCACATAAAAAAATAAAAAATCTCTTGTTTGAAAATGCTGCGGAATGTAGCTTTGCAGGCGTAAAACAACAAGACAAACAGATATGAGCACAAAAAAACTGCATTTCGAGACTCTCCAGCTCCACGTGGGTCAGGAAAAAGCCGATCCGGCGACCGATGCGCGCGCTGTCCCCATCTATCAGACGACGAGCTACGTATTCCATAACTCGCAGCACGCTGCCGACCGTTTCGCACTGCGCGATGCCGGAAATATCTACGGGCGGCTCACCAACTCCACGCAGGGCGTGTTCGAGGACCGCGTAGCGGCACTCGAAGGAGGTGTGGCGGGATTGGCTGTGGCGTCGGGCGCCGCAGCCGTCACATACGCCTTGCAGAACATAGCGGAGGCCGGCGACCACATAGTGGCTGCCGACAATCTCTACGGCGGTTCCTATAACCTCATCACGCACACGCTCGCCGCGCAGGGAGTCACGCACACCATCGTGACGGTGAACGACCTCGCGGCCCTCGACGCAGCCATAAGACCCCAGACCAAGGCGGTATTCGCCGAGACGTTCGGCAATCCGAACTGCGAAGTGCTTGACATAGAGGGTGTCGCAGCTGTCGCGCACCGTCACGGCATACCTCTCATAGTGGACAATACTTTCGGGACTCCGTATCTCATCCGTCCTATCGAACACGGGGCTGATATCGTGGTGCATTCGGCGACCAAGTTCCTCGGCGGGCACGGCACGAGCCTCGGGGGCGTCATCATCGACGGCGGGAAGTTCGACTGGAAGGCGGACCCGGACAGATTCCCCACTCTGGCGAAGCCGGATCCGAACTACCACGGCACTGTATTCGCCGACGCGGCGGGGGCTGCCGCATACGTAAGCCGCATCAGGGCCGTCATCCTGAGGGATACCGGCGCGGCCATTTCGCCCTTCAACGCCTTCATCCTGCTGCAGGGTGTCGAGACGCTCAGCCTGCGTGTGGAGCGTCACGTGGAGAATGCCCTGAAGGTGGTCGATTTCCTTGCGAAGCATCCTAAGGTGCTGAAAGTAAATCACCCGTCACTCGAGAGCCATCCGGACCACCGGCTATATCAGAAGTATTTCCCGGGCGGCGGAGGCAGCATATTCACTTTCGAGATAAGGGGAGGGCTGCAGGAGGCCTGGAAGTTCATCGACTCCCTGCGGATCTTCTCCCTGCTGGCCAATGTCGCTGATGTGAAGAGTCTGGTGATACATCCTTACACCACCACTCATTCGCAGCTCTCGCCCGAGGAGCTTGAGCAGCAGCACATCACGCCTTCGACCATCCGGCTCTCCATCGGCACGGAGCATATCGACGACATCATCGCCGACCTGCAGCAGGCCTTCGAGGCCGTCTGATGCCCGGTCGGGGCCGGGCATGACGAAGATGGGTCGTCATCCCCGGCTCGACCGGGGATCCCTTCACCTCGACACGAGATGCCCGAGCACGTCGGGCATGACGAAGGAGCACGTCGGGCATGACGGAGTTTTTTCACACCTGTGTAAAGTTTTTTTACACCCTCGCACCCCTCGCAAATCCACAAGCGCCTGAACACCAAGCGATAAGCCCATCTGGCACAGAACGTGTGACAGACAGCGCCGACTGTAAAAGAAAATAAGATGAAGTACTTCTTCCGCTACCTTAAAAACAATCCGCTTTACGCCCTCATAAACACTTTCGGGCTTGCCGTCTCGCTGATGTTCGTAATCCTGCTCGGAGACTACAGTTACCGCCAGTTCAGCACAGACCGCCGGCATCATAACCGCGACAGGATAGAGGCCCTTTCGGTTACAGGCACCCATCTGGCTACCTGGCCGGATGCCACTCACGCCCTTCAGGAGCGCTATCCCGAGATAGAGTCCGTCTGCTGCCTTAATATGCATACTGCCCGGATCAAGTTCGAGGACCGCTCCTCCGACAGCAGCAACGGGGAAGGCGAAGGGAACGTTATGGCGGCCGACTCCACTTTCTTCAGATTCTTCGACTTCGACTTCATCTCCGGAGACAGGACCACAGCCCTCGACAGCCCCGAGAAATGCGTCATAACCGAGTCGCTCGCTAAAAAGCTCTTCCCGGACAGGAACCCGCTCGGACAGCCGCTGAACATCGTCGGCTCCAGATTTATAACCATCAACGACGGGACCGGCGACCCCTACGATTCGACCCTCGTCTATACCGTCTCAGCCGTCATAGAGGATCTCGACAGAACGGTCTTCCTGAGCACCACGGAACTCATCGCAAACAGCGCCCGCTACCCTCAGATTCTCGGCTATCGCGTCAGCGGAAGAACTTATGTTTCCGGCCCTCTGGGCTCCACATACTCGTTCCTGATGACCCGCCCGGGGGCCTCATTGGAGGACAAGACCGGGGATATGGCCGAATTCTTCAAGGAACAGATACCGGCACTGGGGTATTACGGCGCTGAGTCTAAACCGGTTCTTATTCCTCTGAACGAACTGATGTTCGCGCCGCAGAACAGAGGCGGCGGAATCCTGAATGGAGACGAAGGAATGCTTAAAATCCTGTTCGCCGCAGTCCTGGCCATTCTGCTTTTCGCCGTGACGAATTACGTGAACCTCACCACCGCGAATACCGGTTTCAGAGCCAAGGAAGTGGCCACGCGGCGCCTGCTCGGAAGCGACGGCAGGGGCATAACCCTGGAACTCATCACTGAATCGACGCTGATGGTCTTTGTCTCCTTCCTCATCGGCTTCGCCCTGGCCCTGTGCTTCGAGGACAGGTTCGAGACCATTTTCGACGGCAGGATAGACCTGCTGCGCGACCTCTCGTTCGGAACGGTCAGCGTATGCCTTCTGTTCATCGTCCTGACCGGTGTCATCTCCGGTATCCTCCCTACCCTGCTGCTGCTTAAGTTCAAGCCTATCGACATAGTGAAGGGTTCTTTCCGCCAGCATTCGAAAATGGTGCTCAGCAAGGTATTCATCATCCTGCAGAACATCATCACCGTGACTATGCTCACCGCCTCCTTCACCATCTGGCTTCAGATAAACCATCTCATAAGCGCGCCTCTCGGCCACGATGTCGAAAACCTCTACATAGTCAGTCCGGACGAGGACGAACTCATAAGGAGCGAACTGGAGGCCCAGGCGTACATAAAGGCCATAGGAACCTTCGGCGGCTCGTCACTGGACGGCAACAACGCACGTATGACATCTAAGAAAGACAAAGACCGGAACGACATCCTGGTCTATACGTTCGACTGCGACAGCACATATCTGGAAATATCAGGCATCAAGCTGCTGAAGGACTATCATCTGTCCGGAAACGTGAAGTACGTAAACGAGGCGCTCGCCGCCAAGGTCGGCCTCGGGGACGGAGACACGGAGATAGTCTGGGGCGACGGGGAGGCCACCCAGGTCGCCGGCATCTTCTCGAATTACCGTATGATAAACGTGATGGACCCCTATCGGGCGACTATGATGACCCTGGTTCCGACCGGAAAAATCAAGTGGCCGAGCTATCTCGTATTGACCGACGGGTCGCGCGACGCCTACAGGAAACTCTGCGAACTGGTGAAAAAGGTGGACGGGACCTCCGAAGAATTGGACTGGAAAGTCCGTGGTCTCGAAAAGGGAGTGGAGGATTCGTTCTCGGATGAGCGGGACACGATGAAGCTCATCTCGATGTTCACTCTCATCGCCGTGCTCATCTCCGTGCTGGGCTTCATCGGGATGTCGCTGTTCTTCATCCGCCAGCGACGCAAGGAGATCGGCGTGCGCCGCATTATGGGCGGCACGGTCGGCGAGATTCTCGCTATGCTCCTGAGGAAATTCTGCGCACCTCTGCTCATCTCCTTCCTGTTCGCCGTGCCACTGTCCTGGAAACTGATGAGCCGCTATCTGGAAGACTTCAGCTACCGGATAGACCTCAGTCCGTGGATATTCCTCGCCACTGCGCTCCTGTCCCTGCTCATAGCCGTGCTCTCCGTCCTGCTGCAGGCCCTGCACGCCTCGAAGGCGAACCCGGCGGACTCCATCAGGACCGAGTAGCCCGCACCCCCGGCAGACGAGAGAGTCGCACAGGCGGACGAGAGCTTCGCGCGAGCGGACGAGAGCTCCGAACTCTGCACCCCCGGCGGACGAGAGCTTCGCGCACACTGCAGAATTGGCCGGACGGGTCATCCCGTCCGGCCAATTCTAAAATCCTATCTTTCCGCCGGTCCCGTCCCATCGGAACTCTCCGATGTCGGCAAGAGACACGATGTGCTCCGCCGGCGGCTGCGCCATCGCGCTCTATTCCTTTCCAGGAATGTCCGTCCGCCTCCTCCAAGTCCTCCCCTCCACTCCCGAACTCATCATCCACCACCACCGCATCCAGATCCCTTGTGAACTCCGCCAGCGTATATCCGGACTCTTCCTTCTTCACCTTCTTCTTCATCTCCTCCCCCTTCTTCCCTCCATTCTTCTTCATCTCCTCCCCCGAGGATACGCCAGTATCTTCCGGGCCCACCCCCGGCTTCTTCCCGTCGTCTGCCATACCTTACTTTTGAAAATTGATTAAGTGATTCGTACTCCAATTCCCAAATGTAATGAATCCGCCCCTATTTCGCAAATATCCCAACCATAATGTCATTGCCGGCTCGTTCTTCCTGTCATTGCCGGCTAATTATTTCCGTCATTGCCGGCCCCGACCGGCAATCCCTTCGAGACACGAGATGCCCGAGCGAGTCGGGCATGACGTAGAACAGCAGCGGGATGCCCGAGCGAGCCTGTCGGAAAGGGAAAGAGCGGGCCTGCCGAATCGCGCGGGTATGATGGTGCGATGAAGGCCACGGAAAAACGTTTTACCTTATCCCTTCGATGTATAAAAGTACATCGAAGGCCACGTTATTGCCCGTTTTCGTAGCCGCCGATGCACGGAAGAAATAAATCGGACGGACGCGGCGGGTCTGGGTGAAAATAACGTTTTAATTCACCCCGGAGGCTAGAATTAAGACACCCGGGGTGAAAAAGGGCCTGTTTTTCACCCCGAATCGGCATCCTCGTCTTTTCCCGTCATTGCATCGGCTCCGTTCTTACTTCAATTGTATGGACCCCGTTATTACGTCATTGCCGGCCCCGACCGGCAATCCCTTCGAGACACGAGATGCCCGAGCGAGTCGGGCATGACGTAGGAGTGCATCGAGATGTACGTTTCCACGGCATTTTTTACATCTCGATGTCAGGTCCGGGCGGAGCAAGCGGGGAAACTATTATGTCGGGGCGGAGCAAGCGGGAATACTATTTTTGTCGGAATGAGGCGGTGGAATAAGGGTAAAATAATCGTACCTTTGCAGTATGAGGCCGGAAAAGTGGAGGGAGCGAGATGTCCTCGGGAGTGGAACGAATCTCGGGCCGCGAGGCACCCTCGGGGTGTGGGTACACTTCACAGAGCGGAAAACACCCTCGGAAGCGGTACCCCCCCCAGAAGCGGCAACACTTCCGAAAGCAAACACAGAAGCCGGGACACTTCCCCGCAGCAGGACAGAAACTATTAAAAGAAAACGATATGACACTCGAAGAAACCATCCAGCAAGCCATCAAGGAGGCTATGAAAGCCAAGGATATGGTGGCAATGAACGCGACACGCGCCATCAAAAGCGAAATACTTCTCTTCAAAACCAGCGAGGGAGGCAGCAAGGAAGTTATCGACGGCGACATCCTCAAGATGATTCAGAAACTCGTCAAGCAGCGCAGAGAGGCTGCGGACCAATACGCCGCCGCAAATCGGCAGGAACTTGCGGACAACGAACTGTCGGAGGCGGCCGTTATGGAGAAATTCCTCCCGAAGCAGCTCTCCGCAGAGGAGGTGAAGACGCGCATCCGTGAGATCATCGCACAGACGGGCGCCGCCTCCATCAAGGATATGGGAAAGGTTATGGCCGCGGCCAATAAGGCCCTCGCCGGTCTGTCCGACGGACGGACCATCTCGGGCATCGTCAAAGAGCTCCTCGGTTAGAAGACACTCCGGAGGTCCGGGACGGCGACTGAGACCGGCATCGCGATAAAGCCTCCGGCGGCGACTGAGCCTCCGGAACATCGACGGAGCCCACAGTCAGCAAGCCCGCGGCGCGTTCAGTGATTCTCAGAAGTTATACCCCAGACTGACGCAGAACGTGTTCAGACGCGCGGACGGGGCGGACGGTCCCGTGAAGAATCCGTTCTTCTGGTCACGCCCTTCGAAAGACAGGGAGAGAGGCCCCGTCTGAATCCCGAAACAGTACACTATACCATACTGATTCTTCGCGACCTCGACCGGAACGGAGGAAAGAGTGCGGCCGCACGCGTTGTTCTGAAAGACATAGCTGTAATAGGCACCCACGCCCACATATACCCTGAAGGCATAGGTAGCGGCGAAATTGCTGACGAGCATAAGCGGCACTGTCAGAGCGTGCTGGCGATATCGGAGGGAAGAACCCCAGAGGTCGTCATCATCCGGAAAACGGGAAGCCGAGAAATCGTACAACGCCCTGGCGTTCAGACCGATATGTTTATAGTTGAGCTGAAACTGCGGTCCTGCGCTGAAGCCTATGGCGGAGTCAGTGTTCAGGGCGCTGCGCCGGAAATTCAGACTCGAGCGTGTCGGAGAAAGCGTAAGACCCGCCTCGAATACCGGAATCTTATCCGAATGCTTCCGCGCCACCTTGCCGGAAGATGCGAAGTCCGGGTCTGATGCGACCTTTTCCGTCAGAGCGGCCAGATACTGCGACACTTTCACAAGCCCGTCATAATCTATGAGTTCCGCATCATCCCCCGGTTTATGGTAAGGGGACTTGAGGCCAGTCGTAACGGCGAGAGTCGGCACGCCCTTCTCGGCGAAGCCCTGAGTGTCAGTACCCGTAAACACAGAAGTCTCGAAGCCCTTGGCCTTGACCGTAATGGAATAATCCGAAGCCACGGCTTCGAGGAGACGCTTTCCCTCCCTCATAGTGGCCGAACCCTCAAGCTCCAGATAGCCCGAAGCCCTATACCAGCCCACCATATCCACGCTCATCATAAGTTTCACCTTGTCAATGCCGACCGTGGATTCAAGCTCCTTCACGAGTGCCGAAGAGCCGAAAAGCCCGAGTTCCTCCGCATCGAAAGCCGCAATGATGACGCTGCGCTTGAGGGAGGCACGCCGAGCGTGCAATTCCCTCGCGATCTCGATGAGGGCGGCGGAGCCTGAGGCATTGTCGTCCGCTCCGTTGTAGATTTTACCCTTCTTCACTCCAAGATGGTCATAATGCGCCCCGAGGACTATGTATTCGTCCTTCAGGGCAGGGTCGCAGCCCTCGATCAGCGCCACGATGTTCGTGTATTTCCCGAAAGGCTGCCTGTAGTCCGCGAAAAAAGGCTTCAGACCCATCCCGGCTCACCTGCAAACTTCCGTGTCTGATATGATGTAAATTCCTGCTATGAGGG